>JBBQRV010000135.1:0-9982 GCA_038214475.1 Propionibacteriales bacterium | reverse complement strand
GGCACCCCTCTGTGTCAAGACGCAGCTGGCACCGAGGTTCTAAGCTGTGTCTTCGACGGGCTCGGGTGTGGCTTATCCGAAGAGCTGGTCTGGGGCTGTGAGCCGGTCGCGCGCTGGAGTAACCGGCACGCGTGGCGCGTCGAGGTCGCCCACGGGCGCCTCGGACGGTCCCGACGCCTGGCGAACTCGTTCGAGAACACCACCACCTCGGCGACCGGGTGGCTCCAGGTCGCCTGCATCGCCACGACGCTGCGCCATCTCTCACGCGAACGTGCCCGCCGGCGTCCAGTGGCGGTCGCAGCCTGACCGCCTGCCGCACCTGGTGCGGGGCTGCCGCCTGCGCCGCCACGGCGACACGTCTTCAGCGGGAACGCCCTTCTCGTCCGAGGTCCTTGATGCCGCCCCAGGACGGATCGCCCGATGTGTCCTGTCTGGCCGCGAAGGTGTCGAGTCGATGAAGGGGACTAGCGCCCGGACCAAAGTAGTTGAGCATTCAATGAGATCCACCACTCCACTACCCGAGAAGGACGCAATGAGCATCTTCACCCGCAACGCCAGCACCGCCGAGACCGACACGTTCGACGCCGCCACCTCCGCCGTCGACGACATCGCAGGCGACTACACCATCGACACCAGCCACTCGCGTCTCGGCTTCTCCGCCCGTCACGCGATGGTCACCACCGTCCGCGGCGCGATCCCGGCCTTCGAGGGCACCGCGCACATCGACAGCGCGAACCCCGCCGCCTCCACCGTGACGCTCAGCATCGACGTCAGCAGCGTGGACACCGGCAGCGCCGACCGTGACGGCCACCTGCGCTCCGCCGACTTCTTCGACGTCGAGACCTACCCGACGATGACCTTCACCTCGACCAGGGTCGCGCGCGAGGACGCCAGCACCTGGCTCATCACCGGCGACCTGACCATCAAGGACGTCACGAAGCCCGTCACCATCGAGTTCGAGTCCACCGGCTCCGCGAAGGACCCCTTCGGCAACCTGCGCGTCGGCTTCGAGGGCGCCACCTCGATCAACCGCAAGGACTGGGGCCTCGTGTGGAACGCCGCCCTCGAGACCGGCGGCGTGCTCGTCTCCGAGAAGATCAAGCTCGAGTTCGACGTCTCCGCCATCCGCAACGCCTGAGCCAGCGCCTACAGCGCCCGGGACGTCCCTGCGTCCCGGGCGCTGTCGACGTGCACGACCGGCCCCGCTACTCGGCGTCGGCTGAGTAGATCGAGACCGACGTCGCCGACGCCGTGAAGCCCGAGCTCGTCCTGGCTCCGACGGCGCGAGCCGACGGCCAAGGCAACGAGGTCACCTACGACTTCGTGCTCGACCCGGCCTGACCGCATGGCCCTCTACGCAGTCCGGATGGACGTGGACCTCCCGGCCGACCTGGAGCGCTCCACGCCCGCGCACAGGGGCCTGAAGGACTCCTATGGCGCCTCCACAAATCGAGTCCAGTCCAAGACCTGCACCCTGACGCGCCACATCCGTTCGTGGGACGGTCAGTGGCCGGCCGCACGGGCCAGGGCCTCCTGGAGGTGCACGAGGAGGTCGGCCGGATCGTCGTAGACGGCGACGGCGCCGGCGTCGAGGAGCTCGGCCCGGCCGTACCCCCCGCTGAGCAGGGCGACGGTCGGGATCCCGCGACGGCTGGCGGCCTCGACGTCCCAGACGGCGTCGCCGACCATCACGGCCCGGGTCCCCTCGACCTTGGCGAGCGCCTTGTCGAGGAGCTCCGGGTCCGGCTTCGACTCCGAGGCGTCCTCGCTGGTCGTCCACGCGTCGGCGTGCTGGTCGGCGTGCAGCAGGCTGAGCGCCCGGTCGGCGTGCTTGGGGATGCTCGAGCTGGCCAGGACGACGCGCAGGCCCAGATCGGCGACGGCCACGAGCAGCTCCTCGGCGCACTCGAACAGGCGGGTCTCCTCGATGATCGCGTCGTACTCCTGCTCCCAGCGAACACGGATGGCATCACCGTGGCGGTCCTCGACCTCGGCGTCGGACGCCGCGGCCACCAGCCGGTCGCCGCCCATGCCGAGGCAGCGATGCAGCGCCGCAACGGGCAGGTGCCGGTCCAGCACGTGCGCGAAGGCGCGCGACCAGGCCAGGGCGTGGTGATAGTTGGAGTCCAGCAGGGTCCCGTCGATGTCGAAGACGGCGGTGTCGAACGGCGGCTCGGAGGTCATGGGTCCCCGGTACCCGGAAACGAGCGCGTCATGACCGGTGCTGCTCCGCGAGCGCAGCAAGAGGCTCAGCCCGTGAAGACGCCCGTCGCCACGTCCTGCCCGTCGGCCGTGTGGGCGTTCGCGTCGATCGCGGCGACGGCGGCCGTGGGCTCGTGCTCGGCAGCCGGACGCCGGTCGAGGTGGACACCGGCGATCATGCAGCGCACCGATCCGCCGGCCAGCTCGATGGTGGGGATGTCGACGTCCACGATGGTGCACGACTCCTCGATCACCGTCACCTGATCCGGGCGCAGGCTGCGACGGGCTCGCGACGACATGATCATGAGGTAGTGCCGACGGCCGTCCGGCGTACGACCACAAAGCTCCACGGCGTTGCCGGCGAACTCCCGGACCTGCTCCTCGGTCAGCTCGACGACCTTGCGCCCGTTGACGGTGAGGCGTTCACGGACAGCAGCGCGACGCGCCTCGTCCCTGATCATCCCGAGGGAGATCAGCGCGACGTCGGTGCCGATGCAGGCGATCACGTTGGTGTGGTAGACCGGCACCCCCTTGGCGTCGACGGCGTCGAACGCCATCGGCTCGTAGCCGAAGTCGGTGCAGAAGCGCTCCAGCACGTGCGTGTCGGCACGGTGGCTCACGGCTGTGTAGGCCACCCGTGAGACGTGGTCGAGGACCATGGCGCCGGTGCCCTCCAGGAAGATCCCGTCCGGCTCGAGGCCGGAGTAGTCAACGATGGTCTGGACCCGGTAGGTCGACTTGAGCATCTCCAGGACGTCGGCCCGGCGCTCGTGGCGGCGGTTGGAGGCGTACATCGGGTAGACGGCCACGTTGCCACCTGCGTGGGTGGACAGCCAGTTGTTGGGGAACACGCTGTCCGGCCGGGTGTGGTCCCCGTCGGCGAACACGTGGACGCGCACGCCGGCCACCCGGAGCGCCTCGGCGACGGCGTCCATCTCGGCCAGCGCCCTGGCCGACGTCACGTCGTCGGACTGCTCGGTCGGTGCAGCGGCCTGGAAGGCGTTGTCGGCGGCGGTCGACGGGTTGGGCACGAAACGTTCGGCACGGATCAGGATCACGGCAGACGGGGCTTGAGCACTCACGAACCGTGAATCTAGACCACGCCGCGGCACATCGGGCCATCGGCGTGGTTCGGCCGCGGGGTCGCATCGCACGCGCGGCGTACGTAGGGTGAACCTGCCCATGCCGACTCCTGACGCACGCCTCCTGCTCGCCGTCGACGCGCCCTCGCTGTTGCACCGCAACCACCACGCCCGCGCCGACACCGGGCTGCGCGACGCGGGTGGGCGACCGGCCTGGGCACTGCACGGGATGCTGCGTCAGATCCTGGAGGTGATCGACCAGTTCGCCCCCGACGCGGTGCTCTTCGGGCTCGACGACCGGACGGCGTCGGTGCGCGCCGAGAGGTACCCGGCCTACAAGGCCGGGCGCGCGGCCAAGGACGCCGCGCTGGTCGACCAGCTGGAGAGAGCCGGCGCGCTGCTCGAGGCACTCGGCCTGCGCACCGTCACCCCGCCGGGATGGGAGGCCGACGACGTCAGCGCCTCCGCGGCCGCCTGGGCCGAGAGCCGCGAGTGGAACTGCGTGATCGTCACCTCGGACCGAGACTCCTTCGCACACATCAGCGAGCGGACCCGGGTGCTGCGTCTGATCAACGGCGGGATCAGCGCCTCACCCCTGCTCAACCCGGCCCGCCTCACCACCCTCTACGGCATCGCGGCCGAGCACTATCTCGAGTACGCCGCGCTGCGGGGGGACACCAGCGACAACCTGCCCGGCGTGCCCGGCATCGGTGAGAAGACCGCACCGGTGCTGCTGTCGCAGATGGGCTCCATGCAGGCCGTCTGGGCCGACATCGACCACTGCGCGGGGGCCACCCTGGTGGCGACCCTGGACTCCTACTGCGAGGAGGCGGGAGTACGCCGGATCGGTGCCGGGCTGCTGAAGCGGCTGGCGGACCCCGCGGCCCGGACCCGCTTCGAGCTCAACCTGGAGATCATGACCGCGCGGGTCGACGTCGACCTCGGCCTGACTCCCGAGGTCCCCGGCACCCCGGGGCTGCTCCCCCTCGACCCGGATCGGGTCGCCCGGGTGGTCGGGCACCTCGGCGTGCCCAGCACCACGGATCTCGCGCTCCGCGTCCTCACCGAACCGCCTGCCTCACGCGCCGGGAACCCGACCTAGCAGCACGAGACCGCGACGAGACCGACGAGATCCCGTGTCACTCGACGGCCACGCGATGTCATCGACCGACCCGACTGAGGAGAACGTGTGAGGGAGAACCCGACTCGCTGGCAGGACTGGTCCAACCTGGTGCTCGGCAGCGACGCGCTGTGCAACCCGGCATTCACCACCAAAGCCGGCAACGACAGCACGATCTGGAGCGCCGAGACCTTCGGGCTCGCGATCATCGCCATCGCGGTCTGGGCTCTCGCCCAGCCGCAGAGCAAGGCCGCCGAGTGACGGATCGACTGACCCACGGCGACACCTGCCGTCAGTGGCGCAGGCGCTTGCACCAGGCGTTGACCTGGCCGCCCTGGTTGGTCTGGAACACCCGGATGCCGACGTCGTGGGCCTTGCGCCACTGGGCCCAACCCGCGAGCTGCCTGGTGGCCACGGTGATCCCTGCCGCCTGGAGCCGGCGCACCCGCTGCTTGGTGAAGTGCTTCGGGTCCAGAGCCACCAGGTCAGCCCCGCGCACCCGCATCGCGTTCGCGATCGCAGCGTCCTTGCCCAGCGTGCGGTGGAACGTCAGCGCCTCCGGGAACGCCTTGTGGAACGCGAGCTCGGCGCCGTACCCCCCGAAGTAGACGTGCTTCTCCATCTTGAGATGGGTGGTCAGCTGCCACAGCTTCTGGAAGCCGCCGTTGTCCCATCGGTCGCGGTCTGCGAAGTAGGAGTTCATGGTGACCATGACATTCGACTTCGAGTCGCGCGCGGCCTTGATCAGTGACCAGGTCGACTCGACCCGGGTGCCGTAGACGTAGGGCAGGTCTCGGATCTCCGCCAAGGTGAGGTCGGAGACCAGCGCGTCAGACGCCCCGCCGCTGATCCGCGTCATCCGGGCGTCGTGGGTGCCCACCAGTGTGGGCGCGGTGTCGGCGGTCAAGGAGGCGTCGATCTCCGCACCGAAACCCCAGCGCGCCGCCTTGGTCACGCCGACGACCTGTTCCTCGGTGCCCTGGAAGCGACCCCGGTGGATGATGGAGGCGCAGCCGCCGGCCAGCGCGTCGGCGGGGGCGGGGGTGACCGCCACGGTCAAGGTCGCCGCAGCCGTGGTGAGCACGGCCGTCGCGACCCGGAGCAGCCCTCGCGCCCCGATCCGCCGCGCGGTCACGAGGCAGTGGCGGCCAGCGCTCGATCGAGCATGGCCAGGCCCTCTCGTGCCTCGTCCTCCGAGATGGTCAACGGTGGTACGACATGGATCCGGTTGAAGTTCGCGAACGGCAGCAGACCCTCGGCGCGGCAGGCGCCGAGCAGCGCACCCATCTCCGGGCTGCTGCCGCCGTACGGCGCCAGCGGCTCGCGGGTGGCCCGGTCGGAGACCAGCTCGAGCGCCCAGAAGACACCAGTGCCACGGATCTCACCGATCCGCTCGTGTCGCGTCGCCAGCTCGGCCAGCGCAGGGCCGATCACGTCGCGGCCCAGCCGCTCCGCGTGCTCGACCACGCCTTCGTCCTCCATGGCTCGAATGGTAGCCACCGCAGCGGCACACGCCAATGGGTGTCCTGAGTAGGTCAACCCACCCGGATAGGCCATCTGCGCGAACGTCTGGGTGATCTCCTCCCCCAGTGCCACGCCGCCGAGCGGCACGTAGCCCGAGTTGACGCCCTTGGCGAAGGTGAGCAGGTCGGGGACCACGTCGTCGTGCTCGATCGCGAACCAGCGACCCGAACGACCGAACCCCGACATCACCTCGTCGGCGATCAGCATGATGCCGTGCCGGTCGCACAGCTCGCGCACCCCGCGCAGGTAGCCCGGGGGCGGGATCATGATCCCTGCGGTGCCCGGGATCGACTCCAGCATGATCGCGGCGATCGTCTGCGGGCCCTCCAGCGCGATCACCTGCTCGAGGTGCGCCAGCGCCCGCTCGCACTCCTCGGCCTCGGTGGTCGCCGAGAAGACGCTGCGGTACAGGAAGGGCCCGAAGAAGTGCACGGTCCCGGACGAGCCGTGGTCGTTGGCCCAGCGGCGCGGGTCGCCGGTGACGTTGACCGCGAGGTGGGTGCCGCCGTGGTAGGAGCGGTACGTCGAGAGCACCTTGATCCGCCCGGTGTGCAGGCGGGCCATCCGGATCGCGTGCTCGTTGGCGTCCGCTCCCCCGTTGGTGAAGAACACCCGGTCGAGTCCTTCCGGGGTGTGCGAGGCGATCAGCGCAGCTGCCTCGGAGCGGGCGGCGTTGGCGTGGCTGGGCGCCACCGTGCACAGCGTCGCCGCCTGCTCCTGGATCGCCCGGACCACCCGCGGGTGCTGGTGGCCCAGGTTGGTGAAGACCAGCTGCGAGGTGAAGTCGAGCAGCCGGTCGCCCCGGCCGTCCCAGATCCAGGACCCCTCCGCCTTGGTGACGACCATCGGGTCGAGGCCGGCCTGGGCCGACCAGGAGTGGAAGACGTGGCGCCGGTCCAGCTCGTAGGCGCGCGCGGCGTCGGTGGGGATGTCGCTGGGCACGGTGGTCCTCCCGGTGGTCGGTGCGGTCTCAGACATTCTGTGGGAACCCCAGCTCGAGTCCGCCCTCCGGGCGGGCCGCGGGATCGATCCAGCGCGAGGTGACCACCTTGGTGCGGGTGAAGAAGTGCACGCCCTCGGCGCCGTGCGCGTGGGTGTCGCCGAAGAGGGAGTTCTTCCACCCGCCGAACGAGTAGTAGGCGACCGGCACGGGGATCGGCACGTTGATCCCGACCATGCCCACCTGCACCTCGTTCTGGAACCGCCGGGCCGCGCCGCCGTCGTTGGTGAAGACCGCCGTGCCGTTGCCGTACTCGTTGGCGTTCACCAGCGCGATGGCCTCGTCGTACGACGACACCCGCACGACCGACAGCACGGGCCCGAAGATCTCCTCGCGGTAGATGTCCATCTCGGGGGTGACGTGGTCGAAGAGGGTGGGCCCGAGCCAGAAGCCGTCGGCGTCACCACGCGGGCTGACGTCGCGACCGTCGACGACCAGCTTGGCGCCGGCGTCCTCACCGGACGCCACGAAGCCGGCCACCCGGTCGCGGTGCGCGCCGGTGACCAACGGCCCCATGTCGACGCCGTCGGCGCGGTCCACGGCCCCGTCCCCGATGACCAGGCTGCGGGTGCGTTCGGCGATCCGCGCCACCAGGTCGTCGGCCACCGGCTCCACGGCCACCAGCACGCTGATCGCCATGCACCGCTCGCCGGCGCTGCCGTAGCCGGCGTTCACGGCCGAGTCGGCGGCCAGGTCGAGGTCGGCGTCCGGGAGCACCACCATGTGGTTCTTGGCGCCCCCGAGGGCCTGCACCCGCTTGCCCGCCCGGCTGGCCTCCTCGTAGACGTAGCGGGCGATGGGAGTCGACCCCACGAAGCTGATCGCGGACACCTCGGGGCTCTGCAGCAGCGCGTCCACCGCGGTCTTGTCGCCCTGGAGCACGTTGAACACGCCGTCGGGGAGACCGGCCTCCTTCCAGAGCGCGGCCATCCACAGGGACGCCGAGGGGTCCTTCTCGCTGGGCTTGAGCACGACGGTGTTGCCGGCCGCGATGGCGACCGGGTAGAACCACATCGGGACCATGGCCGGGAAGTTGAAGGGGCTGATGATGCCGACCACGCCCAGGGGCTGGAGCATCGAGTGCACGTCGACGCCGGTCGAGGCTCCCTCGGAGTGGCCGCCCTTGAGCAGGTGCGCGATGCCGCACGCGAACTCGACGACCTCCTGGCCCCGCGAGATCTCCCCCAGCGCGTCGGAGTGCACCTTGCCGTGCTCGGCGGTGATCAGCTCGGCCAGCTCGCCCTTGCGCGCGTTGAGCAGCTCGCGGAAGGCGAACATCACCTGGGTACGCCGCGCCACCGAGGTGTTGCCCCAGGCGCGGGCGGCACGGGAGGCCGCCGCGATCACGTGATCGGCGTCCTGCCTGCTGGCCAGGGCCACCCTGCCGGTGACCTTGCCGGAGGCCGGGTTGGTGACGTCTCCCCACTGCCCGGAGCTGCCGTCGTACGTGCTGCCGTCGGCCCAGTGCGTGATCGTGCTGGTCATCGCCGTCTCCCTCGTTGCAGGTCCTTCTCGTCGCTGACATCCTCCCGCGGCGACGGTGGCCACCGCTCTGACACCCTGTACGTTTCGGGCAACAGAACTGTCACAGTGTCGGGAGGTTCGATGTCGGTCGTCAGTGTGCGCGAGGTGCTCGCCATGCCGGTGCTCAGACGCGCCCGGCCGGTCGTGCTGGCCGGCGAGGCGGGCCTCGACAACCGGGTGAGGTGGGTGCATGCCACCGAGCTCGTCGACATCGCGCCGCTGCTGCGCGGCGGCGACCTGGTGCTGAGCACCGGCATCGCCCTGCCGTCGGGGCCCGCAGCGCTGGCGGAGTTCGCCACGAGCCTGAGCGACGTGCAGGCGGCCGGTCTGATGGTGGAGCTCGGCCGACGGTGGAGAGAGCTGCCGGAGTCCCTGGTCGAGGCGTGTGAGCGGCGTGGGCTGCCGCTGATCGCGCTCACCCGGGTGGTCCGGTTCGCTGCCGTCACCCAGGCGGTCGGCGAGCGGGTCGTCGACCAGCAGCTGGTCGAGCTGCGCGAGGCCGAGCGAGTGCACGAGACCTTCACCGAGCTCGGTCTGGCCGAGGCCGGGCCGGCCGAGGTGCTGGCCGCCGTGCAGCGGCTGGCCGGGGCCGGCGTCGTCCTGGAGAGCGAGGACCATCGGGTGCTCGACTACCTCGCCGGGCCCGACGACGCCGAGGTGCTCCTCGACGACTGGCAGGCCCGCTCGCGCCAGGTCGCGCACGGCAGCGGCACCACGTGGGACGAGCTCAACGGCTGGCTGGTCGCCCGGCTCGGCAGCCGGGAGCGCGGTTGGGGCCGGCTGGTGCTCCAGTGCCCCTCGCCACCGACCCAGCGCCTGGTCGCCGTGGTCGAGCGCGGCGCCGCCGCGCTGGCGCTGCACCGGCTGCACGACCGCGATCGGGACAACCTGGTCCGGCGCACGCACCACGAGCTGCTGCTCGCCCTCACCAACGACCCCACCGACGGCGACGTGCTGCGCCGCTGCGAGCTGGCCGGCTTCCCCGTCACGAAGCGGCAGTTCGTCGGTCTGGTGCTCAGGCCCGCGACACCCGCGCGCGAGGCCGGCCCACACCGTCGTACGCCGGCCGGGGAGCTGCTGGCCGCGACCGTGCGCGCCGTGCACCAGCTCGAGCTCCCTGCCCTGGTCTGCGAGCTCGACCACGACGTCCGGGTGCTGCTGTCGCTCCCCGTCACCTCGGCGGCGGGTCACGTGGTCGAGACGCTGGCAGCGCGGGTCTCGCGCCAGCAGCCGGCCGCGGTCGCCGCCGGTCGCGCCGCCGAGGGGCACACCACCATCGACCACACCCTGCGCGAGGCCCACCAGGTGATCGACTCGGTGCGGCCGGGCACCGAGACCGACCGGCTGGTGCACCGGCTCGAGGACGTGCACCTGCGCGGGCTGCTCACGTTGTTCGGGGCCGACGACCGGATCCGGCTCTTCGTGTCCCGAGAGCTCGACGTGCTGCGCGAGACCGGCGCGGACGACGGGCACCTGCTGGAAGTCCTGCGCGCGCTGCTCCAGCACCCGACCAGCAAGGCCGACGCGGCC
>JBBQRV010000134.1:0-9995 GCA_038214475.1 Propionibacteriales bacterium | reverse complement strand
CGGCAACGTCGAGGGCTTCGCGATCGTCTCCAGCGACAGCGACTTCACCCGGCTGGCGACCCGGCTGCGCGAGTCGGGCATGGTCGTCTACGGGCTGGGCATGCGCAAGACTCCCCGACCGCTCGTGGAGGCCTGCGACCGATTCATCTTCCTCGAGGTGCTCGGCGACCAGGAGGCCGGCGTCGAGGCCGAGGAGGAGTCCGACGACGAGCCCGCTCCGCCGCTGCCCGACCTGCGCCGGCTCCTGACCAACGCCGTGCAGAGCACGTCGCAGGACGACGGCTGGTCCAACCTGGGGGCCGTGGGCAGCCAGATCGGCCGGAGCAACCCCTCCTTCGACCCGCGCAACTACGGTTTCGCGAAGCTGGTCGAGCTGGCCCGGGCGCAGAGCTTCGTCGACGTCGAGCGCGACGACCACGGCCTGGTGCGGGTCCGGCTGCGCTCGTCGCGACCGACCAAGAAGCAGGCCGCCAAGAAGCAGCCGGCGAAGACCAGCAAGGCTCAGGCCGGCGGGTAGGACTGCACGAACTCCGTGAGCCGCTTGAGCTGGTCGGGGTCGGTCGACGGGATCACGCCGTGGCCGAGGTTGAAGATGTGGCCGCGCGCTGCCCGACCCGCCTCGATCACCTCGGCGGCCCGAGCGGTCATCACCTCGGGGGGCGCGAACACCAGGGTCGGGTCGAGGTTGCCCTGCACCGCGCGCTCGCCCACGAGCGGGATGGCCGCGGAGAGCGGCGTACGCCAGTCGACGCCCACGACGTCGGCACCGGCCTCGGCCATCAGGGTCAGCAGGCTGCCGGTGCCCACCCCGAAGTGGATCCGCGGCACGCCGAGCGCACCGGCACGGGTGAGCACCTCGGTCGAGTGCGGCATCACGTGCTCGCGGTAGTCGGCCGGGGTGAGCGCCCCCGCCCACGAGTCGAAGAGCTGAACCGCGGACGCGCCCGCGGACACCTGCACCTCGAGGTAGGCGGCCGCGATGCCTGCGATCTTGCGCATCAGGGCGTCCCAGACGTCGGGGGCGCCGAACATCATCGCCTTGGTCTTCGCGTGCTCCTTGGATGGCCCGCCCTCGACGAGGTACGACGCCACGGTGAACGGGGCCCCGGCGAAGCCGATCAACGGGGTGGCCCCCAGCTCGGAGACCAGCGTGCGCACTGCCTCGGTGACGAACGGGACGTGCTCCGCGGTCAGGTCGGGGATCGCGGCCACGTCGGCCAGCGTGCGCACCGGGGAGGCCACCACCGGCCCGACTCCCGGCACGATGTCGAGGTCGACGCCGACCGCCTTCAGGGGCAGCACGATGTCGGAGAAGAAGATCGCGGCGTCCACGCCGTAGCGGCGCACCGGCTGCAGGGTGATCTCGGTGACCAGCTCGGCGTTCATGCAGGACTCGAGCATCCCGACGCCCTCGCGGACCTTGAGGTACTCCGGCAGCGAACGGCCGGCCTGGCGCATGAACCACACCGGCGGCCGGGGCACCTGCTCCCCCCGCGCGGCCTTGAGGAAGACCGAGTCGGCGAGTTGGGAGCTGCTGGTCACGGCCGAATCTTCGCAGGTCAGGCGGCGTGGCGACGAGTCGGGGTCGCAGCGGCCGCTCTAGTGTGGGAGGCATGGTCGTCCGTCAGGAGACGCGCCCCGGCGCGGGTGCGAGCGCCGATCCGCCGGAGTTCCGGGCCTCGGTGGAGAGCATGCAGGCGGCTCGACTGCGCCCCGAGATCTTCTGCGAGGAGATGCCGGCCCCCCAGCGGATCGCGCCCTACTCGGCCGCACTGTCGGCCGATGTGAGCGTCGACGGCGAGGACGTCGGCACCGGCCGGATCATCCTGCTGCACGACCCTGCCGGCAACGACGCGTGGGACGGCACCTACCGGTGCGTGGCCTACGCCCGCGCCGACATCGACCTCGAGCTGGTGACCGACCCGATGCTGGGTGCGGTCGGCTGGTCCTGGCTGACCGAGGCGCTCGAGGCGCACGGCGCGGCGTACGCCGCCCCCTCGGGCACGGTCACCCGGGTCGCCACGGAGAGCTTCGGCGGCATGTCGGAGGAGTCCGGCACCGCCCAGATCGAGATCCGCGCCTCCTGGACTCCCACCGACGTGCCCTCGCTCGGCGCGCACGTCGAGGCCTGGGGTGAGCTGCTGTGCACCGCGGTCGGTCTGCCCCCCGTGCCCGACGGGGTGACTCCGATCCCCAGCCGACGCGGTCAGCGCGGCTCGGAGCGATGAGCGACGCCGAGCGACCCACCGAGGACGCAGCACCCGAACCCACTGACGGGTCGGCCACGCAGGAGCCGCCCGAGCCCGCCCCGCTGCTGGAGCTGCGCGACGGACTTCCCGACGTGGTCGAGACCGAGGCGGCCCTGGCCCGGGTCTGTGCCGACTTCGCGGCCGGCACCGGACCGGTGGCGATCGACGCCGAGCGTGCGTCCGGCTACCGCTACTCGGCCCGCGCGTACCTGATCCAGCTGCGCCGTGAGGGATCCGGCACCGCACTGATCGACCCGATCGCGTTCGAGTCGATGGCACCCCTGCAGGAGGCGCTCGGCGAGACCGAGTGGATCCTGCACGCGGCCAGCCAGGACCTCGCCTGCCTGGCCGAGATCGACCTGCACCCGCACTCGCTCTTCGACACCGAGCTGGCCGGGCGGCTCCTGGGCTATCCGCGGGTCGGCCTGGCCACCCTGGTCGAGAGCATCCTGGGCCGCTCGATGCGCAAGGAGCACTCCGCCGTCGACTGGTCCACCCGGCCGCTGCCCCGGCCGTGGCTCGACTACGCCGCCCTCGACGTCGAGGTCCTCGTGGAGCTGCGCGACGTGCTGGCCGCCGAGCTCGAGGAGAGCGGCAAGGCCGACTGGGCGCGGCAGGAGTTCGACCACCTGCTCGATCACCAGCCACCGGTCCGGCACGAGCCCTGGCGGCGTACGTCGGGACTGCACAAGGTGCGCGGTCGGCGGCCGCTCGCCGCAGTCCGGGAGCTGTGGGAGACCCGCGACCGGATCGCCCGCGAGCGCGACGTCACCCCCGGGCGGATCCTGCCCGACTCCGCGATCATCGAGGCCGCGGTGGCGTTCCCCGTTGACCAGGCGACGCTGCTGGGCACCAAGGGCTTCCACGGCCGCGGCGCCGAACGCTACGCGCGCCAGTGGACCTCGGCGCTGAGCACGGCCCGCGAGCTCGACGAGGACGAGCTGCCGGCACGCTCACCGCGCATCGAGGGCCCGCCCGTGGCCCGGGCCTGGGCCGACAAGGACCCGGTGGCCGCCCGCCGCCTGGTGCTGGCTCGCGCCTCCGCCCAGGAGCTGGCGAAGCAGCACCACCTGCCGGTCGAGAACGTGCTCACCCCCGACTACCTGCGCCGGCTGCTGTGGACGCCCCCGGCGTCGCGGGACGCCGACGAGCTCAGCGCAGCCGTGCCGGAGGCACTCGCGGCGCTGGGCGCCCGACCCTGGCAGATCCACCTGGTCACGCCGCTGCTGGTGGAGGCCATCATCCAGGGCGAGCGCGAACCCGACCCGGTGCAGCCCGAGGAGCTCGCGGCTCTCGACGGGTCCGAGGACCCCGACCACGCCGACGCGGCTACGGACTGACCGACGGGCTGGCCGCATCACCGGCCGACTCGCTGGTCGACTCACTGGTCGACTCACTGGGTGACGGGCTGATCGACTCGGGGGCCAGCACCGCCTGGGAATCGGTGTCGATCGACGTGGTGAGCGCGTCGAGCGTCTGCGCATCGAGCAGCGCCACCGAGAACAACCGGCCCACGTCGGTGGCCACCGTCTCGTCCAGTCGGGCGTAGGAGTCGACCAGCGGCGGCAGCACGATGTCGCGGATGGAGTTGTTGAACACCTCCGACGTCAACGGCATCCGGCCCGGCTGGAGGAAGGCGTCACTCGCCGCCACCTCGACGCTGGCCGGCACCAGGTAGCCGGCCTGGGCGACCTGGCTCACGGCCTCGGGGCTGGACAGGTAGTAGATGAAGTCGGCCGCCGCGTCGGAGTCGACCGTGTCCTTCGACATGCACAGCCCGGACACCTCGCCGATGGTCCGGGAGTCGGAGAGCCGTGGCATCTCCATCACGTCGAAGTTCAGTCCCGAGATGCCACGCAGCTCCGGCGTCAGCGAACGGTAGCCGGCGATCATGCCGAGCTTGCCCGCCTTGAACCACTCCACCGGGCTCCGGGACTCCAGGCGGGCGTCGGGGAGCGTGACCAGAGGGTTGCGCAGGAGGGTCAGGGTGGTGGCCAGGGCCGACTGCGTGGCGCCGTCCGACAGCGCCAGGGAGGTGGGGTTGTCCGTGGCGTCGAACAGCTTGCCGCCGCCCGAGTAGACGAACGGCGCCAGCCCGTCGAGGGACGGCTCGATGTAGACCCCCGAGGTGCGCTTGCCGGGGCGCGAGGCGAACCGGGCGGCATCGGAGAACTCGTCGAACGACCAGCTGCCCGGCTTCGAGGGGACCCCGAGCCCGCGCCGCTCCATCTTCGCGAAGTCCACCAGGTCGGTGTTGTAGTAGATGACCATCGGTGAGTAGCCGTACGGCATGCACTGCAGCTGGTTGTCGGAGGAGAACGCCCGCACCGAGTCGATCGGGTAGCCGTCTCCGAAGTCGACGTCGCGGTCGGGCTCGTCGAGCAGGTCGCCGACCGGCTGGGTGAGGTCGGCCTCCAGCGCCCAGGCCAGGTCACGGCGCGAGAGCAGGAAGACATCGGGGACCGCGGCTCCGGCCTGCAGCCGGCCGGCCTGCTCGGCACGGTCCGCGGCAGGCACGAGCGTCACCGTCTCGTCGGGGTGGGCGGTGTTCCAGCCGTCCACCACCCGCGAGTAGGCGGCCAGCTCGGCGTCGGCGCCGTAGGCACCGAAGGTCAGCTCGATCGGCGTGCTGGGCGTCGGGGAGGGCGCGGGGGCCGGGGCCTCACTGGTGCAGCCCGCGAGCGCGACGACCACCAGCATCGTGGCAGCGCATCCGGTCAGCACCCGACGAGACCTCACGCACACGCTCCTTCATCCATCGACCTCCCCGGGCCGCCCGCTCACCCTAGCCAAAGCCCGGACACCCCTTCGCTCGTGTCCCCCCGGAACCGGGCCCCCCGACACCTAGGGTTCCCCCATGAATCCCGTCCGCCGTCGACTCGGCGCCCTCCTGGCGGGCGGCACGGCCGTCGTCCTGCTCGCGGCCGGCTGCGGCACGCAGTCGGCCGACACCTCGGCCGCCCCGTCGGCCGACACCACCGCTCGCGCCACCGCACCGACGGCACCGGCCGCCTCGCCCGCCTCGGGGTCGCCGGCGCCTCCGACCGGTGCCGCGTCGTCTCCCCCGGTCTCGCGGGCGAGCCGACCGACGCCCGGCGACGACGCCGCCGGCGTGGGCGCACTGCCCCGGGGCCTGGTCGCCCGCAGCACCGGCCTGCGTGGACGGCTGCTCACGGCCGCCGCCGTGCCGCCACTTGTCTCCGGCGCCGGCTGGCGCCTGGGCCGCACCCGCAGCGAGTCCTCGGAGCCGCTCGGCGAGTGCCAGCGCACCCCGCTGGTGACGATCGGGGCGCAGCAGGCGACGGTCCGGGCCTTCCGCAGCGCCGCCGACCCCACCGCCCAGCCGTCACCCACCGCGACCCAGGTCGTGGCCGAGTTCGCCGACCCCAAGTCCGCCTGGCGGGCGCACCAGGTGCTCACCGCCTGGGCCGCGGACTGCGCGGCCCTGCACGACTTCGCCGACGAGCAGGTGTCGCCGGTCAGCCGGGTACGGGGCGTCAGCCGCGGGGTCGGGCACCACTTCGTGCTGGCCTACCGTCCGGCCGGAGGCGCACCGGTGGTCCAAGCGGCGTACGGCGTCGCACGCGTCGGCAGGTTCCTCTCGGTGGTCCGCTACACGACCACCAGTCCTCGGTGGAGCTACCCGGACGGCAAAGAACCCGAGGCCCGGGCGGTGCGGCGCATCAGCCGGGTGCTGGCCCACTGAGCGCCCTGAAAGTTGAGTGCACGCCGGACCGGGAGCGCCTCACGGCGCGTGGCCGCTCGAAGCGGCTTACTTTGGGACCCGGGGCTGCCGCAGTCCGGCGTGCAGTCCCCAGTGTAGGTGCTCAGGCCAGCCCGGTCCGCAGTTCCAGGTGAGCAGCCGTCTCGAGCTGCTCGGCCAGACCGAGCATCGCGACCGCGTCGGGATCGTTGCGGACGGCCCGTCCCGCCGCGACCACCCGGGCGAACGCGGAGGCGCGCAGCAGCACGTCGGCGAAGTCACCCTCGGCGATCCCCCGGAGCACCTGGTCGGCCATCGCCTGCAGCTGCTCGGGGCCGGGTGGGTCGGCGACACCGGACACCACCCGGGCGAACTGGGCACTGTGCCGTCCCGCGTCGAACTGGTCGGCCGCGAGCAGCGGGTCGGCGTACACCCAGGACCGCAGCACGTAGAGCCGCCAGAGGCACCCGGCCAGCGAGTCGGCCGGAGCACCGGACCACACGTCGGCCAGCGTCTCGAGGCCCTCGAGGTCGGCCAGGTGCAGCACCCGTTCGGCGACCTGGGCGTCGTCGCTGCTGCGTGCCCCCCGCACCAGCAGGGTGGCGGCCCGGTCGGCCGCCTCGCTGACCAGGGCCGGATCGGTGCCCCCGACCAGGTCCTCGAAGTGCGCGGCGCCGGGCATGACGGGTCGGTGGTGGGATCGGCTCACCGCCCCAGCGTAGACACCGTCGGCGCCGCCCGCGTGGGTTCCGGCCGCACGCTCAGGCCGCGGCGGCCAGCGCCTTGCGGATCCGTGCGTCGCTCACCGGGGTGGGCGTACCGAGGTGCTGCGCCCACAGCGAAACCCGGTACTCCTCCAGCATCCAGCGCACCGCGTCGAGGTCGGCACCCACCGGTCGCCCGTCCGAGAGCGCGGCCACCCGGTGCAGCCAGGCCTCCTGCAGGTCCGTGATCTGGTCCATCAGCTGCCGGTCGCGCGCCACCTGTGTGTCGAGCCGCTCGCGTCGGTGGTCGAGCGCCCGGCAGTAGCGCACCAGGCTGCGCAGCCGCTCGACTCCCGTCCTCGACACGAAGCCGGGCGCGAACAGCCGCGCCAGCTGGGCTCGCATGTCGGTGAGCGCGGGCAGCGAGGCCAGCTCGGCGCGGCCCGAGAGCAGCTTGTCGCTGTGCCGCCAGGCCGTCAGCGCCTCGATCACGTCGACCAGCGCGGCGCGCATCCGGGCCACCGGGTCGGCGGACGCGGCGGCCAGCAGGTCGGCGAACGCCTCCGGGTCGCGCACCGAGGGCCGCCGGTCGATCTCCGCCTGCAGCACCGCCGCCCGGACGTCCTCGAGGAGCTCGGTGACACTGCGGTACGGCGAGCCTGCGAGCACCAGCTTCTCGGCATTGGTCAGCGCGGCGAGCACCTCCCGCACCGGCGAAGGCGTCCCGAGCAGCAGCAGCCGGCGGACCCCGAGGCGGTGCCGGGCGGCGGCCTCGTCCTCGGACCCGAAGACCCCCAGCCCGACACCGCTCCCCTCGTCGACCAGGGCGGGGTAGCCGCGGACCTCGTGGCCGGCTCGGGTCCAGGTGTCCGCCACCGCAACGGTGCCGAAGGTCCAGCGGGTCTGCCCGGTGGCTGACTGACCGGCCTCGGCGGCCACCTCGGCCATCGCCTGAGCGAACTTGGGCCGCAACGGTTCCTTGAGCGCCTCGAGGTCCTTGCCGCGGCCCTGTTCACGGCCGTCGTCGTCGATCACCCGGAACGTGGGTCGCAGGTGCTCGGGCACCTTGCTGAGGTCCCACGCCGTGCGCGGGACCACGACCCCGGTCTCCGAGCGCAGGTGGCGCTCCAGGGCGTCGAGCAACGGCTCCTGGCCCGGCGGCACTGCGGCCAGGAACTCGCGGGCCCGGTTGGGCGCGGGCACGAAGCTGACCCGCAGCTGCTTGGGCAGGCTGCGGATCAGGGCCGTCACCAGCTCCTCGCGCAGCCCCGGCACCACCCACGAGAAGTCGTCGGCGGCGACCCTGTTGAGGGTCGCGACCGGGACGTCGATGGTCAGGCCGTCGTCGGTCGCCCCGGGTTCGAAGTGGTAGCTGATCGAGAAGGTCAGCCCCTCGTCGTGCCACTGGGTCGGGAAGTCGGCCTCGCGGATCTCGTCGGCCGCGTCGTGGGTGAGCATCCGCGGGTCGAAGGTGAGCAGGTCGGGCTGTTCCCTGCGGGTCTGCTTCCACCACTGGTCGAAGTGCGCGCCACTGACGACGTCGGGCCCGACCCGGGCGTCGTAGAAGTCGAACAGGGTGTGCTCGTCGACGACGATGTCGCGACGCCGGGCGCGGTGCTCGAGCTCCTCGGCCTCGGCCAGCAGCAGCAGGTTCTGCTCGTAGAAGCGGTGCCGGGTGTTCCACTCGCCGTAGACCAGCGCGTGCCGGATGAACAGCTCTCGGCTCAGGGCCGGGTCGACCTTGCCGTAGGCCACCAGCCGGTCGGCCACCAGCGGGACGCCGTACAGCGTGACCCGCTCGTGCGCCATCACCGAGGCCCGCTTCTTCGACCAGTGCGGCTCGGAGTAGCTGCGCTTGACCAGGTGCGCACCGATCCGTTCGGCCCACTCGGGCTTGATCGCGGCGTTCTGCCGAGCCCAGAGCCGCGACGTCTCGACCAGCTCGCCGGCCATCAGGAAGGCCGGGTTCTTGCCGCGCAGCCCGCTGCCCGGGAACACCGCGAACCGGGCGCCGCGGGCGCCGAGGTACTCGCGGGCACCGCGCTGGTCCTTCTGCCGCTCCTCGAGCATCCCGATGTGCGAGAGCAGCCCGGAGAGCAGCGCCTGGTGGATGCCGTCGCCGTCGGGGGTGTCGGCCGGCTGGCCGAGCTGGATCTTCATCTCCTTGCAGACCTGGCGCAGCTGGGACTCGAAGTCCTGCCACTCCCGGACCCGCAGGTAGTTGAGGAACTCGCGCTTGCACATCCGCCGGAAGGCGCTGCTGGAGAGCTCGCGCTGCTGCTCGCGCAGGTGGCGCCAGAGGTTGAGCCAGGTGAGGAAGTCGCTGGTGGGGTCCTTGAACCGGGCATGCTGCTGGTCGGCCTGCGCCTGCAGCTCCGCCGGACGCTCGCGGGGGTCCTGGAGGCTGAGGGCGGCCGCGATCACGATCACCTCGCGCACGCAGCCGAGCCGTTCGGCCTCGAGCACCATCCGACCGAGCCGCGGGTCGATGGGCAGTCGGGCCAGCCGCTTGCCCACCCGGGTCAGGGTGCGCCCACCCGGGCGAGCCGGCTCGGCGGGCGCGGCCGCAGTGAGCGCGCCCAGCTCCTCGAGCAGCTGGACACCTGCCGCCACGTTGCGCTTGTCGGGCGGCTCGACGAACGGGAACCGGCCCACGTCGCCGAGGCCGAGCGAGGTCATCTGCAGGATCACGCTGGCCAGGTTGGTGCGCAGGATCTCGGGGTCGGTGAACTCGGGTCGGCCGTCGAAGTCCTCCTCGGAGTAGAGCCGGATCGCGATGCCGGCGGCCACCCGGCCGCAGCGGCCGGAGCGCTGGTGGGCGCTGGCCTGGCTGATCGCCTCGATCGGCAGCCGTTGCACCTTGGTGCGCACCGAGTAGCGCGAGATGCGGGCGACGCCGGTGTCGACGACGTACCGGATGCCGGGCACTGTCAGCGAGGTCTCCGCGACGTTGGTGGCCAGCACCACGCGCCGTCCGGTGTGCGGTGCGAAGACCCGGTGCTGCTCGGCGGCGGAGAGCCGCGAGTAGAGCGGTACGACGTCCAGCGGCTGACGGGTGTCGAGCCCGGTCAGCACGTCAGCGGTGTCGCGGATCTCGCGCTCACCGGGCAGGAAGACCAGCACGTCCCCGGGGCCCTCGGCCGACAGCTCCCCGACCGCCTCGACGATCGCCTCGGTCTGGTCGCGGACGACGGTCTCGCCCTCCTCGTCGTCGTAGCGCTCCTCGACCAGGGGTCGGTAGCGCACGTCGACCGGGTAGGTGCGTCCGGAGACCTCCACGATCGGGGCGGGGTCGCCGCCGGCGTCCGCGAAGTGTGCTGCGAACCGCTGCGGGTCGAT
>JBBQRV010000133.1:0-10095 GCA_038214475.1 Propionibacteriales bacterium | reverse complement strand
CTCGGGCATGCTCAGGCCCTGCCCAGCCGTGAGCCGGGCCCGCACCTGGCGTGACGACGGCAGCCCCTCCAGCTCGCGGTTCAGCACCCCGCGCCGCTCCAGCTGCTTCATCCAGTCCTCGTGCACGTGCAGCAGCGGTGCGGCGTTGGCGGCGGCGTTGGCCAACGCCAGGTTCTGCTCGTAGTTGTCGCGCAGCACCAACGACCCGACCTCGTCGGTCATCGAGGCCAGCAGGTGGTTGCGCTGCTTGCCGGTGAGGTCGCCGTCCTTGACCACCCGGTCGAGGAGGATCTTGATGTTGACCTCGTGGTCGGAGGTGTCGACACCGGCTGAGTTGTCGATGAAGTCCGTGTTCATCCGGCCGCCGGCGTCGGCGTACTCGATCCGGCCGAGCTGGGTGAGGCCGAGGTTGCCGCCCTCCCCCACGCAGGTGGCCCGCAGGTCGCGACCGTTGACGCGGATCGCGTCGTTGGCCTTGTCGCCGGCGTCGGCGTGGGTCTCGCCGGAGCCCTTCACGTAGGTGCCGATGCCGCCGTTCCACAGCAGGTCGACGGGCGCGGTGAGGATCGCCTTCATCAGCTCGGCAGGGGTCAGGTGCTCGATCCCCTCGTCGATCCTGAGTGCGGCACGGACCGGCTCGGTGATCGCGATGGCCTTGAGGTGGCGCGAGTAGACCCCGCCCCCCTCGGAGACCAGCGACTTGTCGTAGTCCTGCCACGACGAGCGCGGCAGACCGAAGAGCCGCTTGCGCTCGGCGTACGACGCCGCCGCGTCGGGCGAGGGGTCGAGGAAGATGTCGCGGTGGTCGAACGCCGCGACCAGGCGGATGTGCTCGGAGCACAGCAACCCGTTGCCGAACACGTCACCCGACATGTCGCCGATGCCGACCGCGGTGAAGTCCTCGGCCTGGCAGTCGATGCCGCGCTCGCGGAAGTGCCGCTGCACCGACACCCACGCGCCACGGGCGGTGATGCCCATCGCCTTGTGGTCGTAGCCGACCGAGCCGCCCGAGGCGAAGGCGTCCCCGAGCCAGAAGCCGTAGTCGTGCGCGACCCCGTTGGCGATGTCGGAGAACGTCGCGGTGCCCTTGTCGGCCGCCACCACCAGGTAGGCGTCGTCCCCGTCGTGGCGCACCAGGCGAGGCGGCGGCACGGTGCCGCCGTCGACCAGGTTGTCGGTGATGTCGAGCAGCCCGGAGATGAAGGTCTTGTAGCAGGCCACGCCCTCGGCCAGCCAGGCGTCGCGGTCGGAGGAGTCGGGCAGCATCTTGGCGAAGAACCCGCCCTTGGCCCCGACCGGCACGATCACGGTGTTCTTCACCATCTGCGCCTTGACCAGACCGAGCACCTCGGTCCGGAAGTCGTCACGTCGGTCCGACCAGCGCAACCCGCCGCGGGCGACCGCACCGAAGCGCAGGTGCACGCCCTCGACCCGCGGGGAGTAGACGAAGATCTCGAACTTGGGTCGCGGTTCCGGCAGGTCGGGGATCGCCGACGGCTCGAGCTTGAACGACATGTACGAGTGCGGGCCGCTGCCGGCGCCGCCGGTGCCGGCGTGCTGGAAGTAGTTGGTGCGCAGGGTCGCCCGGATGATCGTCAGGTACGAGCGCAGGATGCGGTCGTGGTCGAGGCTGGCGACCTGGTCGAGGGCCGAGTCGATCTTCGACTCGACCTGGGCGACCCGGCTGGTCCGGGCCTCGGCGTCGGCGGGGAGGGCGTCGGCACCCGGGTCGAACCGGGCCTCGAACAGCGCCACCAGCAGCCGGGTGATGTCGACGTTGTTGCGCAGCGCGTCCTCGATGTAGTCCTGCGCGAACGGGGTGCCGCCCTGGCGCATGTACTTCGCGTAGGCACGCAGCACCGTGGCCTGGCGCCAGGTGAGGCCGACCGCGAGCACCAGCGAGTTGAACCCGTCGATCTCGTTGTGGCCGTCCCAGATGGCGCGCAGCGCGTCCTGGAACATCTCCCGCGCCGCCGTCGGTACGGCGCGCCCGTAGCGCAGCCCGAACTCGTAGACGTGGCTTGGCCGGGGCAGGTACTCCAGCTCGTAGGGGCGCTCGTCGACCACCTCGACACCCATCGACGACAGCATCGGCAGCACCTGGCTCAGCGACAGCGGGCTGCCGACCCGGTAGACCTTGAGCCGGGCCTCGCCGCGGTCGGCGTCGAGCTGCTCGTAGAGGGCCAGGTCGATGCCCTCGCCGGCGGCGTCGCCGGTGATCCCCTCGAGCCGGCCGAGGTCGGAGGAGCCGGTGCGGGGACTGAAGTCCTCCTTGTAGGCCTCGGGGAAGGACCCAGCGTAGGTGCGCACCAGCCGCGAGCCGACCTCCTCGCCGTACTCGGCGATGACGGCTGCGGTGAAGTCCTCGCGCCACGACCGAGAGGCCTCCGCGAGCCGGCGCTCGAGGTCGGCGCCGTCGGACTCGCCGATCAGCGAGCCCGGAGCCGGGTGCACCACGAAGTGCACCCGGGCGGTCATCGACTCGTTCATCCGCACGGTGAACTCGATCGACTCGCCCCCGAGCTGCTGCTTGAGGATCTCGGAGAAGCGCTCGCGGACGCCGGTGTTGTACCGGTCGCGGGGCAGGTAGACCAGCACCGAGAAGTAGCGCGCGTAGGTGTCTCGGCGCACGAAGACCCGTAGCTGGCGGCGCTGCCGGGTGTACATCACGGCCTCGGCGATCGGCGCCAGCTCGTCGACCGGGGTGTGGAACAGCTCGTCGCGCGGATAGTTCTCCAGCGTGTTGAGCAGGGCCTTGCCGGCATGGCTGTGCAGGTCGAAGCCGATCCGGCGCAGCACCTCTGCCGCCTTCTCGCGCAGCACCGGGATCCGGGTGAGCGACTCGGTGTAGGCGGCGCTGGAGAAGAGCCCGAGGAAGCGGTGCTCGCCGATGACCTCGCCGGCCGCGTCGAACTTCTTGACCCCCACGTAGTCGAGGTGGGCCGGGCGGTGCACGGTGGCGCGCGAGTTGGCCTTGGCCAGCACCAGCAGGGTCTTCTCCCGGGCCTTGGCCCGCACCAGGTCGGGCAGCCGGGCGGCCGCGTCGGACATGTCCTGGTCGGCGCGCAGGATGCCGTAGCCGGTGCCGGGGACGGCGCGCAGGTAGTCGTCGCCGTCGCGCTCCTCGAGCCGGTACTCCTTGTAGCCGAGGAAGGTGAAGTGGTCGGCGGACAGCCAGCGCAGCAGGTCCTGGCCCTGCGCGATCTCGGAGACCGGCAGCGGCGGCGGCTCGTTGTCGAGATCGGCGACGATCTGGTCGACCTGGGTGTGCATGCGCTGCCAGTCCTCGACGGCCTCGCGGACGTCGCGCAGCACCCGCTGCACGCCCTCGGTGATGGCCTCGACGTCCTCGTCCTCGGGCAGCCGCCCGATCTCGAGGTGCATCCAGGACTCGCGGCTCGACCCCTCGGCACCGTCGACGGCACCTTCGTCGATCACCGACACCGAGCGCAGCTCACCCGCGATGTCGCGGGCCACGTCGAACTGCGGGTGCACCACGACGTGCACCTCGCGCTGCTGGCGCACCATCTCCATGCTGATGGAGTCCACCAGGAAGGGCATGTCGTCGGTGACCACCTCGACCACCGAGTGGCCGCCGGCGGTCCAGCCGTCCGCGGCGGCGGTCGGCGTGAAGACCCGCACCCGCGCGGTGCCCTGCGGCCGGGAGCCGGCCAGCTTGTACTGGGAGGCCAGGGCGCCGTACAGGTCGACGTCGCTGCGGTCGACGACGTCCTCCGGCGCGACGTGGCGGTAGTAGGCGTGCAGGAGCGCCCCGACGGTGTCGTGCGGAGGTCCCCCGGTGCCCTTGCGGCGCCGGGCCAGGTCGGCGGCCCGGTCGATCAGGTCGAACTTGCTGTCGTCGAGTGTGGAGGACACGCTGTCGACACTAGGACCGCCGGGGGGCGCGCCACAACGTGGGGTGCTCCAAGCGTCGGGCGCTCACAGCGCGGAGCGGAGCTCCCAGAGCAGCGGGTAGTACTGCATCGGCAGCCGACTGCGCAGGTAGGTGGACCCGCTGGAGCCGCCCGTACCCGACTTGGCGCCGATCATCCGCTCGACCATCACCACGTGCCGGGCCCGCCAGCCGGCGGCCAGCTCGTCGTGCTGGAGCAGCGCCTCGGCGAGCGCCCACACGTCGGCGTACGACGACCGGTCGTGGGCCACCGTGTGCATCGAGGCCCGGATCTCGTCGTCGTCGCCGGCGGCCAGCCCTCGGGTGCCCAGCACGTGACGGAAGGCGTCCCAGAGCGACGGCTCGGAGAGCCGGAGCGCGAGCCGCTCCTGCTCCTGCGCGGTCAGCCCGCGGAACCGCTGCACGTAGGAGTCGTCCTTGGCACCGGAGAGGAACTCCAGCTCGCGGAACTGCACGGACTGGAAACCGCTCGCAGGGGCGAGTCGCTGGCGGAACTCGAGGAAGTCCTGGGGCGTCATCGTCTCGAGCACGTCGACCTGCTGGACCAGGACCCGCTCGATGACGTGCACCCGGTTGAACAGGTGCTGGGCCCACCACAGGCGGCCGTCGTACATTGCCCGGCGTGCGGCCCCGGCCTCGTGGAGGAGCTGCTTGAACCACAGCTCGTAGACCTGGTGGATGGTGATGAACAGCAGCTCGTCGTGGGCTGGCGGGTCGGACTCGAGGTGCTGGGAGTCGAGCAGCTGAGGCAACCGCAGGTAGGACCCGTAGGTGAGCTGGGCGCCCTGCTCGCCGAACGACACGAAGGCCTCGTCGGCCGCCCCCTCGGGACGCCCGCCTGCCGGTTGGACTGCCTGGTCGTGGGTGCCGTTCTCGTGCTGCTCGCCGGTGCTCATGGGCCCACGATTCCACGAACACGGCATGATGACCCGCGAGGGCCCACGAAGCGGAGGATGCACCGATGAAGAAGCTCAGCCACGACCTGACCTACCCCGGCGCCACGATCGGTCAGGTGAGCGCGATGCTGGCCGACCCGGCGTTCCGCGCCGACGTGTGCGCGGCCCAGCGGGTGGTGCGCCAGACCATCGAGATCACGCCCGCAGGCGAGGGCATGACCGTGCTGATGGACCAGGTGCAGATCACTGCGGGGGTGCCCGGCTTCGCCCGCAAGATCGTCGGCGAGGAGACCGCGATCCGCACCGAGGAGGTCTGGTCGAGCCCGACCTCTGCCGCCCTGCACATCGTGATCCCCGGCAAGCCCGGCGACATGCGGGGCGACATCGTGCTGGTCGAGAGCGGCGACGGGGTCGTGGAGCGGGTCCGGCTCGACGTCGTGGTGTCGATCCCGCTGGTCGGCGGCAAGATCGAGGGCCTGCTCGTCGACCTGATGGACAAGGCGCTGTCGAAGGAGAACCAGGCCGGCCGGGCCTGGCTGGCCCGCCAATCCTGATCAGCCGGTCCTGATCACCGGTCCTGCTGCTGGTCCTGCTGCGCGTCGACCGGGATGGACCCGGCCCGGTCCTCCTCCTCGATGTCCCGGCGGCGGACGACGTACACGACGACGCCGAGCACCAGGAACGGTCCGAAGGCCAGCAGGAGGATCAGCAGCTGCTCGACGGGGTGCAGCGCACCCATGTGCAGTGGAAGGATCTCGGTCGGGCTCACCCCGACATCGTGCCAGAGAGGCGTACGGCGGCGCGCCACCTGTCGGAGTTGTCACGTTTCCGTGTACATCTGCGACAGGTCAGCGTGCGATCAGGTGAGGGATCTCCTGGGTGGCGTACCAGGCCAGCTCCTCGTCGGGGTCGGCGTCGTCGGCGGTGTCCGCGTGCGCGGCGACCACGTCGCCGACGGGCACCGGGTCGCCCGGCGCCGGCTCCGCGTCGACCTCGGCCACCACGACCACCCGGCGGCGTCGGCCGTCGGCCAGCCCGGTGGCACCGGCCAGCACCGCAGCCGAGGCGTCGGCGGCGGCCCTCAGGGCGGCGTACTCGCCGTCCTCCGACTCGTCCGGGGCGGTGAACACCTCACCCGCCGAGCGCACGGCGCCGGTCGGGACCTGCTCGGCCAGCGCGTCGAGGGTGGTCGGCAGGTAGACCCGTACCGTCACGGCTTCTCCACCTTCTTGCGGCCCCGCGGCGCCCGCCGGCTGCTCGTCGAGGAGTCGACCAGCTCGTCGAGCGCCTCGGTCAGGCAGTGCCCGAAGAGCTCGACGTCGGGCAGCGCATCGCGGTCGGCGGTGATGCCGTAGAACACCCCGCCGTCGTACGAGGTGACGCCGATCGCCAGCGCCTGTCCGGGCAGCAGCGGCTGCACCGGGTAGGTCTCCAGCATCCGGGCGCCCGCGGCGTACAGCGGGAACTGCGGGCCGGGAACGTTGGTGATCGAGAGGTGGAAGCCCTTGCGTCGGTCGGAGAAGGCCACCCGGGAGCCGAGCGCGTGGAACGTGGTCGGCGCGAAGCCGGCGATCCCGGCCAGCCGGTTGGCGGCCACCGCGCGTCCGGTCTCCCCGTGCGCCTTGAACGCGTAGGACACCTGGTGCAGCCGGATCACCGGACTGGCCTCACCGATCGGCAGGTCGACCAGGTGCCCGGCGACCTGGGTGCCGAGCGACGTGGCCTCGAGCTCGTCGTCGATCACCGACATCGGCACCATGGCGCGCAGCGACCGCTTGCCGCCCATCGACGCGCCCCGGCTCATCAGCCACGCCCGCAGTGCCCCTGTGATGGTGGCCAGGATGACGTCGTTGACGGTGCCACCGTGGAAGCGGCGCACCTTCCGGTAGGCGTCGAGGTCGGTCTGCACGGTGACGAAGCGGCGCTGCTCCGACAGCTCGGCGTTGATCGGGGACTCGGGTGCCGGACGGCGCGCGGGCAGCCCCGGCAGGCTGGGCAGGCTCGACAGGCCGCGGGCCACCGACTCCAGGTTGCTGCGGGCGGTGGTGAGCACGGTGGTCGGCTCCTCCAGCGTGTCGCGGACCGCTCCGGCGACCAGCGCCGCGGTCGACGGAAGCGCGTGCGGCACCCAGTCGTCGTGGACGACGACCTTCGGCTCCGGGCCCACGTCGAGCAGCACCTGGCCCAGGTCGACGGTCTCGACGCCGTCGACGAGGATCTGGTGCGACTTCGACAGTACGGCGACCCGGCCGTCCTCGAGCCCCTCGATGAAGTAGACCTCCCAGAGCGGCCGGTTCTGGTCGAGCGGGCGGGCCACGATCCGCCCGACGAGGTCACGCAGCTGGTCCATGGAGCCGGGCCTGGGCAGCGCCGAGCGGCGCACGTGGAAGGCCAGGTCGAAGTCGGGGTCGTCGACCCACAGCGGGTTCGCCAGCCGCCCGGGCACCAGCTGCAGCTGCTGGCGGTAGCGCGGCACGAAGGCGATCCGGTCGGCGATCAATGCCATCAGGGCCTCGTGGTCGAAGCCGCTGCGGCCGGGCTCGAAGATCTCGACGGTGGCGTTGTGCATGGGAGTCGTCGGCGACTCGACGGCAAGGAACGCGAGGTCTCGCCTCCTCAGTCGCTCGGACATCCACGATCCTCTCGTTTCGACCCACCCACGGATCGGGTGGGCCACCATGGGATTCTGACAGAGGAAGTCTCGGCCGCCGTACCGACCAAGGAGAAGCATCGTGGCACGTCCCGGAAGAGTCGTCGCAGCACTGGCCACCGTGGTGGTCGCGCTCGCGCTGGGTGGCTGCGGCGGAAGCGACCCCGAGCCCACCGGGACCCCCAGCTCGGGGCCGGTCCGGATCGAGGTCACCGTCTCGGGCGAGACCGTCACGCCGAACGGCGACCGGGTCAAGGTGCCGGCCGGCGAGCCGGTCGAGCTGCTGGTCACCGCGGACGCTCCCGGCGAGATCCACGTGCACTCGAACCCCGAGCAGGAGTTCGAGTACGGCGAGGGGTCCACCACCCTCACGGTGGAGAACCTCGACCAGCCCGGTGTCGTCGAGGTCGAGTCGCACACCCTCGACAAGGTGATCGTCCAGCTCGAGGTCAAGTGACGTGAGCGGTCGCGACCTGCTGGCCCACGGGATCGGCGGGGCCAAGGACCTGCCCATCCCGCCCCAGCTCGCGATCGCCGGGGCGGTGGCCGCACTCACGGTGTCGTTCACGGTGCTGGCGCTGGCCTGGCGCAGGCCCCGCTTCGACGCCTCCGTGGGCCGCCCGGCGCCGGCCTGGCTGTCGGCGCTGGTCGACTCGCCGGCGTTCGCGATCACTCTGAAGGTGCTCGGGTTCGCGGTCTTCGGCTTCGCCATGGTCGCCGCCGTGTTCGGCAAGGACGTGGCCATCAACCCGTTCTTCGGCATGTTCTACGTGCTGCTCTGGGTCGGGATCGTCCCGCTCTCGGTGCTCTTCGGCCCGTTCTACAAGGCGGTCAGCCCGGTGCGCACGATCAACCGCGGCTTCGCCGCCGTCTCGGGCACCGACGCCGAGCTCGGCCTGTTCCGCTACCCGGAGCGGCTGGGCCAGTGGCCGGCGGCGTTCGGCCTGCTGGCCTTCGTGTGGTTGGAGCTGGTCTATCCCTCCTCCACCCTGCTGGGACCGGTCCGGCTGTGGTTCTCGGTCTACGTGGCGGTGATGCTGATCGGCGGCGCACTCTTCGGCAACCGCTTCTACGAGAGCGCCGACCCGTTCGAGGTCTACTCGACCCTGGCCGGCCACCTGTCGGTGTGGGGACGTGACGACGAGGGCCCCCTGGTGCTGCGCAGCCCGATGGCCCACCTGGCCCGGATCCCGCCGCGCCCGGGCCTGGTGGCCGTGGTGGGTGTGCTGTTCGGCAGCACCGCCTTCGACTCCTTCAAGGACTCCACCGTCTGGCTCCAGCACATCCAAGGATCCTCGGTCTCGGCGAACCTGCAGAACAACCTGATGCTCTTCACGTTCTGCGGTCTGGTGGCCGGCCTGTTCGCCCTCGCCACGGCCGCCACCGGCGTGGAGCACGGCCAGCGCCGCACCGAGCTGCCCGCACTCTTCGCGCACTCGATGGTGCCGATCGTGGTCGGCTACATCGTCGCCCACTACCTCACCTACCTCCTCGAGGAGGGGCAGCAGACGCTGATCTGGATGAGCGACCCGTTCTCCAACGGCAGCAACCTCCTGGGCACGGGCGACCTGGCGGTGAACTACTGGCTGTCCTACCACCCCGGGCTGCTGGCCACGATCAAGGTGCTCGCGGTCGTCGCCGGCCACGTGCTCGGCGTGATCGCGGCCCACGACCGGGCGATCTCGCTGCTCCCTCGCCGGCACCAGCTCACCGGACAGCTGCCGCTGCTGGTGGTGATGGTGGCGTTCACCGTCTCCGGGCTCTACCTGCTGTTCGCCGCCTGAGCCCGCGACCCCACCCCCGTCTCGGCGCCGGCAGGGGTGCGCCGGGCAGCAGCACACCCGCGATCTCGTCCAGGGCACTCGCCAGCGCCGAGTCGCCCTCCTCGCGGAGCGTGTGGCCGGCGATCAGGGCCCGGTCGACGGCCTGGAGGTCGTCGGGCAGGAAGTGCAGGCTGCGGGCCCGGGTGAAGCCCTCGACCATGCCAGCGATGTCGGACTCCGACCAGCCCAGGGTCGGGCGCATCCGGTTCACCACCACTCGGACCGGCGCCCCTTGCGTGAGGTCACGCAGCTCGACCAGCCCGCGGGCCAGCCGCGACAGCCCGACCGGGTCGGCGCTGCCCACGACCACGATCTCGTCCGCGGCCCCGAGCGCGGCCAGGGTCATCGAGTTGCGGCCGGGCAGCCCTGCGAAGTCCGCGCCCGGCTCGACCTCGAGGGAGAACCCGGTGTCGACCACGACCTGGCCCGCGGCCCGGCCCAGCTCGAGCACGTGCTGCACGGTGCCGGCCCGTACCTCGACCCAGCGGTCGGCACGCGGCAGCCCGGTGAGCACGGTGAGCCCGTCGGCCACCGCGCGTTGGACGGTGGCGAACCGCTGCTCCAGCTCCCCCGCCGCCGACAGCCGCGCGGCGGAGAGCAGCCCGGACACCTGGTCCAGCACGCCGAGCTGCTGGGCCACCGCCCCGCCGTAGGGATCGGCGTCCACCACCAGGGTCGGCGCACCACGGCCGGCCATCGCCGCCGCCAGCCCCAGCGCGACCGTCGTGCGTCCGGGTGCGCCTGACGGCCCCCACACCACGACCACCCGACCCCCGCCGTGCCCGTCGGCTGCCGTCTCCGCGCCTGCGTGCT
>JBBQRV010000132.1:0-10236 GCA_038214475.1 Propionibacteriales bacterium | reverse complement strand
GGATCAGCTTCTCGAAGTTGTCGGAGGTGGCGGACCGGATGTTGGTCTGCTGCTTCTCCTTGGTGATGTTGACGTCCATGTCGTCGGCGCGCGAGTTCTCGCCGATGATCATGCCCTCGTAGACCTCGGTGGTCGGCTCGACGAACATGACGCCCCGCTCCTGCAGGTTCGTCATGGCGTAGGCCGTGGCCGCGCCCTTGCGGTCGGCGACGAGGGAGCCGTTGTTGCGCGAGCGGATCTCGCCGGCCCACGGCTCGTACTTCTCGAAGATGTGGTGCGCGATGCCGGTGCCGCGGGTGTCGGTGAGGAACTCGGTGCGGAAGCCGATCAGGCCGCGCGCCGGGACCAGGAACTCCATCCGCACCCAGCCGGTGCCGTGGTTGGTCATCTGCTCCATCCGGCCCTTGCGGGTGGCGAGCAGCTCGGTGATCGCGCCGAGGTACTCCTCAGGGGCGTCGATGGTGAGCCGCTCGACGGGCTCGTGGATCTTGCCGTCGACCTCACGGGTGACCACCTGCGGCTTGCCGACGGTCAGCTCGAAGCCCTCGCGCCGCATCTGCTCGACCAGGATGGCCAGGGCCAGCTCACCACGGCCCTGCACCTCCCACGCGTCCGGCCGGTCGGTGGGCAGGATCTTGAGCGACACGTTGCCGACCAGCTCGGAGTCGAGGCGGTCCTTGACCAGGCGGGCGGTGACCTTGCCGCCCTTGGTGCGACCGACCAGCGGCGAGGTGTTGGTGCCGATGGTCATCGAGATCGCGGGCTCGTCGACGTGGATGAGCGGCAGCGCGACCGGGTTCTCCGGGTCGGCGAGGGTCTCGCCGATGGTGATGTCGGGGATGCCGGCGATGGCGACGATGTCACCGGGGCCGGCGCTCTCGCCCGGCTTGCGCTCCAGGCCCTCGGTCACGAGGAGCTCGGTGATCTTGACGGTCTTGACCGTGCCGTCGCGCTTGATCCAGGCGACGTTCTGGCCCTTGCGCAGGGTGCCCTCGTGGACTCGCACCAGCGCCAGCCGGCCGAGGAAGGGGGAGGCGTCCAGGTTGGTGACGTGGGCCTGCAGCGGCGCGCCCTCGGTGTAGACCGGGGCCGGGATGGTCTCGAGGATGGTCTTGAACAGCGGCTCGAGGTCGTCGCCGTCGGGCATCGTGCCGTCCTCCGGCTGGCTCAGGCTGGCGATGCCGGCGCGTCCCGAGGCGTAGACGACCGGGAAGTTGAGGGCGTCCTGGCTGTGCGACTCGTCGAGGAGATCCATGAAGAGCTCGTAGGTCTCCTCGACCACCTCGGCGATCCGGGCGTCGCCGCGGTCGACCTTGTTGACCACGAGGACGACCGGCATGTCGGCGTTGAGCGCCTTGCGCAGCACGAACCGGGTCTGCGGCAGCGGGCCCTCGGACGCATCGACGAGCAGCACGATGCCGTCGACCATCGACAGGCCGCGCTCGACCTCGCCGCCGAAGTCGGCGTGGCCGGGGGTGTCGATGATGTTGATCGTCATCGGCTTGCCGTCGGCGGCCGGGCCGGCGTAGTGCACGGCCGTGTTCTTGGCGAGGATCGTGATGCCCTTCTCCCGCTCGAGGTCGCCGGAGTCCATGACCCGCTCGGCGACGCTCTCGGCCTGGTGGGCGGTGAACGCACCCGCCTGGCGGAGCATCGCGTCGACCAGCGTGGTCTTGCCGTGGTCGACGTGCGCGACGATCGCGACGTTCCGGAGGTCAATACGGGTTGCGGACATGCGGCAGCCATCTGCTTTCGAAAGGGAAAGGGGAGCAGCCCATTCTATCGACGCACGGGCGGTGACCTAATCGCTGCCCGGTCGCCGGGCTGCCGCCGGGCTGCCGTTGGTCGGCGGGCGGTGGTAGACCTGAATCATGCGATGCGGTTTCGTGCCTCCCTACCTGCTCGAGCAGATCGCCGCCGCACACGGTCGGGGCCACACGGTCGACCCGGCGCTCGCTGACGTGTGCCGCTCCACGCTGCAGGTCGACGCGGTGTTCCGCGAGATGCGCGTGCGCACGGAGCTGCAGGTCCCGCCCGGCACCGGAGGGTGGCTGGTGCACTCCGCCGACCGCACCGCCACCCTGCCCGGGCGGGCGGTCCGCTCGCAGGACGACCCGGCATCCGGCGACGTGGCGGTCGACGAGGCCTGGGTGGGCATCGAGGCGAGCCTGGCGATGTTCCGGGAGGTCTACGGCCGCGCGTCGTACGACGACCACGACGCCCGGGTGCTCGCCACCGTGCACTACGAGCGCGACTACGACAACGCGTTCTGGGACGGCTCCCGGCTGGTCTTCGGTGACGGCGACGGCCGGATCTTCGATCGCTTCACCAAGCCGGTGGACGTGCTCGCCCACGAGCTCACCCATGCCGTCACCGAGCACGCCGCGGGGCTGGTCTACCGCGGGCAGTCGGGTGCCCTCAACGAGTCCGTCTCCGACGTCTTCGCCTCCTGCCTCAAGCAGCGCCTGCTCGGGCAGGACGCGGCCGACGGCGACTGGCTGATCGGTGCCGGGCTGTTCGTGGCGGGGATCCACGGGACGGCGCTGCGCTCGATGGCGACGCCGGGCACGGCCTACGACGACCCGGTGCTGGGCAAGGACCCGCAGGCAGGCCACCTGGACGGCTACGTCGACACCACCGACGACAACGGAGGGGTGCACCTCAACTCCGGCATCCCCAACCATGCCTTCCAGCTGGCGGCCGTCGCGATCGGCGGCTCGGCCGCCGAGGGCGCCGGCCGGATCTGGTACGCCGCCCTGGCCCTGGTGCGTCCCGACGCTGACTTCGCGGCCTTCGCCGCCGCGACCGTGGCGGCCGCCGGGGACCGGGCCGCCGCGGTCCGGGTCGCGTGGGCCGAGGTGGGGGTGACCCCGTCGGCGGTGACCAGGAGTCCTGCCGGCACCGGCACCGGCCCCGCGCCGGCTGCCTCGATCGTGGAGGTCCGCCGTTCCGGTGGCTTCGCGGGCCGCACCACCCGGGGCGAGCTCGACCTCGAAGGTGACGATCCCCGGGTGCCCGAGGTCCGGTCCCTGGTCGAGCGGATCGACCTGCGCGCGACCAGGCCGGGGCTTCCGCACCCCGACGGGTACGTCTACGCGTTCCGGGTGGGCGACGTCGAGGCCTCGGTGCCCGAGCAGCACGTCACCGAGGACCTGCAGCGCCTGGCCCACCTGGTGCTCGACGACGGGTCAGCCTGACCTGTCGCCGCCGGACGGCCGGCCGCGTTCCCAGGGGTGGCTCAGTCGCGCAGGGCGCGGTCGAGGGCAGCCTCGACGTGCAGGGTCGTGCACGGGAAGAGCGGCAGCTCGGAGTCGGCCTGCTTGACCAGCAGCTCGAGCTCGGTGCAGCCCAGCACCAGGCCCTCGGCGCCGGCGTCCCACAGCTCGTCGACCAGGCCCACGACGGCGCGGCGCGACGAGTTGAGCACCCGGCCGTGCACCAGCTCGTCGTAGATGATCCGGTTCACGTCCGCGTGGTGCTCCTCGGCCGGCACCAGCACCTGCACGCCGTGCCGGGCCAACCGATCGGTGAAGAACGGCCGCTCCATCGTGAACGCGGTCCCGACCAGGGCGACCGTGCTGAGCCCGCGCGCGCGGACCGCCTCGGCGACCACGTCGCCCAGGTGCAGCAGCGGGATGCCGATCGCGGACTCCACCTGGTCGGCCACCATGTGGAAGCTGGTGGTGCACAGCATCAGGAAGTCGGCGCCCGCCGCCTCGACGCCGCGCGCGGCCGTGGCCAGGATCTCGGCCACGTCGTCCCAGCGCTCCTGCTGCTGCAACGCGGTCACCTCGGCGAACTCCACGGAGGCCATCACGGTCCGGGCCGAGTGCAGCCCTCCGAGCCGTGCCTCGACCCCGAGGTTGAGCAGGCGGTAGTAGACCGCGCTGCTCTCCCAGCTCATCCCGCCGACCAGTCCGATGTTCTGCACAGGCCGAATCCTGCCTCGTTGCGGCGACCACCGCCAGCGCGGGTCCGATCCGGGCTTCCGGAGGGGGGCGGCCGACCGGCCGGATGACAGGTGGGGCACGGTTGGGCACACTGGGCAGTTGGTCCCGTGTCCCGTCTCCCGGAGGTCTCGTTCAGATGAATCCGCTCCGGCTCGCCTGCCTGCTCGGGATCGCCGGCGGGGGCACCTGGGTGGCCCGGTTCCTGCTGGCCCGCGGCGACGCGGCGGAGGCGCCGTACCCGGTGCTGTTCTGGATCGGCGCGGTGCTGCTGACCGCGATGGGACTGGTGTTCTCGGTGCTGGCGGTCCGGCACGCCCCGGTGTGGCTCAAGCTGGTCGTGGCGGTCTCCGGCCCCACCCTGGGGTGGATGGTGCTGCTGGCGCTGTACGACCCCGCCGACTCCTCCGGTGTCGGGCGTCCGGCCCTGGAGGGGGTCGTGGGTGCCCTGTCGATCCTGGTGGCCGGGCTGCGCTGGCGGGGCAGCCGGGACGAGTCGAGGCACAAGGGTTCACACAGCCGCTCCGCGTGACCTGCACCGTCCGTGGGCGCTCCCGGGAATGAACCACCCGCTCCTGCTGGTTCATTCCTCTGGACGAGTCCGTACGACGAAAGGTGCCGTGGTGCCCCGAGTGGCGATGATCAGCCTGCACACGTCTCCGCTGGACCAGCCGGGTACCGGCGACGCCGGCGGCATGAACGTCTACGTGATCGAGCTCGCCAAGCGGCTCGCCCAGCGCGACATCGACGTCGACATCTTCACGCGGGCCCGCTCCTCGGCGCTGCCGGCGGTGGTCGAGGCCGCCGACCGGGTGCTGGTGCGGCACATCCACGCCGGGCCGTTCGAGGGGCTCACCAAGGCGGAGCTGCCGGGCCAGCTCTGCGTCTTCGCCCGCGAGGTGCTGCGCGCCGAGGCCGGCCAGCCCGTGGGTCACTACGACGCGGTGCACTCGCACTACTGGCTCTCCGGCCAGGTCGGCGCCCTGGCGCGGGACCGCTGGGGCGTGCCGCTGGTGCACTCCATGCACACGATGGCGAAGGTCAAGAACGCCGCGCTCGCCGCCGACGACACCCCCGAGCCGACCGCGCGCGTGATCGGCGAGGAGCAGGTCGTCGAGGCCGCGGACATGCTCATCGCCAACAGCGACCTCGAGGCCAAGCAGCTCATCGAGCTGTACGACGCCGAGCCCGGCCGGGTCGAGGTGGTGCACCCGGGGGTCGACCTCTCGGTGTTCTCGCCGCGCCCGCGCCACGAGGCCCGCGCCCGTCTCGGGCTGCCGCGCGACGCCCATGTGCTCGTCTTCGCGGGGCGGATCCAGCCGCTCAAGGCCCCCGACGTGCTGCTGCGTGCGGTGGCGATGCTGCTGTCGGAGTCCCCCGGGCTGCGCTCGCGGCTGGTGGTGCCGGTCGTGGGCGGGCCGTCGGGCAGCGGCCTGGAGCACCCCGAGTCGCTGGCCCAGCTGGCCGACGCACTGGGCATTGCCGACGTCGTCCGGTTCGTGCCCCCGGTCCCGCAGGTGGAGCTGGCCGACTGGTGTGCCGCGGCGACGCTGGTCGCCGTACCGTCCTACAACGAGTCGTTCGGCCTGGTCGCCGTCGAGGCCCAGGCGACCGGGACGCCCGTGCTGGCGGCTGCGGTGGGCGGGCTGACCACCGTGGTGCGTGACGGCGTGAGCGGGTTGCTGGTCGACGGCCACAGCGACCGCGCGTGGGCCGACGCGATCCGCCGGGTGGTCTCCGACGACGCCCTGCACGCGCGGCTCTCGGCCGGCGCCGTACGCCAGGCTGCCGAGTTCAGCTGGGAGCGCACCGCCGACCGTACGGTGGAGGTCTACCGTGAGGCCGCACGGGCGATGCGCGAGGAGCTGGTCGGATGACGTCGGAGCAGGTGGGCGACCCCGCTTCGGTGGTGCGCGCCTGGCTGGCCGAGACCGGGATCGAGCACGACGAGGTCTCCGACGGCGTCTTCACGCTCAGCCTGCCGGGGGAGAAGAAGCTGCAGACTCCCTGCCGGATCGACGTCGGCCCGCACGCGCTGGGCGTGCACGCCTTCGTGTGCCGCAACCCCGACGAGAACCACGAGGCCGTCTACCGCTGGCTGCTGGAACGCAACCTGAAGATGTACGCCGTGGCCTTCGCCGTCGACGCCATGGGTGACATCTACCTCGATGCGCGACTGCCGCTGGCCTCGGTGTCGCCCGACGAGCTCGACCGGCTGACCGGCTCGGTGCTCTCCTACGCCGACGGCTCGTTCAACACCCTGCTCGAGCTCGGCTTCGCCTCCTCGATCCGCAAGGAGTGGGAGTGGCGTCACCTCCGGGGCGAGTCGACGGCCAACCTCGAGGCCTTCCGGGGCTGGCTGGAGACCGACCCGGCCGAGTAGCGGACGTCGAGATAGTCCGAGAGGTTTCGGTCGCATCTGCGCTCCGTGACCGACCGAAACCTCTCGGACTATCGCGCCACCACGACCGCACGAGGGGTGCGCCGCGACACCAGCACCCCGGCGACGCACAGGGCGCCACCCAGGTAGGCGAGGGGGGCGGGGGCCTCGGAGAGGGTGATCCAGGCCAGACCGATCGCGATCACCGGCACCAGGAACGTGGTGATCGAGAGCCGGGCCGCGCCGACCCGCTTGAGTGCGTAGGCCCAGGTGCTGAACGCGATCGCGGTCGGGAAGACGCCCAGGTAGACGATCCAGGCCCACGTCGACGCCGGGGCGTCCTTGAGGGCCACCAGGTCGCCCGCGAACGGCAGCGCGGTGACGATGCCCACCAGGCAGGACAAGAAGATCAGCTCGAACGGCGGGATCCGGCGGGTCAGCGGCTTCTGGGCGACGACGCCGATCGCGTAGGTCACCGCGGCCAGCACCGTGAGCAGCACCCCCCACAGGTCGCCGCCCTCGCTCCCGCCGTTGGCCAGCGAGATGACCGCCACGCCGGCGAAGGCGATGGCGATCCCGACCAGCACGTACGGCGTGAGCCGTTCGCCCAGGAACAGCGCCGCCAGGAGGGCGATCAGCAGCGGGCCCACCTGGATCAGCATCGCGGCCGTGCCCGCGTCGATGCGTCGCTCGGCCTCGTTGAGGGCCAGGTTGTAGATCCCGAACCAGGTCACGCCACAGAGCACCAGCAGCGGCCAGTCGCGGGGCTGCGGCCAGGTGGCCGGCCGCCTCAGCACCAGCACCCCGAGCACCACCGAGGCCACCGTCAGCCGGGCCAGGGTGAGCGCTCCAGGGGTGACGGTCGAGCCGAGGTGCCGGATCGCCACGAACGCCGAGGCCCACAGGAACAGGGTGGTCGCCGCGGCCGCCACCGGCAGCCAGGCACGGGTCGACACGGGGGCCTCGGTGATCGTCACCGCCCCAGCCTACGGATCCCGGAGCCCCCACGGCACGCGGAAATCGGACGTCGTACGACGACTTGCGGCCAGTCGGTTCAGAGGTCGAGCTTGTAGCCCAGACCGCGCACCGTGACGAGGTACTTCGGCTCGCCCGGGTCGGGTTCGAGCTTGGCCCGGAGCCGCTTCACGTGCACGTCGAGGGTCTTGGTGTCGCCGACGTAGTCGGAGCCCCAGACCCGGTCGATGAGCTGTCCCCGGGTGAGCACCCGGCCGGGGTTGCGCAGGAACATCTCGAGCAGCTCGAACTCCTTGAGCGGCAGTCGCTGCTCGGAGCCGCCGACGGTGACGACGTGTCGTTCCACGTCCATCCGGACCGGTCCGGCCTCGAGCGTGGCCGGTGCCAGGTCGGGCTCCACCCCGCGCCGCAGCACGGCCCGGATCCGGGCCACCAGCTCACGGGGGGAGTAGGGCTTGGTGACGTAGTCGTCGGCGCCGAGCTCGAGCCCCACCACCTTGTCGACCTCGTCGTCCTTGGCGCTGACCATGATCACCGGCACGTTGGACGTGGCCCGGATCTGCCGGCACACCTCGGTGCCCGGGATGCCGGGCAGCATCAGGTCGAGCAGCACGATGTCGGCGCCACCCCGGTCGAACTCGGTGATCGCGTCGTTGCCGTTGTTGGCGATGGCGACCTCGAAGCCCTCCTTGCGCAGCATGTATGCGAGGGCGTCGCTGTAGCTCTCCTCGTCCTCTACCACCAGTACCCGGGTCACGATCGTGTCTCCTGCTCTCTCCTGGGGAGGGTCAGGGTGAACGTAGACCCCTGGCCCTCGACTGACCACACCCGGACTTCTCCGCCGTGGGTGGCGGCGACGTGCTTGACGATGGACAGACCCAGGCCGGTGCCGCCCGTGGAGCGGTGCCGGGCCGGGTCGACGCGGTAGAACCGCTCGAAGATCCGGTCGATCTCCCCGGCCGGGATGCCGATCCCCTGGTCGGTGACGGAGATGTCCACGCTGCCGTTGTTGGCGCGGGCGCTCACCAGCACCGACGAGCCGACCCTGGAGTAGGCCACCGCGTTGGCGACCAGGTTCCCCACCGCCACCATCACCTGCTCGCGGCTGCCCATCAGCTCGAGCCCGGGCTCACCGGAGCAGACCACGGTGATCCGCCGGGCGGCGGCGTCGATGGCGCTGGTGTCGATCGCGGTGGAGATGACCTCGTCGACGGCGACGGGGGCGGGCATGTCGAGCGGGTCGTCGCCCTGCAGGCGGGAGAGCTCGATGATCTGCTGCACCAGCTTGGACAGCCGGTCGCTCTCCTTGAGCATCCGGCCGGCGAACCGCTCCACGGCCTCGGGATCGTCGGAGGCGTCGTGCACGGCCTCCGAGAGCAGCCGGATCGCGCCCACGGGGGTCTTCAGCTCGTGGCTCACGTTGGCGACGAAGTCGCGGCGGATCGCCTCGACCCGGCGCTCGCGGGTGCGGTCCTCCACCAGCGCCAGCACCAGGCGCGAGCCCAGCGGGGCGACCCGGGCGGTCACGTTGCGGGCCGGGAGTCCGCCGCCGCGTGAGATGACCAGCTCGGTCTCGCGGATCTGTCCGTCGCGACGCACCTTGCGCACCATGTCGGCCAGGTCGGCGTCGACCATCTCGTGGCCGCGGACCAGCCCGAGCGCGTACGCCGGCGCGGAGGCCTGCAGCACGACCTCGTTCTGGTCGACGACCACGGCGCTGCTGCGCAGGACCGAGAGCACGGTCGCGACCCCGGGCGGTACGGCGGGCGGGTCGGCCGCGGGGAGCTGGTGCTGCTGGCGGTCGCTGATGTGCCAGGCCAGCACCGCGCCACCGCCGACCACGGCCCCCAGGAGCGCAGCGAGAAAGGCCTGCGTCGTCGGGTCCACACGCATGATCGTACGCAGACTTTCACCGGGAGTTCGCACTCATCAGCCCGGAGCGGAGGATGTTCACCGGGCATTCACCGCCCCACCCCGACTCGTCACCTGGGGCGCCTAGGGTGGGGGCATGCGCGACGCCTACACCGACCAGCTCGACTCGATCTTCTCCGACCTCGTGGCCATCGCCCGACGGGTGGAGCGCGCCGTGAGCGATGCCACCGAGGCGCTGCTCACCGGCAACGTGGAGCTGGCCGAGCAGGTCATCACCCGCGACGCGGTCATCGACGTGGCACGCGAGCGGGTCGAGGACATGGCCTTCTCGCTGCTGTCGCTGCAGCAGCCGGTCGCGGGCGACCTGCGCACCATCGTCGCGGCGCTGCGGATGGTCACCGAGCTGGAGCGGATGGGTGACCTGGCCGGTCACGTCGCGAAGGTCGCCCGGCTGCGGGTGCCCGCCACCGCCGTACCCGCCACCGCCGAACCCACCATCGCGCGGATGGCCGAGGTTGCCGAGCGGATGGTCGACCAGGTCGCCGGGATCATCGAGCACCGCGACGTCGACGGCGCGGCCGACCTGCGCAAGGCCGACGAGGAGATGGACGACCTGCGCCGCAACAGCTTCCGCGAGCTGCTGGGCAACGACTGGTCGCACGGTGTGGAGCCGGCGGTCGACGTGGCGCTTCTGGGCCGCTACTACGAGCGGATCGCCGACCACGCGGTGTCGATCGCCAACCGGGTCATCTTCGTGGTGACCGGCGAGCACCCGCCCAAGCGCGACGACTGAGGAAGGTCCGGCTCAGCGACCCTGGTTGGCCACGGCGGCCGCGGCGGCCGCGGCCGCCTCGGGGTCGAGGTACTCCCCACCGACGACCAGCGGACGCATCTGGTCGTCGAGCCGGTAGACCAGCGGCATGCCGGTGGGGATGTTGAGCCCGGCGATGTCGGCGTCGCTGATCCCGTCGAGGTGCTTCACGACCGCCCGTAGGCTGTTGCCGTGGGCGGCGACCAGGACCGTGTGGCCGGCGGTCAGGTCGGGCGTGATGCCGGACTCCC
>JBBQRV010000131.1:0-10241 GCA_038214475.1 Propionibacteriales bacterium | reverse complement strand
GAACCGAAGGATCGCGATGCCTGAGAACCCCAGCTACGAGGACGCCCGCGACGAGCTGATCGAGGTGGTCCGCCGACTCGAGCAGGGCGGCACCAGCCTGGAGGAGTCGCTGAAGCTGTGGGAGCGCGGCGAGCACCTGGCCACGGTGTGCCAGGACTGGCTCGACGGTGCCCGCAAGCGCCTCGACGCCGCTCGCACCGTCACCGAGGACTGAGCGAGCAACGCAACCCGGTCAGGACAGCGGCGTGGTGACCAGGCTCTCGGCGAGGTCGCGGATCTGCTGGGGTGGGGCGCTGCCGAAGACGAGCAGGGTGTCCTCGCCGACCTCCGCGGCGACCGCGTAGTCGCCACCTGAGTCGGTGAAGGTCCGCCAGGTGCCGGCCAGTGGGCTGTCGAGGCGCACCGGCGCCCCCTCCTCCGCGTTGTCGTCGACCAGGTCGGCGACCAGCCGCTCCACCGAGGTGTCCGCCTGGTGCAGGCCCGCGAACCTGTCGTCGGCGGTGAGCGCGCCCAGGTCCCAGTTCCGGTCGCGACCGGGCTTGTAGTTGGCGCTGGTGACGATCCAGCCCGCGGGCAGGGACGACGGATAGACCACGTCGTCGCCCGCCGCCTGCACCTGGGAGACCAGGGCGCGGTAGTCGACGGCCTCGGGCGCGATCTCGAGGTCCGTCCGGTTCAGCGCCCGGAACGCCACGAACGCACCGATGCCGAGCAGCGTGACGACCAGGGCGCCGATCATCCCCGACATCGACCGCTGGTACCGCCCCGCCTGGTCACTCACTCCCCCATCCTCCCAAGCCCGGCCAAGCCTCGCGCCGACGGGGCACCTGGATCCGCAGATGCGGATGTTTTCCTTGCATGCTGCCGCAGATGCGGCATGATGTCGGGGTGGCGACGTACCGGATCGCGGAGGCAGCCGAGGTGCTCGGCGTCAGCGACGACACGATGCGCCGCTGGATCGACGCCGACCGGCTGCCGGCCACTCACGAGGGCGGACTGAGCGTGATCCGCGGCGCCGACCTCGCCACCCTCGCCGAGTCGCTGGCCGACCATCCCGACCGGGATCGCACCCGGGCCGCCGCGGTCAGTGCCCGCAACCGGCTCACCGGGATCGTGGTCCGGGTCAAGAAGGACTCGGTGATTGCCCAGGTCGAGCTCATCTGCGGTCCCTACCGGATGGTCTCCCTGATGAGCAGCGAGGCCGCCGAGGAGCTCGGCCTCGAGCCCGGTGCCCGGGCCATCGCGTCGGTCAAGTCCACCAACGTCGTGGTCGAGAGGCCCTGAGATGCCCCCCGCCCTGCCCGGTCGCCTGCGTCGACGGACACTGCTGGGCCTGTCGGGCCTGATGGCGATCCTGCTGATCGGCCTTGCCGGCTGTGGCAGCTCGGCCGGGTCGGGAGACTCCGCCGCCGGCAGCAGCGACACGCTCACCGTGCTGGCGGCCTCGAGCCTGACCGAGACCTTCCAGCGGCTCGCCACCACCTTCGAGGAGCAGCACCCCGGGGTGCAGGTCGAGTTCTCGTTCGACTCCAGCGCGACCCTGGCCCAGCAGGCGGCCGAGGGCGCGCCCGCCGACGTGCTCGCCACTGCCGACGAGCAGACCATGCAGAGCGCGGTGACCGCCGGCGTCACCACCGCCGACCCCACCCGGTTCGCGGAGAACGAGATGGTGCTCGTCGCTCCCAAGGACAACCCGGCCGGGATCGCCGGCATCGGCGACCTGCCCGGGACCGACTACGTCGTCTGCGTCGAGACCGCGCCCTGCGGCAAGGTGGCGGCCGCCCTGCTCGCCGACAACGGGGTGAGCGCCGATCCCGCCAGCCGTGAGGTCGACGTGAAGTCGGTGCTGGCCAAGGTGGTGGCCGACGAGGCGGACGCGGGTCTCGTCTACCGGACCGACCAGGTCGCCGCGGGCGAGGAGGTGACCGGCTTCGACATCCCCGGCGCCGGGAGCCAGCGCAACGGCTACTTCGCCGCCCCACTCGAGCAGGCCGGCAACGCCACTCTCGCCCAGGACTGGATCGACCTGCTCGCCTCCGGCGCCGGCCGGGGGGTGCTGCGCGACGCCGGCTTCGTCGTCGGGTGAGGGATCCGCTGGGCCGTCCGCCGGTCCTGCTGCTGCTGCCTGCGGTCGCCGCCACCCTGCTGCTGGTGGTGCCGCTGGTCAGCCTGGTCGGCCGGACCCCCTGGTCGACCCTGCGCGACCAGCTCGGCCGCCCCGAGGTCCGCCAGGCGCTCTGGCTCTCGGTGAGCACCTCCACCGCGGCGATGCTGATCTGCCTGGTCCTCGGCCTCCCGCTGGCCTGGGTGCTGGCCCGACTCGAGTTCCGGGGCCGCAGCGCGCTCCGCGCACTGGTGACGGTGCCGTTGGTGCTGCCGCCGGTGGTCGCCGGAGTGGCGTTGCTCGCCGCGTTCGGCCGCACCGGGTACGTCGGGGCCGTGGTCCGCGACCTCACCGGCTACACGATCCCGTTCACCACCACCGCGGTCGTGATCGCCCACACCTTCGTCGCGATGCCGTTCTTCGTGATCAGCGTCGAGGGCGCACTGCGCTCCACCAACCGCGCGTACGACGCCGCGGCAGCCACCCTCGGTGCCTCGCGGTGGACCATCTTCTGGCGGGTGACCGCGCCTCTCACCTGGCCGGGGATCGCCGCCGGCATGGTGCTCGGCTGGGCCCGCTCGCTGGGCGAGTTCGGGGCCACCATCACCTTCGCCGGCAACTTCCCCGGCACCACCCAGACCATGCCCCTGCTGGTCTACACCGAGCTGCAGAGCAACCCGCAGGCGGCCCAGGTGCTCAGCCTGCTGATGCTGGTCATCTCGATCGGCATCCTCGCCGCGCTCCGCGACCGCTGGCTCGGGACCCCCGCATGAGGGCCGCGCTCGTGGTGCCGGGCCGCCTCGACGTCGACTTCACCTGCGACCCGGGCGAGGTGGTGGCCGTGATCGGCCCCAACGGAGCCGGCAAGAGCACGCTGGTGCACGCCCTGGCCGGTCTGGTCCCGGCGACCGGCTCGATCGACCTCGACGGCGAGCAGCTGGGCCGACCGGCCCGTGAGCGCGACGTGGGCCTGGTCTTCCAGGACCAGCTGCTCTTCCCGCACCTGAGCGCGCTTGCCAACGTCGCCTTCGGGCCCCGGGCCCGCGGACTGACCCGCACCGAGGCGGAGACCAGGGCCCGTGGCTGGCTCGAACGCTTCGGCATCGCCGAACTGGCCGACCGGCGCCCCGGCCAGCTCTCCGGCGGGCAGGCGCAACGGGTGGCCATCGCCCGTGCGCTGGCCACCCAGCCCCGCCTGCTGCTGCTCGACGAGCCGATGTCGGGGCTCGACGTGCGGGTGGCCACCGCGCTGCGCATCGAGCTGGCCCGCCACCTCGCAGCGTACGAGGGGGTGGCGATGCTGGTCACCCACGACGCCATCGACGCACTCACCGTCGCCGACCGGGTGCTGGTGCTCGACGAGGGCCGGATCGCCCAGTTCGGCACGCCCGCGGAGGTGTCGCAACGCCCCCGCACCGAGCACGTGGCCCGGCTGGTGGGACTCAACGTGGTGCCCGCCGACGGCGAGCTGGTGGCCTTCACGCCCGACACGGTGAACGTGTCGCTCGACGAGCCGGTCGGTTCGCCGCGGCTGCGCTGGCACGGCGTGGTGGCCGACGTCGCCCCGCACGGAGGTGCGGTACGGGTGCTGGTGCACGCCGATCCGGACCTGATCGCCGACGTGACCCCGGAGTCGGCGACCGAGCTGGCGCTGCTCCCGGGCCGGCCGGTGTGGCTCTCGGTCAAGGCCACCGCCGTGCGCCGGTACCCGGCGACCGGCCCCGAGCACGACCGCTAACCTGTCGCCATGAGCGACCTGGTACCGCCTCCGCTGTCCGTCGGGCCCGAGTCCCCCGACCGCAACCTGGCCCTCGAGCTGGTGCGGGTCACCGAGGCGGCCGCGATGGCCGCCGGCCGGTGGGTGGGCCGCGGGGACAAGAACGGCGCCGACGAGGTCGCCGTCAACGCGATGCGGGTGATGATCGCCAGCATCGGCATGAACGGCACCGTGGTGATCGGCGAGGGCGAGAAGGACAACGCCCCGATGCTCTACAACGGCGAGCAGGTCGGCGACGGCACCGGACCCGAGTGCGACGTCGCGGTCGACCCGATCGACGGCACCACGCTGACCGCAAAGGGCATGAGCAACGCGGTGTCGGTGATGGCGGTGTCTCCGCGCGGCTCGATGTACGACCCCTCCGCGGTGTTCTACATGGAGAAGCTGGTGGCCGGACCCGAGATCGCCGACGTCGTCGACATCCGGCTCCCCGTCGCGGAGAACATCCGCCGCGCCGCCAAGGCGAAGGGCTCCACGCCCGAGGACGTCACCGTCGTCCTGCTCGACCGCCCCCGCCACGACCGCCTGGTCGACGAGATCCGCGCGACCGGCGCCCGGATCAAGTTCATCGTCGACGGCGACGTCGCCGGCGCGATCATGGCCGCCCGCCCCGAGACCGGCATCGACCTCCTGCTCGGCATCGGCGGTACACCGGAGGGCATCATCGCGGCCTGCGCGATGAAGTGCACCGGCGGCGTCATCCAGGGCCGGCTGTGGCCCAAGGACGACGAGGAGCGCCAGCGGGCCCTCGACGCCGGGCACGACCTCGACCCCCACCACGTGCTGGCCACCGACGATCTGGTCACCGGCGACGACTGCTTCTTCGTCGCCACCGGCATCACCGACGGCGAGCTGATGCGTGGGGTCCGCTACCGGCCGCACGGCGCCACGACCCACTCACTGGTGATGCGCTCGCGCAGCGGCACGATCCGCTCGATCACCTCCGAGCACCAGTTCACCAAGCTCAGCGCCTACGCGGCCATCGACTTCGAGCACTAGCCACCTTCGGGCCGCGCCGTCCGGGGGTCAGCCCACCTCGTCGAGCGGGAGCCGCTGGGCGGCGCCCTGGCCGTGCAGGGCCGCGGCCACGGCGTCGCGCGAGCGCGGGTCGAAGGCCATCCCGAGGTGCGACGTGGGCACCTCGACATGATCCGCGGCAGGGTCGAGACAGGCCCGCCAGTCGACGATGCCGTCATGGCGCGAGTAGATCGCGGTGAAGGACACCTCGGCGGGCAGCGGTGCGCGCATCTCCTGGTAGCTCTCCAGGGCACACTCGCCCCCCACGCAGTCGGCGGTCATCACCTGCGGCACGCCGTAGCGCCCCAGCCGCACCAGCAGCCCGAGGTGCGAGGCCAGCACCGGGTGGTGTGCACCGGGAGCCAGCACCGGGCTGCCGAGGGTGACGATGCCCGACACCAGGTCGGGGCGGCGTACGGCGATGCCGCGGGCGAGCATCCCGCCCAGGCTGTGGCCCACGATCCGCACCCGTCCGCCGCGACGGTCGACGATCGACTCCAGCCGGGTCTCGATCAACCGGGCCGTCCGCGCCGTGCACGAGACGTTGGCCAGGATCGAGGAGCGGTAGGTGCGGAAGCCCTCGTCACGCAGGTGTCGCGACAGCACGGTGAGGGTGGGGTCACCCGCCAGGAAGCCGGGGATCAGCAGCACCGGATCGTGCCCGGCGTCAGCGGTCGGCCGCCCGCAGGGTATCCGTGACGAGGCGACCCGCACCGTGGCCCGGCCCACCTCGGGCAGCAGTCGAAGCTCACGCAGCAGGGCTCCGGCCCCCGGCGGGGCGAACCCGACGGGCAGCAGGAAGGGCGCGGTGGGCGGCTTCACGGGGCTGAACCTATGCCCCTGTGCTGGCAGAGACCGACATCTGGGCTCCTCGGGCTCGACGACGTTGTCGAATCGTGTTCACTAGGAGTATGACGCGCCAGCCCCAGATACCGCACCAGATCGCCATCTCCGAGGAGCAGTTCGCCCACACCGGCGACGGTGTGGACATCTGCTTCCAGACATTCGGCGACCCCACCGACGAGGCAGTCCTGCTGGTGATGGGCCTGGGGGGCCCCATGACCTGGTGGAACGACGACTTCTGCCGACTGCTGGCGGCGAAGGGATTCTTCGTGATCCGCTTCGACAACCGCGACACCGGCCGCTCCACCAAGATCTCCTCGGCCCGGGTCTCGCGCAGCGACGTGCTGCGCGCCTTCGCCCAGCGCCCCCGCCCGGTGCCGTACGGCCTGTCGCGGATGGGCCAGGACGGCCTCGACGTCCTCGACCAGCTCGGAATCGAGAAGGCGCACGTCGTCGGCATCTCGATGGGCGGCATGATCGCGCAGACCCTGGCCGTCGAGCACCCCGAGCGCACGTCGTCGCTGGTCTCGATCATGTCCACCACGGGCAGCCGGCGGGTCGGCTGGCAGCACCCCTCGCTCTTGCCGGCGCTGCTGGCACCCCGTACCGGCGGTCGCGAGGCCTACCGCCAGAACTCCGCCGACTTCTGGCAGCGGATCAGCTCCCCGGGCTACCCCGAGAGCCGGGAGCAGGCGCTCGACCGCGCCGGGGTGACCTGGGACCGCGGCTTCAGCGCCAGCGGGGTGCTGCGCCAGATCCTGGCCGTGCTCACCCAGCCCGACCGGACCAGGGCGCTGCGAGAGGTGTCGGTGCCCAGCGCGGTGATCCACGGTCTCGCCGACCGGATGGTGCACGTCTCCGGGGGGCGGGCCACCGCCCGGGCGCTGCCCGGGTGCGAGCTGGTGCTGGTGCCGGGCATGGGCCACGACGTCCCGGCGGGGCTCTACGGCCAGATCACCGACGTCGTACGACGCACGGCCGACCGCGCCCACCAGGGGCGCGACCGGCCGTGACCAGGACCTGGTGGATGCTCAGTCGCTGAGCCGCTCCCCGGTCTCGGTGTCGAACACGTGCACGCTGGCCGGGTCGGTGGTGACGTAGATGACCTCACCCTTGTGCACCTGGTCGCGACCGGTGACTCGCACGATCATGTCGTGCGGGGCGCCCTCGACGCCGCAGGTGCCGTAGACGAACCCGTCGGCGCCGAGCTCCTCGACGACCGTCACCTTGACCGGCAGGCCACCCTCCGCCTCGGAGACGAGCCGCCACGCCTCCGGACGCACGCCGACCGTGATCTTGCCCTGCATCTTCTTCGCGGCGGTCGGGTCGACCGGCACCTCGTACTCACCGATCTTGGCCCGGCCCTCGACGCCGACGGCCTCGAGCAGGTTCATCTGCGGTGAGCCGATGAAGCCGGCCACGAACAGGTTGACCGGCTTGTCGTACAGCCTCAGCGGCGTGTCGACCTGCTGCAGGTAGCCGTCCTTCATGACCGCCACCCGGTCGCCCATCGTCATCGCCTCGACCTGGTCGTGGGTGACGTAGACGGTGGTGACGCCGAGGTCGGACTGCAGCTTGGCGATATCGGTGCGGGTCTGCACGCGCATCTTCGCGTCGAGGTTCGACAGCGGCTCGTCCATGCAGAACACCTGCGGGGCCCGCACGATGGCCCGGCCCATCGCGACGCGCTGACGCTGGCCGCCGGAGAGTGCCTTCGGCTTGCGCTCGAGGTACTCGGTGAGGCCCAGGATCCGAGCCGCCTCGGCGACCCGCTTCTGCCGCTCCTCGGCCGGGACCTTGGCCATCTTGAGCGCGAACGCCATGTTGTCGGCGACGCTCATGTGCGGGTAGAGCGCGTAGTTCTGGAACACCATCGCGATGTCGCGGTCCTTCGGCGGCAGCGTCGTGATGTCGCGGTCACCGATGAAGATCTTGCCCTCGTTGACCTCCTCGAGGCCGGCGAGCATCCGCAGCGTCGTGGACTTGCCGCAGCCCGACGGGCCGACGAGCACCATGAACTCGCCGTCCTCGATGTCGAGGTCGATGCCCGGCACCGCGGGCTTGTCCGCACCGGGATACCAGCGCTGGGCCTTCTGAAAACTGACAGTCGCCATGACCGTCTCTCCTTCCACCGGCAGGAACGTGCCGGACGATCCGTTGTAGAAGCGTGACGGCAGTCACAGTAGCCGCTCGGTCTCGGGAGGTCACCCCGTCCACTGACGAGTCCCAGGGCATAGCGCCCGCTGCCACCGCACACCACCCCCGGGCAGGTGGTTGCACTTTGCGTGCAACAGGACTAGATGTGAAGTAGACCACTTCGAGGAGGGCGCATGTCTCATCCGCCGAACCAGAAGGTGTCGGTCGGCCACCGGGGTCGGAGGTTCCTCGTGTCGGCGGCCGCCCTCACGCTCACCTCCGGCCTGCTGGCCGCCTGCGGCAGCGCCGGGGCGAGCTCCGGCAGACCCGAGCTCATCTGGTACATCAATCCCGACAGCGGCGGCCAGGCCGCCGTGGCCGAAAACTGCAGCACCGACGCCTACACGGTGACCACCCAGGTGCTGCCGCAGGACGCCGGCCAGCAGCGCATCCAGCTGGCCCGGCGACTGGCGGCCCGAGATCCGGGGATCGACCTGATGAGCCTGGACCCGCCGTACACGGCGGAGTTCGCCAACGCCGGTTTCCTGGCCGAGATCCCCGCAGACGTGCAGTCGTCGCTGAAGGACCAGTCGTTCAAGGGAGCCACCGACGCAGCCACCTGGGACGGCCAGCTCGTGGTGTTCCCGTTCTGGTCGAACACCCAGGTGCTCTGGTACCGCAAGTCGTTCGTGCAGAAGGCCGGCATCGACATGACCAAGCCGGTCACCTGGGACCAGATCATCCAGGCCGCCAGCGACAACGGCGGGAAGGTCGCGGTGCAGGCCAACAAGTACGAGGGCTACGTGGTCTGGATCAACGCCCTGGTCTCCGGCGCCGGTGGCGAGCTGGTCCAGAACCCGGAGGACGGCAAGGACGCCACCATCGCGATCGACTCCCCCGCGGGCGACGCCGCCGCGAAGGTGATCGCCGAGCTGGCCTCCTCGAAGGCGGCCCCGGCCGACCTGTCCGTGTCGACCGAGGGCACCGCGGGCTCGACCTTCGGCTCGACCGCCGGGTCCTTCCTCGTCAACTGGACCTACATCTTCCACAACTACGACGGCTCCCAGCCCGCCGTCGCCAAGGACATCGGCTACACCCGCTACCCCCAGACCGAGGCGGGTGAGGAGTCGCGACCGCCGTACGGCGGGATCGGCATCGGGGTGAGCGAGTACTCCGGCCACAAGGACCTCGCCCTCCAGGCCGCCCAGTGCCTGGTCAGTCCCGAGAACCAGGGCGTCAACGCCGAGCTCACCGGCAACATGCCCGCCAGTTCGGCCGGCTACGACTACCCGGCGCTGAAGGACATCTACCCGGCCGACCTGCTCCAGCTCTTCCAGGAGAGCGTGAACGCCGCGGCACCCCGCTCGGTCACGCCCTACTGGAGCGACATCTCCAGCGCCATCCAGAGTGTCTGGCACCCCCCGGTCTCGGTGAACCAGAGCACGCCGGCCCGGTCCCAGTCGTTCATCGACGACGTGCTCAACGGAAGGAGGCTGCTGTGAGTGCCTCCGCAGCTGCCGGCCCACGAGCCACCAAGGCGGTGGCCACCGACCGGACCGTCGCCGAGAACCGGCTGGGACAGAAGCTCGTCGCTCCTGCGGTCGTGCTGATGTTGATCGTCACCGCCTGGCCGATGCTCCAGGCGCTGTACCTGTCCCTGTTCAACTATCGGCTCACCGCACCGAACGACAAGGAGTTCGCGGGCGTCACCAACTACACGACGATCCTCACCGACTCGCTCTTCTGGCAGGACACCTGGAACACGGTGCTGATCATGGTCATCACGGTCGCGGTCGAGCTGGTGATCGGGTTCGCGTTCGCCATGGTGATGCACCGCATCGTCTTCGCCCGCAGCGTGATGCGCACCTCGATCCTGATCCCCTACGGCATCATCACCGTGGTCTCGGCGTTCGCCTGGCAGTTCACGTTCAGCATCAACAACGGCTGGGTGAACTCGTGGTTCAACTTCCTCCCCGGCATCTCCGACGGGTCGGGGTCGGGCGCCGCCACGAACTGGTTCGGCGACCACTGGCACGCGATGTTCGCGATCATGGTCTCCGAGATCTGGAAGACCACTCCGTTCATGTCGCTGCTCCTGCTGGCCGGGCTCTCCCAGGTCTCCGAGGACATGCTCGAGGCGGCGAAGGTCGACGGCGCCACCTGGTGGCAGCGGCTGTGGAAGGTGATCCTGCCCAACATGCGGGCCGCGATCATGGTCGCGGTGCTGTTCCGGGCCCTCGACGCCTTCCGGATCTTCGACAACATCTTCGTGATGACCAAGGGCGCACAGAACACCGAGTCGTCGTCGTTCCTCACCTACCGACAGGTGATCGAGCAGATGCAGCTGGGGATGGGCTCGGCGCT
>JBBQRV010000130.1:0-10282 GCA_038214475.1 Propionibacteriales bacterium | reverse complement strand
CCGCCCACATCCGCGGGAACATCGACAGGCTGGTGAAGCCGGGCATCGTCTCGACCTCGTTGACCACGATCCGGCCGTCGGGGAAGAGGAAGAAGTCGACGCGGGCCAGGCCCTCGCAGTCGAGTGCGTCGAAGGCCCTCGCCGCGGTGACCCGGACGGTGTCGGCGAGCCCGGGCTCCACGTCGGCGGGCACGTCGAGGGCGGTGTTCTCCTCCGGCAGGTACTTGGCCTCGAAGTCGTAGAACTGGTGGCCCACGTCGACCCGGATCTCGGCGAGCTCGCTGGTGAGGTGTGGAGCGGTCCCCTCGCCCTGCAGCACCCCGCACTCGATCTCGCGGGCCCCCACCGCAGCGGCCTCGACGACCACCTTCGGGTCGAACCGGTGCGCCTCGGCGATCGCGGCATCGAGCTCGTCGAGCGAGTCGACGCGGGAGATGCCGAAGCTGGAGCCGGCCCGGGCCGGCTTGACGAACAGCGGCAGCCCCAGCGCCTCGACCTCCGCGCGCAAGGCCGCCCGGTCGGTGGCCCAGCCGCGCGGGGTGAGCACGACGTACGGGAGCACGTCGAGCCCTGCCGAGGTGAAGAGCCGCTTCATCACGGCCTTGTCGGTGCCGACCGCAGACGACAGCACGCCGGCACCCACGTAGCGGACGCCGGCCATCTCCAGCAGGCCCTGGAGGGTGCCGTCCTGTCCCCACGGACCGTGCATGACCGGGAACACCACGTCGACCTCGCCGAGCGTGTGGGGCACGTTGCCCGGCTCGTGGACGACGAGCTCGCTGGTCTGCCCCTGCACCAGGGTCAGCTCGGTGGTGCCCAGGACCGACGGGAGTGACCCGCCCGGCCCCAGCTCGAGCCGGTTGGCGGTGGGGTCCTCCAACACCCAGCGCCCGTCGGGGGTGATGCCGACGGGCACCACGTCGTACTTCTCCCGGTCGATCGCCTGCAGCACGCTGCCTGCGGAGATGCAGGAGATGGAGTGCTCGCTGGAGCGTCCCCCGAAGACGACCGCCACCCGCGGCTTGCGGTCGTTCATCCTCGGGTGCCGGTGACCGAGTCGAGCAGGGCCTTGGTGAGCACAGGGCGCACCTCGAGCCCGACGTCGGCCAGCGGCAGGCTGCCCTCGGGGCTGCGATCGATGGCGCAGAGCACGGTCTCGACGATCGCGCCCTCGGCGCGCAGCGCCCGGGTGGCGTCACGGACCGCGCCCCCGGTGGTGATCACGTCCTCCACCAAGGTCACCCGGCGACCGGCGACCGGCGCGCCCTCGGCCAGCTTGCAGGTGCCGTACTCCTTGGCCTGCTTGCGCACGAACAGGGCCGGCAGGCCGGTGCGGGCGCTGAGCACGGTCGCGATCGGTACGCCGCCCAGCTCGAGGCCGCCGAGCAGCTCGGTGTCCGCGGGGAGCAGCGGCACCATCCGCTCCACGACGCGGGCCAGCAGCGTGGGCTGGGCCTCGAAGAGGTACTTGTCGAAGTACTCGGCGGCGACCTGCCCGGACCGGAGCGTGAACTCGCCGGTCAGCCGGCAGGTGGAGTCGATGTCGCGGGCCAGCGAGGTCAGGTCGTCGAGTGGGGTCACGGCGGTCATCATGCCAAAGCCGGTGGGCGGTGGGTGGCGACGGCCCGGCCCCCGTCTGGCGGTGGCCCGGCGAGCGACCCGCGGCCGGCACCGCCGTGCGCGGCGTACCACCTACGCTGGTGGGCATGCCTGACTCGCCGCCCCCCGTCGTCAAGCCCGCCGAGACGCCTGCCGTCTCGCCCGGGCCGGCCCTCAAGCCGGCCACCGTGGCCGTGCACTCCGGTCGCCCCGCCCACACCCCGGACCAGCCGTTCAACACCCCGGTCACGTTCGCCTCGACGTACGTCGCGGGTGGCGAGCTGGAGTACGGCCGGTACGCCAACCCGACCTGGACGGCTTTCGAGGACGCACTCGGAGCCCTGGAGGGCGGTCGGTGCCTGTCGTTCGCGTCCGGGCTGGCTGCCGTGGCCACCGTGCTCGACCTGGTCGGGCAGGGCCAGAAGGTGGTCGCGCCTCGGCACTCCTACCTCGGGACCGTCGCCCAGCTCGCCGACCTGGAGTCGCGCGGCCGGATCACCGCAGAGCTGGTGGACCTCACCGACACCGACGCGATGGTCAAGGCGAGTGCCGACGCCGCCGTGGTGTGGATCGAGAGCCCGACCAACCCCGCCCTGGAGGTGGCCGACCTGCCGCCGATCATCGCTGCCGCGCACGAGGCGGGCGCCTACGTCGTGGTCGACAACACCTTCGCCACTCCCCTGCTCCAGCAGCCGCTCGCCCTCGGTGCCGACATCGTGCTGCACTCGGCGACCAAGTTCATCGCCGGCCACAGCGACGTGCTGATGGGCGCCCTGGTCACCCACGACGACGCGCTGCACAGCGTGCTGAAGAACCGCCGCGACATGATCGGCGCGGTGCCGGGCCCGATGGAGGCCTACCTGGCCCTGCGAGGCCTGCGCACCCTGCACCTGCGCGTGGAGCGCTCGCAGGCCAACGCGCAGGAGCTGGTCGGCCGGCTGCGGGCGCACCCGGCCAGCGCGGAGGTGCGCTACCCGGGCTTCGGCGGGATCATCAGCCTGGTGCTCGAGGGCGGCGCGATCGCCGCCGACCTGCTCACCCACAAGACGTCGTTGTGGGTGCACGCGACGTCGCTCGGCGGCGTGGAGTCGACGTTCGAACGGCGCCGCCGGTGGAGGACCGAGCCGGACACCATCCCCGAGGGGCTGGTGCGGATGTCGGTGGGCATCGAGGACGTCGAGGACCTGTGGGCCGACCTGGTGGGGGCGCTCGACGACCTGGTGTGAGTGTCGCCACCCACCAATTGGAGCGTTTCGGCACCTGGATCAGCCGGGTGACGCGTCGAACTCGACCAATCGGCGCGCGGCACCCGCCCTGCTGGCCATCCGCGTGTCACAACCGACCAATTGGCGGCTTGTGGCAGCCGATCCAGCCGCGGAACATGTCGTTCTCGACCAATTGGCGCGCGCGGACGCCGCTCAGTCGGTCTCGGCCTTGGTGTCGCGGGCGATGAAGCTGTTCATCATGTCGGTGGCGGTGATCCGGCCCTCGACGACGGCGGTCACGTGCTCGGCGATGGGGGCGTCGACGCCGGTGTGCCGGGCCAGGTCGAGCAGCGAGGAGCACGACTTGGCCCCCTCGGCCACCTGGCGGGTGGAGGCGTAGATCTCGGCCGTGGTCATGCCCTTGCCGAGCTTCTCCCCGAAGGTGCGGTTGCGCGAGAGGGGTGAGGAGCAGGTCGCCACCAGGTCACCGAGCCCGGCGAGGCCCATCAGCGTGAGCGGGTTCGCCCCGAGCGCCATCGCCAGCCGGGCCGTCTCGGCCAGGCCCCGGGTGATCACCGAGGCGGTGGTGTTGTCGCCGAAGCCCAGGCCGACGGCCATCCCGACACTGAGCGCGACCACGTTCTTGTAGGCGCCGCCCAGCTCGCAGCCGAGCACGTCGGTCGACGTGTACGGCCGGAACGCAGGCGAGTGACAGATGGACTGCACCCGCTTGGCCACCGCCTCGTCGGCACAGGCGATCACGGACGCGGCCGGTTCGCGGCAGGCGATCTCGTGGGAGAGGTTGGGGCCGCTGACCACGGCGATCCGCTCCGGACCCGCGCCGGAGATCTCGGCGATCACCTCGCTCATCCGCTTGTCGGTGCCGAGCTCGACGCCCTTCATCAGCGACACGAGCACGAGGTCGTCGGGCAGGTACGACGCCCACTCGACCAGGTTGGTGCGCAGCGTCTGTGACGGTACGGCGAGCACCATCAGGTCGGCGCCCGCCAGCGCTTCCTCGGGGTCCTGGGTGGCCGAGATACTGGGTGGCAGCTCGATCCCCGGCAGGTAGTCGGTGTTCTCGCGCCTGTCGTTGATCCCGGCGCAGACCTCCTCTCGCCGTCCCCAGATGGTCACGTCGGCTCCACCGTCGGCCAGGACCAGGGAGAACGCGGTGCCCCACGAGCCCGCTCCGAACACCGCCACCTTGCTCATGCAGGGCCCCGCTTCCTCTTCTTCGCTCTGGGATTGCCGATCTCGCGCACCCCGGCCGTGCGCGGGTCGAAGCGTTGCGCCGGTGCCTTCGCACCACGCACCTCCTCGACCAGGTGGGTGACCGCAGCCATGATCCGCTCGGTGGCCTCGGACACCACCGCTGCGCTGTGCTCCCGCGGCACCAGGTCGGAGAGGTCGACCGGGTCGCCCACCCTCAGGTGCACCGTCTTGCGCGGGAAGATCAGCGGCTTCTTCGTGTAGGCCGGCAGGATGTCCTGCGGGCCCCACTGCCCGATCGGGATCACCGGGCAGCCGGTCTCGAGGGCGATCCGCGCGGCCCCCGACTTGCCCCGCATCGGCCAGCCGTCGGGATCGCGGGTGATGGTGCCCTCGGGGTAGACCACGATCGCCTTGCCGGCCCGCACACCATTGACCGCCGCGTCGAACGCACCGACCGCGTCGCCGGTCATCCGCTCGACCGGGATCTGCCCGGCGGACCTGAGGAAACCGCCCAGGGCCCGGTTGCGGAACAGGCCCGACTTGGCCAGGTAGTGCGGCGTACGCCCGGAGTCGTAGACGAAGTGCGCCGACGTGAGCGGGTCGAGGTGCGAGACGTGGTTGAAGACGAGCACGCAGCCGCCGGACGCGGGGACCTTCTCGAGGCCCACCCAGTCCCGGCGCATCGACAGCAGCAGCGGAGGCTTCAGGATCGCCACTGCGGTGAGCACGGCCCAGCCGCTGCGCTCGTGCCGTCGTGTGGCCGCTGCCATGTCCCGCCTCACCTCGGTTGCTCGAACGGATGCAGGCTACCGGTTCTCTGGCAGGATCGCGGTGATGAAGCGCCCCACCGCCGCCCGGCCCGTCAGTCACGTCGTGGTGGTCCCGGTGAAGCCACCGGCCCGCGGCAAGAGCCGGCTCTCGACGCTGCCGCACGACGAACGTGCCCGGCTGGCGCGTGCCTTCGCGCTCGACACGGTCGCGGCGGCGCTGGAGTGCGACTCGGTCAGGGCGGTGCTCGCCGTCACCGACGACCACCGGTTCGCCCTCGAGCTGGCGGCGGCGGGCTGCGACGTGGTCCCCGACGGCGTGACCGGGGATCTGAACGAGACCCTGGTCCAGGCCGCCCACGAGGTGGCGAGGCGGTGGCCGGAAGCCGGCATCGTCGCGCTGTGCGGTGACCTGCCGGCGTTGCGCGCGAGCGAGCTGGACGAGGCGCTGACGGCGGCTGCCCTGCCGGGGGCCTCCTCGGTGTACGTCGCCGACGCGGTCGGCACCGGCACCACCCTGTACGCCGCGCGGCGCCTCGACGACTTCCGCCCGGCCTTCGGGCCCGGGTCGGCCGCTCGTCACGACGCCGGTGGCGCCCGGGCCCTCACCGGGGCCTGGCCGTCACTGCGCCAGGACGTCGACGAGGTGGGCGACCTGGGACGCGCACTCGTGCTCGGTGTCGGGCCGCACACGGCCGCGGCCACCGGCCGCTGACCGAGCCGGCCACCGGCACAGGCAGGGGCGCCCACGCGAACGGCGAGCCACCCCGAAGGGCGGCTCGCCGTTGTCCGGTGTGTGGTGCGGCTCAGGCCTTCTTGGCCGGAGCCTTCTTCGCGGGCGCCTTCTTGGCCGCCGCCTTCGCAGGGGCCTTCTTGGCCGCCGTGGTGGCGGGCGCCTTCTTGGCAGGGGCCTTGGCCGGCACAGCCTTCGTGGTGGTCTTGGCGGGTGCCTTCTTCGCGGCAGCCTTGGCCGGTGCGGCCTTGGCCGGCGCCTTCTTGGCCGGAGCAGCCTTGGCCGGAGCAGCCTTGGCCGGTGCCGACTTGGTGGCGGCGGGCTTGGCGGGGGCGGCCTTGCGGGCCATGCCGGGCACCGGGGGCAGGCTGGCCAAGGTCAGCTTCGGCAGCTTCTTGGCGCCGGAGATGACGTTCTTCAGATCCGCACCCGCATTGAACTTCGGCACCGCAGTCTTCTTGGCCTTCATCTTCTCGCCGGTCTGCGGGTTGCGCACCCAACGAGCCGGACGCACCCGCTTCTCGAACGAGCCGAAGCCGGTGATGGCGACCTTCTCGCCCTTGGCGACCTCACGGGTGATGGTGTCGAGGACGGCCTCCAGGGCGTGTGCGGCAGCCTTGCGGTTCCCCTCGTAACGCGTTGAGAGCGCATCGATGAACTGAGACTTGTTCACTAGCTTTCCTTCCAATGACCGACACGACCGAGCAGCTGCTCGACGTTCTTCCCATGCACGCTAGGTATTCGCACACAAGTGCACAATCACCGCGAGGCGTTTCCCTCCGTGTTTTTGCACTTCGTCCCGACCTCGCGGCACTGCTCACATGGCGCCGGACGGCACGAAACGACTGCCCCGAGCGGTCTTCGCAGCTGTTTCGTCGCGCAGGTCAGCGAGTCAGGAAGCCCAGCAGGGCCTGGCATCGCGCCGCCGCGGCGGCGCGCGGGCCGGACATCTCGGGCGGCACGTTCGCGTCACTGTCGCGGTGAATCACCAGTGTGGGCAGGGTGTTCCGGAACAGGGCGTCAGAAGTCGCCACGCCCGCGAGCCCGGCCCGCCTCGGCGCCGGAGGTGCCGCGCCGGACACGTCGGGGTACAGGGTGCCGACGCCCAGATGGTCCTCAGCCGTGCTGCGTGACCGGCTTCCAGCTCGGTCGGACGGCCTCGTACGCCGCGATGTCGTCGGTGTGGCTCAGGGTGATCCCGACGTCGTCGAGACCGTTCAGCAACCGCCAGCGGGTGTAGTCGTCGATGTCGAAGGAGTCCTCGACGGCGTCCGGGCCCTCGCCGCAACACACCGTGCGCGACTCGAGGTCGACGCTGACCGTGGCGCCCGGGTGGTCCTCGAGGTGGTCCCAGATCCGCTGCACGACCTTCTCGTCGACCTGGGCGGCCAGCAGGCCGGCCTTGCCGGAGTTGCTGCGGAAGATGTCGGCGAAGCGCGAGGAGATCACGACCCTGAAGCCGTAGTTCTGCAGCGCCCACACCGCGTGCTCGCGCGAGGAGCCGGTGCCGAAGTCGGGGCCGGCGACGAGCACCGTGGCGGCGGCGTACTCGGGCTTGTTGAGCACGAAGGTCGGGTCGTTGCGCCAGGCGGCGAAGAGCCCGTCCTCGAAGCCGGTGCGGGTGACCCGCTTGAGGTAGACGGCGGGGATGATCTGGTCGGTGTCGACGTTGCTGCGGCGCAGCGGCACGCCGACGCCGGTGTGGGTGGTGAACGCGTCCATCGGTCAGTCCTCCAGGTCTGCGGGAGAGGAGAGGGTGCCGCGCACCGCGGTGGCCGCGGCCACCGGGATCGACACCAGGTGGGTGCGGCCGCCCTTGCCCTGGCGGCCCTCGAAGTTTCGGTTGGACGTCGAGGCGCTGCGCTCGCCCGGGGTGAGCTGGTCGGGGTTCATGCCCAGGCACATGGAGCACCCGGCACCGCGCCACTCGGCACCGGCGTCCTTGAAGATCACGTCGAGGCCCTCCTGCTCGGCCTGCAGGCGCACCCATACCGAGCCGGGGACCACGAGCAGCCGGGTGTCCTTGTCGACCGTGCGGCCCTCGAGGATGCTGGCGGCGAGCCGCAGGTCCTCGATCCGGCCGTTGGTGCAGGAACCGACGAAGACGGTGTCGACCTTGATGTCACGCATCGGCGTGCCGGCCTCGAGGGCCATGTATTCGAGGGCCTTCTCGGTGGCGACCCGGTCGTTGCCCTCGAAGTCTGCAGGGCTCGGCACCCGGCCGCCGAGCGGGACGCCCTGGCCCGGGTTGGTTCCCCACGTGACGAAGGGCGTCATGCTGCTGGCGTCGAGCACGATCTCGGCGTCGTACTCGGCGTCGTCGTCGCTGACCAGGGTCTTCCAGTGCGCGACCGCGGCGTCCCAGTCGGCGCCACGGGGGGCCTCGGCCTTGCCCTCGATGTAGTCGAACGTGGTCTGGTCGGGGGCGATCAGCCCGGCCTTGGCGCCCCACTCGATCGACATGTTGCACACGGTCATCCGGCCCTCCATGGAGAGCTCCTCGATGGCCTGGCCGCGGTACTCCACGATGTAGCCCTGCCCGCCACCGGTGCCGGTGTGCGTGATCAGGGTGAGCACCAGGTCCTTGGCGGTGACGCCGGGCGGCAGGCTGCCGTTGAGGGTGACGGCCATCGTCTTGGGCCGGGCCTGCATCAGGGTCTGGGTGGCCAGCACGTGCTCGACCTCGGAGGTGCCGATGCCGAAGGCGATCGCGCCGAACGCGCCGTGGGTGCTGGTGTGGCTGTCACCGCAGACGATGGTCATGCCGGGCTGGGTGAGGCCGAGCTGCGGGCCGACCACGTGCACGATGCCCTGCTCGATGTCGCCGAGCGGGTGCAGCCGTACGCCGAACTCGGCGGCGTTGCGGCGCAGGGTGTCGACCTGGGTCTTCGACACCGGGTCGGCGATCGGCTTGTCCCAGTCGAGGGTAGGGACGTTGTGGTCCTCGGTCGCGAGGGTCAGGTCCGGGCGGCGTACGCCGCGACCGGCCAGCCGCAGGCCGTCGAAGGCCTGGGGTGAGGTCACCTCGTGGATGAGGTGGAGGTCGATGAAGAGCAGATCGGGCTCCCCCTCGGCACTGCGGACGACGTGCTCGTCCCACACCTTCTCGGCCAGGGTCCTGCCCATGTCACTCTCCTCAGTCCTCGACGACCGCACCAGCCTAACCCTTGCGTCCCATGATCTGAGATGAGAGTATCGGCATATGGACAACGGATCTGGGGTCGGCGTACTCGACAAGGCCGCGCTGGTGCTCACCGCGCTCGAGTCCGGCCCCGCGACGCTGGCCGGACTGGTGGCCGGGACCGGGCTGGCCCGGCCCACCGCCCACCGCCTCGCCGTCGCCCTCGAGCACCATCGTCTGGTGGCCCGCGACATGCAGGACCGCTTCGTCCTGGGGCCGCGGCTCGCGGAGCTGTCCGCCGCGGCCGGCGAGGACAGGCTGCTCGCCGCGGCCGGCCCGGTGCTGGCCCGGCTGCGCGACATCACCGGCGAGTCCGCGCAGCTGTGGCGCCGCCAGGGCGAGCACCGGGTGTGCGTGGCCGCCGCCGAGCGCCCCTCCGGACTGCGCGACACGATCCCGGTCGGCTCCCAGCTCACCATGCGCGCGGGCTCCGCGGCGCAGGTGCTGCTGGCGTGGGAGGACCCCGAGCGGATCCACCGCGGCCTGCAGGACGCCGCCTTCTCCGCCACCGCCCTGTCCGGCATCCGGCGACGTGGCTGGGCGCAGTCGGTGGGCGAGCGCGAACAGGGTGTCGCTTCGGTGTCAGCCCCGGTGCGCTCCCCCAGCGGCAAGATCATCGCTGCGGTGTCCGTCTCCGGACCGCTGGAGCGGCTCTCCCGCCAGCCCGGCCGGATGCACGCCCCGGCCGTGCTCGCCGCCGCCGAGCGGCTCAGCGAGTCGTTGCGCCGCGCCGCCGCGGAGTAGCCAGCCGGCGCGCAGCACCCGTGCCGCAGCCGTGGCGCAGTCCGATGCCGTGGGGCGTGACGCAGGACCGAGCGCGTCAGTCGTCGGGCAGTGCGGCGAAGTCCTGCTTGGCGTCGCGGTACCAGTCCATCGCCTTCTTGGGGTGCAGCCAGCGGCCCTTCATGGCGTCGCGGGCCTCCCGGTGGGTCGCGTCGCCGGCCTTGTCCGCCAGCTTGAGGTGCTGGTCCTGGGCCTTGATGACGTCGTCGGCGCTCTCCCCGTGGTGCTCGAGGTCGCAGGGTCCTCCGAGGTCTCGGCAGGTCATGGTCTTCATGGTCGTCTCCTTCTGGTGAGGGGTCCTGAGGTGCTGACGATCGAGACGGACCCGGTGTGACCGGGTCAGTCGCGCGGCCGACCGCCGTCGCGGCGGACCACTCGCGAGAGCACGTCGGGCGCGGCACGGAAGGTGATGGCGCGCACGAGGCCGTCGTCGACGGTGAAGTCGAAGACGACCTTGGCCGCGCCGAGATGGAACCAGGCGGTCCCGGGACGCTCGCCGACGAAGACCGCGAGCGCGGACTGGGCGCTGCCGTTGAAGAACGCCGCCACCTGGTCGCGGCCCTCGATCTGCCGCGGCGTGCCGACCAGGACCGCGGCGTCGTCGGCGCTCACGGCGGCGTCGGGTGCGAGCAGCCCCAGCAACCGGTCGAAGTCCCCGTTCCTGGCGGCAGCCATGAAGGCGTCGACCACCTCCCAGTCGGCCAGACGGTCCTCCGGAGGGGGCTGGGTGACCTTGGCTCGGGCCCGCGAGGCCAGCTTGCGCGCGGCCGCCGGCGTGGTGCCGAGGACCCCCGCGATG
>JBBQRV010000129.1:0-10286 GCA_038214475.1 Propionibacteriales bacterium | reverse complement strand
GCGCTGCCCACCACCGGGCCGGGTTTCGAGTACTCCTACCTGTACGCCGGGCTCTCCACCACGGGGTCGCAGTCACTGATGGACGCCCTGTCGTACGGCCGGCACAACGTGGTCGGCTTCGGCATCGAGGGGGCCGTGCAGTCGGTCGCCGGCTTCGCGAGCCTGCACTGCGCCATCACCCTGCTGATGGCGCTGATGGTGCAGTACACGCTGCGCACCCGGATCCTGCACTGGATCTTCTGGGTCAACTTCGGCATCACCGTCGTGGCCACCCTCTACTTCGGCTGGCACTACATCGCCGACGACGTCGCCGGCATCGCGATCGCGCTGATCGCCTTCTACGTCGGTGGCGTGGCCAGCGGCCAGAAGTTCGACCGCCGAGGCCTCGCCTCGCACCCGACGACGACCACCTCGTCGGTCCCCGTCGACGACGCCTGAGAGCGTTCCCGGGCATGGATGACGAATTACAACCTTGTAGTTCGTCAAGTCGACACGCCGTGCAAGTGGAAAATATTTGGGAAAAGTGTTTCCAATGTGACTCCTGAGCACTAGCGTGCTCCAAGTGCCTCGGGCGATGGGGAAGTCGCCCGAGGCCAGCCAACGAAGCGCCGGTCACGGGATTGGCCGACGCAGAGGAGACGAGGTCACGTGCGAGCGCCACTCCGGACGATCAGGGGACGCAGGATCCACGGAGCGGCCCGCACGGGCCTCGTCACCTGCCTCACGCTGGTGGTGGTGGGGGCGTTCGCCTCCGTCGCCGCCGCGGACCCCGACGGCACGCCGTCGCAGTCGGACGTCGAGGCCGCGCAGCGCGCGGTCTCCGACAAGGCGCGGGACGTGGCGGCCGTGCAGGCCGACCTGGTGCTCGCCGACCAGCGGCTGCAGCGCTCCGCCGTGGACGCGGGGCGCGCGGCCGAGGCCTACAACGGCGCCCTCTGGCAGCTGAAGCAGGCCCGCCGTGAGGTGCGGGCCGCCGAGGTCGGCGAGAGGGTCGCCCAGCGCGCCGTCACCCGCCAGCAGACGGCGTACGGTGACGCGCTCGCCTCGTCGTACGTGATGGCCCCGCAGCTCACCGCGATGTCGGCGATGATCGACGCCGACGGACCCAGCGCCGTGATGGAGCGCTACACGACCCTGGACACCGCCGAGAGCGCGATGGACGGGCAGTACGACCAGTTCCGGGCCATGTCGACGCTCGCCACCGTCGCGACGGGTCGGGCCCAGCAGGCCCGCACGCACGCAGCTGCCCTCGAGCAGGACGCCGCCGCCGCCAAGCAGCAGGCCCAGGACGCGGCCGACGCCGCCGCAGCCGAGGCCCAGGCGGTCGCCGCCCAGAAGGACGGCCTGATCCACGAGCTGGCCGACCTGCAGCACGTCTCGGTGACCCTGGCCGCGCGCCGACAGCACGCCCTCGAGCAGGCCGCCGCGCAGGCCGCGGCCGAGGCCGCGCAGCATGCGGCGGAGCAGGCCGCCCAGCAGGCAGCCGCCCAGCAGGCCGCCCAGCAGGCTGCCCACCAGGCAGCCCAGGAGGCAGCGGCCGAGCAGGCCGCCCAGCAGGACCAGTCCGGACAGCAGCCCCCGTCGCCGGCCCAGCCGGCCGACCCCGCGCCCGCGCCCGCGCCTGAGCCCAGTCCGTCACCCAGTCCGCCCCCGGCCTCGGGTGGCGCGGCTGCAGCCATCGCCTTCGCCCGGGCCCAGATCGGTGAGCCCTACGTGTACGGCGCCGCCGGTCCCGGCTCCTGGGACTGCTCGGGGCTGACCATGGGCGCCTGGCGAGCAGGGGGCAGGTCGCTGCCGCACTACTCCGTGGCGCAGTACGAGCAGTCGACCCCGATCTCGCCCAGCCAGCTCCAGCCCGGCGACCTCGTGTTCTGGGGCGACAGCTCCGCGCCCTCGTCGATCTACCACGTCGCGCTGTACGTCGGCGGCGGGATGATCATCCACGCGCCGAGGCCCGGTCGTGGCGTCGAGCTGGTGTCGATGTACTACTGGATCACGCCCAACTTCTACGCCCGACCGTGATCTCCCTCGCAGCCTGAACACCGGTGACCGTGCCAGAGTTGACGGCATGGCGATCGACACCCCGGACCCCCGCCCGGAGCCCGGCTCCACCTCGGAGCCGGACCCGGACGCACCCCCGACGCCCGCGCTCGACGTACCGACGCTGAAGACGCTGCTGGACGGACGCCACGGTCCGGGACCTGGTGCGCGCCGGCCTCGGCGCGCACGGAGCCGTCCTCGACGACGCCCGTGAGCTGGCCCGCGACGACTATCGGGACCGGGTCCGCGACGTGCTTGTCGAGCTGGCCGGGACGGGTCAGACCAGCCTCTCCTTCCCTCCCGCGTACGGCGGCACCGGCGACGTGGGTGCCTCGGTCGCGGCCTTCGAGACCCTCGCCTTCGGCGACCTCTCGGTGCTGGTCAAGGTGGGGGTGCAGTTCGGCCTGTTCGGCGGTGCCATCCTGCAGCTCGGCAGCCGACGTCACCACGACGCCTACCTGTCCGATCTGGCCGCCGGCCGGCTGCTGGGCTGCTTCGCGATGACCGAGTCGGGGCACGGTTCCAACGTGCAGGCCCTGGGCACGGTCGCTCGCTACGAGCCGGCGACCGGAGAGTTCGTGCTGTCCACCCCCGACGACACTTCGCGCAAGGACTACATCGGCAATGCCGCTCGGCACGCGGAGCTGGCCGTGGTCTTCGCCCAGCTCGAGATCGGCGGGCGCTCCGAGGGCGTGCACGCGTTCGTCGTACCCCTGCGCTCCGGCGGTGAGGTGCTCGACGGGATCCGGATCGAGGACTGCGGGGACAAGGTCGGCCTGCAGGGCGTCGACAACGGCCGGATCTGGTTCGACGACGTGCGGGTGCCGCGCGAGGCGCTGCTCGACCGGTTCGCGACGGTGAGCGAGGACGGGGCCTACGCCTCGGAGATCGAGAACCCCGACCGCCGGTTCTTCACCATGCTCGGCACCCTGGTGCAGGGCCGGGTCTCGGTGGGCGGCGCCGGGATCTCAGCCTCCAAGGTGGCCCTCACGCTCGCGGTGCAGTACGCCGTGCGCCGACGCCAGTTCGAGGCGGCCACCCCCGGGGAGGAGCAGCTGCTGCTCGACTACGGGATGCACCAGCGCCGGCTGTTCCCGCTGTTGGCCCGCACCTATGCCCTCTCGTTCGCCCAGGAGGTGGTGGCCGGCCAGCTCCACGACGTGTTCACCGGCGACGGCGCCGACGAGCATGCCCGTCGCGCGCTGGAGTCGCGTGCCGCCGGTACCAAGGCGCTGGCCACCTGGCATGCGACCCGGACCATCCAGGAGTGCCGCGAGGCGTGCGGTGGTGCCGGCTACCTGGCGGTCAACCGGTTCGCCGCGCTCAAGGCCGACACCGACGTCTTCACGACGTTCGAGGGCGACAACCACGTGCTGCTCCAGCTGGTCGCGAAGGGGCTGCTCACCGACTATGCCTCGGAGTTCTCCGACCTCGACCAGTTCGCGATGGTGCGGTTCGTGGCCTCGCTGGCCGTCGACACGGTGATCGAGCGGACCAGCGTCCACAAGCTCCTCGAGCGGCTGAAGGACGCGCTCCCCGGCGGTGACGACTGGGACCAGGAGGCGAGGCTGCTCGACCCCGACTACCAGTTGACGATGCTGCGCTTCCGCGAGGAGCACCTGATCTCGGGGGCCGCGCGTCGACTCAAGAGCAGCATCGACGGCGGCGTCGCCCCCGGTGAGGTGTTCAGCCGGGTCCAGGACCACGTGATCGCCTGCGCCCGGGCGCACGTGGAGCGGCTGGTGCTCGAGGCGTTCGTGGAGCGGGTACGCGGCCTGGAGCCGTCGGACACCCGGGTGGCGCTCACGTTGTTGTGCGACCTGCACGCACTGAGCACGATCGAGGCCGATCGAGGCTGGTTCATGGAGCACGGGCGGCTCTCCGCGGCCCGGTCGAAGGCGATCACCCGCGAGATCGGCGGGTTGCTGCGCCGGATCCGGCCGCTGGCGGTCGGCCTGGTGGAGGCGTTCGACGTACCGGCTGAGGTGCTCCGCTCCGAGGAGCTGCTCGGCGGCGCCTGAGCGCCACCTTCTCAGCCTCTTCCTGACGTTCTCAGCCGTTGCAACGGCCGGGAACGTCAGGAATCGCCGGTGAGCCGGTGATTCGTGAGCCCTCAGTGACCGGCGCGCTGGGCCCGGGCGAACGACGCCTGGACCTCGGCGATGGCCTCGTCGACGCCCACCCAGTTGGCGCCCTCGACGGACTTGCCGGGCTCGAGGTCCTTGTAGACCTCGAAGAAGTGCTGGATCTCCAGCCGGTCGAACTTGGACACGTCGGCGATGTCGCGCAGGTGCGCATGCCGCGGGTCGTGCGCGGGCACGCACAGCACCTTGTCGTCGCCGCCGGCCTCGTCGGTCATCCGGAACATGCCGATCGCCCGGCAGGCGATCAGGCAGCCGGGGAAGGTGGGCTGCTGCAGCAGCACGAGGGCGTCGAGCGGGTCGCCGTCCTGGCCCAGCGTGTTCTCGATGTAGCCGTAGTCGGACGGGTACGCCGTCGAGGTGAACAGCATCCGGTCGAGCCGCAGCCGACCGGTCTCGTGGTCGACCTCGTACTTGTTGCGCTCGCCCTTGGGGATCTCCACCAGGACGTCGAACTCCAAGCCGTCGAACGGATCCACGATTCCTCCAGCAGTACGTCGGCGCCCGCTGCGCCGCACCTTCACAGACTCGGCCCGGTGTGCGGGCCGTCGCTAGTCTCGCGCACAATGACGGCAAAGGACTACACGGACAGGTGGAGACGTGCCCAGACGTGACGGACGCCACGCCGGCGGGCTGGTCTACCGCTGGGGACCGGTCCTGCTCGTGCTCTGCGTGCTGGGCGCTGCGGCCGCGTCGTACCGCTACGACCTGGGTGAGCGCTGGCTCGGCATCGCGCAGACCGCGCCGGCGGACCCGGTCGACAATCCGGCGGCGGTCGAGCCCCCGGCCGGCCTCGACCTGCCGGAGCCGGGTCCTGCTGCTCCGGTCGCCGTCCCGCTCCCCGACACCACCGCGCTGTCCACGGCGCGGGTGCGGGCCGGGCTCGCCAAGGACCTGGCCGACCCCGACCTCGGCAGGCACATCGTCGCGCTGGTGGAGCCACTCTCCGGCGGGGCTGAGACGTACCGCTCGGGCACCGGCACGTTCACGCCCGCCTCGACGCTGAAGCTGCTCACCAGCGCCGCCGCCCTGGAGGCGCTCGGCCCCGGCACCACGTTCAGCACCCGGGTGGTCACCGGCAGCAGTGCGCACCGGATCGTGCTGGTCGGCGGTGGCGACCCCTACCTCTCCTCGCAGCCGCTCACCCCTGCCGAGCAGGCGGTGGTCTACCCCTCCACGCGCGCCGACGTCGTCACCCTGGCCCGCCGGACCGCCGCCGCCCTCGCCGCCCGCGGCGTGACCCGGGTCCGGGTGGGCTACGACGACTCGCTGTTCTCGGGGCCGGCCGCGAGCCCCTGGTGGGAGCCCGGCTACCTGCCCGACGGCGTGGTCTCCCCGATCAGCGCACTGTGGGTCGACCGGGGCGCGAACCCGTCCGGCTACGGCCGGGTCGCCGACCCCTCGCGGACCGCGGCCGACACGTTCTCCGCGGCGCTGTCCAGGGCCGGGAAGAAGGCCGGCCTGCGCGTGCAGGGCCAGCCTGCCCCGGCCGCCGCCGGCGCCACCGCGACCGACCTGGCGAGCGTCGAGAGTGCCCCGCTCGACCAGATCGTGCAGCAGGTGCTCACCGTGAGCGACAACGAGGGCGCGGAGGTGCTGCTGCGCCAGACCGGCCTGGCAGTGTCGGGCAAGGGCTCGTTCACCGGCGGTACGTCGGCGGTCCGCCAGACCCTGCAGCTGCTCGGCGTGCCCATGGTGGGTGCCGTCCTCCACGACGGGTCCGGGCTGTCTCGGCACGACAAGCTCAGCCCCGAGACGCTCACGGCGGTCCTCCGGCTGGCGGCCGCGCCCGAGCACCCGGAGCTCAGCGCCCTGCTCGAGGGGCTGCCGGTCGCCGGCTTCACGGGGTCCCTCACCGATCGCTTCGACCAAGGCTCCCCTGCGGGGCGGGGCCGGGTGCGGGCCAAGACCGGCACCCTGACCCAGAGCGGGGTGCATTCGCTGGCGGGCATCGCGGTCGACCTCGACGGCCACGTGATGGCCTTCGTGCTGGCGGCCGACCGGGTCCGGGTGCCGGACGCGCTCGCTGCCCGGGTCGCGCTGGACCGGGCGGCGTCTCGGCTGGGCGCCTGCCACTGTGGTCCGCCCGCGTAGGGTTCCCGCCATGAGTGGTGACACCCCGAAGATGGTCGACTGGGACCTCGCGGTCCAGCTCGGCTCCCGGCTCGCGGGCGACGGCCCGGCCGTGGGCGCTGCCGAGGCGGCCCGCGCGGTGGCGGAGCTGCGTGAGGGTGCCGACAGGTCGACCGGGTACGTCCGCGACTACACCGGTCTCGACGCGCCGCCGGACACCGCGCCCGTGCTGGTCGTCGACCGGGCGGGCTGGGTGCAGGCCAACGCCGACGGCTTCTCGCGCATCATCGATCCCGTCGCCGCCAAGCTGGCCGAGCGCAAGGGCGCACCCGGCCCCGTCTCGCAGGCGATCGGGTCGCGGGTCACCGGCGCCGAGGTCGGAGCCCTCCTGGGCTTCCTGGGCTCCCGGATCCTGGGCCAGTTCGACCCCTTTTCCGACCCGCACGGCCGGCTGCTGCTGGTGGCCCCCAACATCGTGCACGTCGAGCAGCAGCTCGAGGTCGACCCGCACGACTTCCGGCTCTGGGTCTGCCTGCACGAGGAGACGCACCGGGTCCAGTTCACCGCCGTTCCCTGGCTGCGCGACCACCTGTACGGCGAGATGCTCGCGCTGGTCGACACCGTGGAGCCCCAGCGGCTGCTCGACGACGGCTTCAAGCGGTTCGGCGAGCTGGTGCGCAGCGGCCGGGGCGACGGCCAGCGCGGCAGCCTGATGGAGATGATGAGCAGCCCGGAGCAGCGCGAGATCCTCGACCGGGTGACCGGTGTGATGTCGCTGCTCGAGGGGCACGCCGACGTGGTGATGGACGGCGTCGGGCCGTCGGTGATCCCCAGCGTCGGCGACATCCGCCGCAAGTTCACCAAGCGTCGCCAGGGCCTGGGCGCCCTCGACCGGGTGCTGCGCCGGGTGCTGGGGATGGACGCCAAGATGGCGCAGTACCGCGACGGTGCCCGTTTCGTGCGTGCCGTGGTCGACAAGGTCGGCATGGACGGCTTCAACGCGGTCTGGGCGGCGCCGGAGAACCTGCCGAGCAAGGCCGACATCGCCGAGCCCGCCGGGTGGGTGACCCGGGTCCACGGGTGAGCCTCGACCCGGCGGTCGCCGCCGTCCGCCGGTGCGTACGGCGCGCGCTGGCCGACCTGGGTCCGGGCACCCCCGTGCTGGTGGCCTGCTCGGGCGGACCCGACTCGCTTGCGCTGCTGGCAGCGACCGTGTTCGAGGCCCGCGAGGCCACCTGGCGGGTGATCGGGGTGACCGTCGACCACGGGCTCCAGGAGGGCTCGGACGACCGCGCCGCTGCCCTCGTCGGCCAGATGGCGTTGCTCGGTGCCGACGAGACGGCCTCCGCCCGGATCGCCGTCGACGGGTCAGGGCTCGGTCCCGAGGCGGCGGCCCGCACCGCCCGCTACGAGGTGCTCGACGCGATGGCCGAGCACTTCGACGCCCCGGTGGTGCTGCTCGGCCACACCCGCGACGACCAGGCCGAGACCGTGCTGCTCGGACTGGCCCGGGGCTCCGGAGGGCGCTCCATCGCCGGGATGCGCCGCGCGTTCGGCCGCTACCGACGCCCGCTGCTCGACGTCTCGCGGGCCGACACCGTGGCGGCGTGCGAGGCCGAGGCGATCACGACCTGGCAGGACCCGCACAACGACGACCCGGCCTTCACCCGGGTGCGGGTGCGCCACCAGGTGCTTCCGCTGCTCGAGACCGAGCTGGGGCCGGGGGTGTCGGTCGCGCTGGCCCGCACGGCCGACCTGCTGCGTGCCGACATGGAGTACCTCGACCAGGTGGCCGCGACCGCGCTCGCCGACCTCACCGACGCACCGGACGGCGGACTCCCCGTCGCCGGTCTGTCCGCCCTGCCCGGTCCGCTCCGGACCCGGGTGCTGCGCCTGGCCGCACTGGCCGCGGGGGCCACCCCGTCCGACCTGCTGCACGAGCACATCGCCGGGATCGACCGGCTGCTCACCGACTGGCACGGCCAGGTGGGCGTCGACCTGCCCGGCCACCTGCGCGCCGTACGCCGCGACGCGGTGCTGCGCTTCGTCCAGCCGGGGTGAGACCGCGGCCCGCAGCCGGGCCGCGTGTGCCGTGTGGGAGGCTTCCCCCATGGACGAGTCCCACGTCGATGACGACCTCGTGAACGTGCTCTTCACCGAAGCAGAGATCCACGCCAAGCTCGAGGAGATGGCAGCGACCATCTCGCGCGACTACGAGGGCAAGGACCTCCTCATGGTCGGCGTACTGCGCGGTGCCGTGATGGTGATGGCCGACCTGGCCCGGGCTCTCGACCGGCACGTCGAGATGGACTGGATGGCGGTGTCGTCGTACGGCTCCGGCACCAAGTCGAGCGGCGTGGTCCGGATCCTCAAGGACCTCGACTCCGACATCTCCGGGCGGCACGTGCTGGTCGTCGACGAGATCATCGACACCGGTCTCACGCTGAGCTGGCTGATCTCCAACCTGTCCAGCCGCAACCCGGCCAGTGTCGAGATCGCGACCCTGCTGCGCAAGCCCGAGGCGCTGGCGATGCCGGTCGTCCCGAAGTACGTCGGCTGGGACATCCCCAACGAGTTCGTGGTCGGCTACGGCCTCGACTACCGCGAGCGCTATCGCAACTTGCGCTCGATTGGCACTCTCGCCCCCTCCGTCTACTCCTGAGTGCGAGAATAGGGGTGGGTCCGGCCTCGAAACCGGCCTAGGAACTGGCCTGTACCGTCAGTAACTCAAGTTGACGCCACCTGTGAGAGAAGCCTGTGAAACGCATATTCAAGGGTCCCTGGTTGTGGATCGTGCTCGCCGTCCTCGGCGTGCTGCTCGTCCTGCAGTTCCTCACGCCCAACGGTGGCTACACCCAGATCGACACCTCCGCGATGGAGCAGAACATCTCCTCGGGCAAGATCAAGGAGGTCACCTTCGTCGACGGTGACCAGGAGATGCGCGCCACCCTCGACGACGGCACCAAGGTCGTCGCCTACTGGGCGACCGGCCAGCAGGTCAGCCTGATCAAGGACGTCAACGACCAGATCCAGGCCGGCACCATCGAGAAGCTCAACGTCGACGTGCCGAAGCCGAGTCTGCTCGGCTCGCTGCTGGTGACGATCCTGCCGTTCGCGCTGATCATCTTGCTGTTCCTGTTCCTGATGAACCAGGTCCAGGGCGGTGGCGGCCGGGGTGTGATGCAGTTCGGCAAGTCCAAGGCCAAGCTGATCACCAAGGACATGCCCAAGACCACCTTCGCCGACGTCGCCGGCTGCAACGAGGCGATCGAGGAGCTCGGCGAGATCAAGGAGTTCCTCCAGGAGCCCGCCAAGTTCCAGGCCGTCGGCGCCAAGATCCCCAAGGGCGTCCTGCTCTACGGCCCTCCCGGCACCGGCAAGACCCTGCTGGCCCGTGCGGTGGCCGGCGAGGCCGGGGTGCCGTTCTACTCCATCTCCGGCTCCGACTTCGTCGAGATGTTCGTCGGCGTCGGCGCCTCCCGGGTGCGTGACCTGTTCGAGCAGGCCAAGGAGAACGCCCCGGCCATCGTCTTCATCGACGAGATCGACGCCGTCGGCCGGCACCGTGGCGCCGGCATGGGTGGCGGCCACGACGAGCGCGAGCAGACCCTCAACCAGCTGCTGGTCGAGATGGACGGCTTCGACGTGCGTGGCGGCGTCATCCTGATCGCGGCCACCAACCGCCCCGACGTGCTCGACCCCGCGCTGCTGCGCCCGGGCCGCTTCGACCGCCAGATCGGTGTCGACGCCCCCGACCTGGCCGGTCGCGACAAGATCCTCCAGGTCCACTCGCGGGGCAAGCCGATGGCGCCCGACATCGACCTGCGCTCGATCGCGCGTCGTACGCCGGGCTTCACCGGTGCCGACCTGGCCAACGTGCTCAACGAGGCGGCCCTGCTCACCGCGCGCCGCAACCTGAAGCAGATCGACGACTCCGCGCTCGACGAGGCCATCGACCGCGTGATCGCCGGCCCGCAACGCTCCAGCCGGCTGATGAGCGAGAAGGAGAAGCTGATCACGGCCTACCACGAG
>JBBQRV010000128.1:0-10304 GCA_038214475.1 Propionibacteriales bacterium | reverse complement strand
TGGCCCCCGAGGCCCCTGCCCCACCTCCCGTTTCCGTCGACCGGCGTGGCCGGCGTGGCCGGCGCCGGTTCGTCGCCCTGATCGCGATCCTGAGCCTGGTCGCGGTCGGCGGCGGCGGCCAGGCCTGGCGGCAGCACCTCGCCTCCGACGTCCGCAACGGCACCACGCTGGTCACCGCCGATGGGATGGCGGCGCGCTACGGAATCGACATCGACCTCCTGGCGGTCACCGCGGCCGGCGGCCTCGTCGAGCTGCGCTACCAGGTCGTCGACCCGGACAAGGCTGCGCCCCTGGTCCACGACCCGGACCTCTCCCCCGCGCTCGTCGCCGAGGACAGTGGTCAGACCCTGGTGATGTCGACCCCGCCGCACCACCACGGCACCGAACTGCAGCTGGGCGGCACGTACTTCTTCCTGATGGCCAACGCCGAGAGCACCCTCCACAAGGGTGACAAGGTCACGCTGATCATCGGCGACGCGCGGATGGAACACCTGGAGATGCAGGGATGACGCGGCAGCGTGGCAGGGGTGTGCTGCGGGGGGCAGCCGTTCTCCTCGTCGCGCTGCTGCTCGCCCTCCTGGTGCCGTCCGCCGCTCAGGCGCACAGCACCCTGGAACGCTCCGACCCGATCGACGGGGCTGTCGTGCCGGTGGGTCGCACCACCCTGACCTTCTGGTTCGGCGAGGCTGTCGCCACGTCCTCCAGCTCCTTCGTGCTTCGCACCCAGGACGGCTCCATCGTGCCCACCACCGTGTCCGGTCCACGAGGCACCACCGTGGTCGAGATCGAGACCGATCCCCTCAAGCGCGACACCTACCAGCTCGACTGGCGGGTCTTCTCCCTCGACGACGGCCACACCACCAGCGGGACCCTCGTCTTCGGCGCCGGTCTCCGCCCCGCTCCACCCACCTCACGCGGCACGCAGATCCCCCCCACTGCGCTGGTCCTCGTGAGGTGGGTGGACCTGACCGCCCTGCTGGCCGCCATCGGCGCCCTGACGGTGGGTGACCGGGTCCTCCGCTCGCTCGGCGACCGGGTCCGCCGCCGGGCTCGCACTCTCGGCCTGCTGGCCGTCCTCAGTGCCTGGTGGGCCGGCGCGGTGACGCCGCTGTTCCGCACCTTTGACCAGACCCTGGGCCTCGGTCTGTGGTGGGACCAGACCTGGCTGGTCCTGGTCGACACCCCGGCCGGCCGGTTCTGGCTGGCGCGTCAGGCCGCCCTGACCGTGGCTGTGGCCGCCGTGCTCGTCTGGCGCAGAAGGCTCGCCCGCCCGCAACGGTCGGCCACCGTGGCCCTGCTCGCGCTTGCTACCGCAGCCGTTTTCGAGGCCTGGGCCGGCCATGCCGCGACCCTGGCCAGCGGTTCCACGCTGGTCGCCGTCGCCGCGACCGCCCACGTGCTGGCAGCCGGAGTCTGGGCCGGGGGCCTGGGCGTGCTCGCCTGGTGCCTGGTCCCGACCCTGCGCCGCGCGACGGGACAGCGTGGCCGCCTGCTCGGACCCGTCTGGCGCGCCTACAGTCCGCTTGCCGCGTCCGCGACCGTGGTCCTGACGGCCACCGGACTGATCGAGGCCGGTCACCACCTGCCGGACCTCGGGGCGGTCACCTCGACCGTGTACGGCGCAGGCGTGGCCGCCAAGACGATTCTGATGGCGGTGGCGCTCGGGCTCGCTGCGGTCAACACCGCGGCCGTCCACCCGGGGCTGGCCACCCGCGCCGGGATGAGACTGCCGTACGGCGCCCTGGGCCGACTGACCCTCAGTTCGCCGCGCCGGTTCGCCGCGACGGTGACCGCGGAGGCGGCGGTGCTGGGGCTGGCCGTGGCGATGGCCGCCCTGGTGACCTCGACCGCGACCTCGCGTGAGGACCTCGACGCCCGACGACCGACGACGGTGCACGCCGAGCGCGCCGACGGTCTCTTCGTCACCTTCGAGGAGGTCCCCGGCGGTCCGGCCAAGGGTCGGCTCATCGTCAGGCTCCGCTCCATCGTCCGCCCCGACCCGGCCCCGGTGACCGGGGTCGACGTCGACCTCAGCGGGCCAGGCGGCCACGTCCTGGTCCCCCTGGCCCTGACCGACCCGGACCGCTACGAGGGCACCACCGCCGAGCCCGGACAGGGCACCTGGACCGCCACCGTCCAGGTGCACCGCACCAGCGCCTCCGACACCGTCACCTCGACCTCGTGGACGGTGGATCCGAAGGCCGCCGAAGGCGGGCTCTTCGAGGTCGTCACCACGGCGCTGGCCACGCTGCTGCTCTCGCTGCTCGCTGCCACCCTGCTCGTGCTGCGACGGCGGCGACGCACCGAAGCCGCTGCCGCGCTCGACCCGGCGCTCGACCCGGCGCTCGACCCGGCGCTCGCTCGGGTGCTCGAACACGCACCTCGAGAAGAGAGCCTGACATGAGCATGCGCCGCCGGCTCGTCGGGGCGGCCGCCGCGCTGGCTGTCACCTGCCCGGTCGTCCTGGCCTCCGGGCCCGCCACCTCGGCCACCCGAGCGCCGGGGAGCTCCCAGACCGCCAGGACCGTGGTGGTCACGCTGAAGGACGGCGCGGACCTGAGCACGATCCGTGGCACCCGCAAGGCCCGGCTGCGCGCGGTGACGGCCCGACTTCGCCAGACCGCGGAGGCCGACCAGGCTCCGCTGATCCGGTCGCTGGCCACGGCGACGGCCCAAGGGCGGGCCCACGTGCGGCAGAGTCTCTGGATCTCCAACAGCATCGTGCTGACGGCGACCCCCGATGTCCTCGCCCAGGTCGCCGCCCGGCCGGACGTCGCCTCGGTGGTGCCCGACGCGATCACCCTGACCCCGTCGGAGGGCGCCTCGCCCAACCAGGTCAGCGTGCGGTCCCCCGAGGTCTGGTCCGCCGGAGACACCGGCTCGGGGATCGTGGTGGCCACCCTCGACAGCGGGGTGGACGTCACCCATCCGGACCTCGCGGCCTCCTGGCGCGGCGGCTCCAACAGCTGGTTCGACCCCTACGCCCAGCACCCGGACACGCCCACGGACCTGATGGGCCACGGCACCGGGGTGACCGGAGTGATGGTCGGCGGGAGCAGCAGCGGGGCCACGATCGGGACGGCTCCAGGAGCATCCTGGATCGCGGCCAGGGTCTTCGACGACGCCGGGCACTCCACGGTGAGCGCCGTGCACCAGACCTTCCAGTGGCTGCTCGATCCCGACGCCGACCCGGGCACCGCGGACGCCCCCCGCGTGGTAGACGCCTCCTGGTCGCTGGGCGCGGGACCCGGCTGCGACCTGACCTTCCAGCCGGACGTCCAGGCACTGCGCCGCGCAGGCATCCTTCCCGTCTTCCCGGCCGGCAACTTCGGGCCGACGACCTCGAGCAGCGTCAGCCCGGCGAACTATCCCGAGGCGCTCTCGGTGGGAGCGGTCTCCACCAGCGGCCTCGTGATGTCCTCGAGCAGCCGCGGTCCGTCCGGCTGCGGCGGCCGCACCCGCGCGTTCCCCGACCTGGTGGCACCGGGACAGAACATCGAGACGGCAGACCGCTACGGCCTCTACCAGTACCTCTCCGGCACCTCGGTCGCCGCACCCCACGCCGCCGGGGTGCTGGCCCTGCTGCTGGCGGCCGCTCCGGCACTCTCCCCCGACCAGCAGCTGGCGCTCCTCACCGACACCGCTGTCGACCTCGGCGTCACCGGCGTCGACGAGGTCTACGGCCACGGCCTGTTGGACGCCGCCGCCGCCTACACCGCGACGTTGGCGCTGCCCCCGCCACCCACACCGGATCTCGGCCTGTCACTCACCCCGGTCACACCCTCGGCCGCCCCCGGGGAGACCGCGTCCTGGCTGGTGCAGGCCACCGGGGTCGACGGATTCACCGCCGACGTGGACCTCACGGTCGCCGGGGCGGGGACTCTCGTGGCCACCTCGTCACTGAGCCCGACCCTGCTCACCGGCGGCTCAGGCACCAGCGTCCTCACGCTCGTCCCGAGCGCCGGCACCACCCCGGGGAGCTACCCCTTCACCGTCACCGCCACCGGCGGCGGACTCACCCGCACCACCGACGGCACCCTCGAGGTGACCAGTCCACCACCGCCCCCGCCCCCGCCCCCGGGCCTGACCTTCTCGACCTTCCGCAGCGCCAACCCGCCCGGAGTGGGGGGTACGGCCGACGACGCGGACCTCTACCGCTGGGACGGCTCGTCGTACGGGCGCACCTTCGACGCCTCGATGGCCAGGCTGCCCGCCTCGGCGAACGTCGACGGGCTCGACCTGGTCGACGCGACGCACTTCTACCTCTCCTTCGCCACCGACGTGACGATCCCGGGCCTGGGCAAGGTCCAGGACGAGGACGTGGTCAGGTACAGCGCCGGCACGTGGTCGGTGTTCTTCGACGGTACGGCGCGTGGCCTCACCGCCAGCGGCCAGGACGTGGACGCCCTCTCGGTCGACGGCGGCACGCTGTACTTCTCGACGTTCGGCTCCGTGAATCCCCCGGGGGTGAGCGGCCCGGCCGACGACGCCGACACCTACTCCTGGGACGGGAGCGCCTTCGTCCGCGTCTGGGACGCCTCCGTCGCCAAGCTGCCCGCCTCGGCGAACGTGGACGGGTTCGTCCGGGTGGACGCGACGCACTTCTACCTGTCCTTCGCCACCGACGTGACGGTGCCGGGTCTCGGCAAGGTCCAGGACGAGGATGTCGTCCTCTCCAGCGCAGGCACCTGGTCGGTGTACTTCGACGGGACCGCGCACGGACTCACCACGAGCGGCCTGGACATCGACGCCTTCGACGTGGGGTGAGGGCCGCTGCCTGACGGCGGCGATGCCACGTGGAGCCGGTGCTACCTCCCCAGGGCCTCCCGGAGCGCGGCCAGCACCAGCAGCGCGGCGTCGGGGCGGGCGTTGTGGCCCATCAGGCCGATCCGCCACACGGTGGCGGCATGGGCCCCCGCACCCGCGCCGATCTCGAGGTCGTGGCGCTCCAGCAGCCGGCGCCGTACGGCGGCCGAGTCGACCCCGTCGGGCACCTTGACCGTGGTGAGCTCGGGCAGCCGGGAGCCCTTCTCCGCGAAGAGCTCGAGGCCCATCTCCTCCAGGCCGTCCTGGAGCAGCCGGCCGGCCTCCTCGTGCCGCGCCCACACCGCGGGCAGGCCCTCGGCGAGGATCCGGGTCAGGCCGGCGTGCAGGCTGGCGACCATCGCCACCGGGGCGGTGTGGTGGTACGTGCGCCCGCCGGACCCGCTCGTCTCGCCCACGTAGCCGCCGAGCAGGCCCAGGTCGAGGTACCACGACTGCGGCTTCTCGACCCGCCGTGCGAACGCCCGGTCGTTGATCGTGAACGGCGCCAGCCCGGGCGCCACCCCCAGGCACTTCTGGGTGCCCGCGTAGCCCACGTCGACCCCCCAGTCGTCGGCCCGCAGCTCGATGCCGCCGATGCTGGTCACCGCGTCGGTGACCAGGAGGGCATCTCCCTTGCCGGCGCCCAGGGCCGCGATGTCGGAGCGGACCCCGGTCGACGTCTCGGCGTGCACCGCGGCGATGATCGCCGGCGACGGGTGGGTGGCCAGCACCCGCTCCACGTCGACCGGGCGGCCCCACTCGTGCTCGACCGCGACCACCTCGGCGCCGCACCGGCCGGCCACGTCGCACATCCGCTGGCCGAAGAGGCCGTTGACCGCGACCACGACCACGTCGCCGGGGTGCACGGTGTTGACGAAGGCGGCCTCCATCCCGGCGGACCCGGTGGCCGAGATCGGCAGGGTCCGGGCGTTGTCGGTGCCCCAGGCCCGGCGGAGCATCTCGCAGGTCTCGTCCATGACCTCGAGGAAGAGCGGGTCGAGGTGCCCGAGCAACGGCAGCGCGAGGGCCGCGGTGGCCTCGGGGTACGGGTTGGACGGGCCGGGACCGAAGAGGTGGCGTTCGTGGATCATGCGCCCGACGCTACCCGTCACAGCACAGCCCCCGGGTTGAGGATTCCGGCCGGGTCGAGGGCGTCCTTGATCCGGCGGGTCAGCGCCATCACGTCCGGGCCGAGCTGGTCGGGGAGGGCGCCCTTCTTGGCCCTGCCGACCCCGTGCTCGCCGGTGATCGTGCCACCGAGCGCGATGGCCGCCTGCATGACCGCGTCGAAGGCCACCCGGGCCCGGCGCTCCGAGTCGGGGTCGCCGGCGTCGTAGACGATGATCGGGTGGGTGTTGCCGTCGCCGGCGTGCGCGATCACCGGGATCTGGACGTCGTGCACGCGGGCGATCTCCGCGATCGCCGCCAGCAGGTCGGGGAGCAGCGGGATGGGTGCACCCACGTCCTCGAGCAGCAGCGCCCCGCGGGTCTCGATCGCCGGGATGGCCAGCCTGCGGGCGGCCACGAACAGCTCCCCCTCGTCGGCGTCGTCGGTCACGAAGACCTCGGTGGCGCCGACCTGGTCGCACACCGCACGCATGGTGGCGATCTCCTCCCCGCGCACCGCACCGGGTGCGTCGGACTGCGCCACCAGCAGAGCGCCGGCCGCGCGGTCGAGGCCCATCGCGCGGTGGTCCTCGACCGCATTGATCGAGGCCTGGTCCATCAGCTCCATCATCGAGGGCCGCAGGGTGCGGCGTACGCCGACCACCGCGCGGGCGGCGGCGTCGACGGTCGGGAACGACGCGACCAGGGTCGAGCGGGCCTCCTGGGCAGGCACCAGGCGCAGCACGGCCCGGGTCACGATGCCGAGGGTGCCCTCGCTGCCGACGAACAGCTTGAGCAGGCTGAGCCCGGCGACGTCCTTGATCCGCTTGCCGCCCAGGCGCACCAGGGTGCCGTCGGCGAGCACCACGTCGAGGCCGAGGACGTAGTCGGTGGTCACGCCGTACTTCACGCAGCACAGGCCCCCGGCGTTGGTGGCCACGTTGCCGCCGATGGAGCAGATCTCGAACGACGACGGGTCGGGTGGGTACCACAGGCCGTGCGCCGCGGCGGCCGCCTTCACCTCGGCATTGAAGGCGCCGGGCTCGACCACCGCCACCTGGCAGTCGGTGTCGATCTCCACGGCCCGCATCCGCTCCAGGCTGAGCACCAGGCCCCCGTCGACCGCGCTGGCGCCCCCCGAGAGTCCGCTCCCGGCCCCCCGCGGTACGACCGGCACCCCGTGCCGGGCGGCCCAGCGGACGGCGTCCTGCACCTGACCGGCGTCCTCGGCGCGGACCACCGCCAGCGGCGTGCCGGCCGTGGCGTCGCGGGTGTAGTCGAAGCGGTACTTCTCCATGCCGTCCGGGTCGCTCAGCACCACGCCCTCGGGCAGGAGGGCGACCAGCTCGTCGAGCAGCAGGAGGGTGTCTGCGGTCGTGGACATGGGTCCATGCAACCACTCACGTGGCTGGGATCACACCCTCCCGCCCGGAGGTTCGGCTCAGCCGCGGCGCAGCCGGTCGCGCAGCTCGAGCAGCTCGCGGCGCTCCGCGTCGCTGAGCGAGTCGGAGCCACTTGCGTGGATCTTGTCGAGCAGCCGGTCCATCCGGGCCTGGTCACTGGAGACGGGGCGGTCCCAGGGGCCGGCGACGACGGTGTCGACGGAGCCCTTGCGCTGGCGACGCGGCCGTGCGGCTCGCTGCCGGCCGATGGGGCGCCGCAGCTGCGGGAGCCAGGAGTACTCCGAGAGCAGCCCCACCGAGCGGGCGACCAGCGCGCACAGGACGATGCCGAGCAGCAGGTTGAGCAGCAGCGACCACTCGCGGTAGCCGACGAACTGCAGCACCTGGATGCCCACGATGATGACGCCGAACAGCCAGGCCGGCACGTTGAACAGGAACCGGCGCTCCGGGTGCTCCGCGATCCAGGCGAGCAGCACCATGATCTCGGCACTGCCCAGGCCGGTGAGGAAGCCGCTGATCGGCAGCAGCACCGACAGCACCACACTGAGCAGTCCGAGGACGACCACGACGCCCACCACGAACCGGAGCATCCGGTCGCGGCTGAGGTCGTTGGTCTCCAGGTCGTTGCCGAAGTACCAGAAGAAGAAGACCGCGACCACGTCGAACAGCCCGAGCGAGGGGTAGGACAGCGGCCAGGTGAGCAGCCGCCAGACCTGGCCGTGCAGCACCGACTGCGGGTCGAGCGCGAGGGCGTACATCACCGGCTTGTCGTAGGGCTCGACGGCGAAGACCACGAAGGCGGCCACGCTGAGCAGGACGACGAGCATCGTGGTGTTGACGTCGAGCGTGCCGATGCGGAACCACGGATCGCCCGGTCCGCGGCCCGCCGAGAACCATCTGTTGCGTCGAGTCACTCCCTGATCGTAGTGCCCGGAGCCGACCATCGCAGGACACCGGCGACTCACGCGTGGGCGATGTGACGCAACTGCTTCCAGATCAGCACGAGGAACACCGCCGAGCCCGCGAAGGCGAACCAGAACGGTGCGGTGATCCCCCACTGTCCGGCGATCAGGCCGCCCAGCGCGGAGCCGACCACCATGCCCCCGAAGACACACACGAGGTAGACGCTGCCGACGCGCCCCTGGAACTCGGTGGGCACCGCACGCTGGCGCACGCTGGTCGACGTGGTGCCCCAGATGAACGCGTGCGCACCGAAGACGAAGAAGACGACCAGGGCGACCCAGCCGGTGCGGGTCAGGGCCAGCGCCAGGTGGGTGAGCGTCTCGATCACCAGCCCGGCGCGCATGAGGTCGCCCAGGCTCACCCGGGCCGTGAGCCACCCGTACATCCCGGTGCCCACCAGCCCGCCGATCGCGCTGGCGGTCGTGAGCAGGCCGAAGCCGACCTCCCCCATCCCCAGCCGCTGGGTGGCGTAGAGCACGAGCACCGACCACGCCGCCCCGAAGGTGACGTTGAAGGTCACGATCGTGATCGCGAGCGTGCGCACCGGCGGGCTGTTCCACAGCCACCGGAACCCGTCGGCGATGTCGCGGCCCACGTGGGCAGCCTCGGGGCGCTCCGGTGCGGGCGCCACGATCCTGGAGACCAGCAGCGCCCCGAGGGCCACCAGGACCGCCTGCAGCACGAACGGCCAGGCCAGGCCCGCGGCGAACAGGGCGGCACCCAGCGGCGGGCCGGCGAGCTGGTTGGCGGTGATGAACCCGCCCATCAGTCGCGAGTTGGCCAGGGGGAGATCGTCGCGGTGCACCAGCATCGGCAACAGCGTCGACGAGGTGGTGTCGGCGAAGGTCTCCGCGGTGCCGAGCAGGAACATCGCCCCCAGCACCACCACGAGGTCGACCCGGTCGCTGACGATGCTCGCGGTCAGTGCGACCAGGACCGCCGTGCGCATCAGGTCGACCGTGACCACCAGGAGCCGTCGGTCCAGCCGGTCGGCGAGCACCCCGGCGTACAGGCCGAAGAGCAGCCACGGCAGCCTCTGCAGCAGGCCCGCGAGCGCGACCAGCCTCGGGTCATGGGTCTGCGAGGCCACCAGCAGCGGTCCGGCCGCCAGCGAGATGCCGTCGCCGAGGTTGCTGGCCCACGACGACGAGAGCAGCCAGCGGAAGGGGATGCCGAACCGACGCGGGGCGACGGTGTCGACGAGGCGGCTCACAAGCCAGACAGGCTAGCCCCACACCCACCGTTCGCGCGCCGGGGTTTCGACGTGCGGGGTCGCCTGTGGGACCCACGACCGGCTGGTCGGGGAGCCGGGCCGGTCAGGCCGGCTGCATCTCCGGCAGGGCTGCGGAGTCGAGATCGATCATCTCGGCTGCCTGGGCGGCCGTGAGTGAGTCGTTCTCCTCCTTCAGCCGAAGCACGAGTGTCTCGAGCTCGACCACACGCTGGCGGAGCCGGCGGTTGTCCGCGGCGAGCCGGGTGGTCTGCAGGTCGCTGTTCAGGTGGCCAATCAGCGCCTTGGCCATGCGGGCCTTCTTTCGCAGGTGGTGGCGAGGGTCAGGCCCGGTCCAACCGGGCCGTCTTCAAATGTCCCACCCCGGGCCGCTGGGGTCAACGTGGGGCCGCCCGGGCGCGGGGCGGACGCTGGCAGACGGGGCAGAAGTACGACGAGCGGTTCATGAAGGCGACCCGGCGGATCGGGGTGCCGCACCGCTCGCACGGGCGGCCCTCCTGGCCGTAGGCGTGCAGCGAGCGGTCGAAGTAGCCGCTCTCGCCGTTGACGTTGACGTAGAGCGCGTCGAAGCTGGTGCCGCCCTCACCGAGGGCCTGGGTCATCACCTCGCGGCAGTGTCCGAGCAGCCCGGTCACCTGGGCAACGGTGAGCCGCTCCCCCGGTCGCTCGCCGTGCAGGCCGGAGCGCCACAGCGCCTCGTCGGCGTAGATGTTGCCCACCCCCGACACCAGCGTCTGGTCGAGCAGCTGGCGCTTGATCGCGGAGCCTCGGCGCCGGACCCGCCGGACGAACCC
>JBBQRV010000127.1:0-10308 GCA_038214475.1 Propionibacteriales bacterium | reverse complement strand
GCTCACGCGACCCAGAGCTGAAGGACTGACAAGTGTCTATTTACCTGAACAAGGATTCCAAGATCATCGTCCAGGGCATCACCGGCGGTGAGGGCACCAAGCACACCGCCCTGATGCTCAAGTGCGGCACCCAGGTCGTCGGCGGTGTCAACGCCCGCAAGGCCGGCACCACCGTCACCCACACCGACGCCGACGGCAACAGCGTCGAGCTCCCCGTCTTCGGGACCGTCAAGGAGGCGATGGCCGAGACCGGCGCCGACGTCTCGGTGGCCTTCGTGCCGCCGGCGTTCACCAAGGACGCCTGCCTCGAGGCCATCGACGCCGGCATCGGCCTGCTCGTGGTCATCACCGAAGGCGTTCCGGTGCAGGACACCGCCGAGGTGTGGGCGCACCTGGAGAGCCCCGCCAACCACGGGGGTACCCGGATGATCGGGCCGAACTGCCCGGGCATCATCACGCCGGGCGAGGCGCTGGCCGGCATCACGCCGGCCACCATCGCCGGCAAGGGCCCGGTCGGCCTGGTGTCGAAGTCGGGCACGCTGACCTACCAGATGATGTTCGAGCTGCGTGACCACGGCTTCTCGACCGCCATCGGCATCGGCGGCGACCCGATCGTCGGCACCACCCACATCGACGCCCTGGCCGCCTTCGAGGCCGACCCCGAGACCAAGGCGATCGTGATGATCGGCGAGATCGGTGGCGACGCCGAGGAGCGGGCTGCGGCGTACATCGCCGAGCACGTCACCAAGCCGGTCGTCGGGTACGTCGCGGGCTTCACCGCCCCCGAGGGCAAGACGATGGGCCACGCCGGCGCGATCGTGTCGGGCTCCTCCGGCACCGCGCAGGCCAAGAAGGAGGCCCTCGAGGCCGTCGGCGTCAAGGTCGGCAAGACCCCGTCCGAGACTGCTCAGCTGATGCGCGAGATCCTGCAGACGCTCTGATCCCCACGCTGACCCGTCGCAGATGTACGACATCTGCGACGGGTCAGCGCATTTCCGGGGTACATCTGCGACGGGTCAGCAACCGGCCTGGGTGAAGAGGCACATCGACGGGGTGAGCCGACGGGTCAGGGCGGTCAGGTCGGGCACGCTCTGGACCGCGCTCGCGGTCGACGTCTCGCCGCCGATGCTGATCGCGAGGACGGCACGGCCCACTCGGGTGAACTGGAAGATCGTGCCGCCCAGGCCCGTCCTCGCGGTCACGGCGAACGTCGCGGTGTCGTCGTACCCGGTGTCCGCCGGGTAGGACCGCACGACCCGCTCGGCACCCCGGGACGTGTCGCGCGGGCAGCCGGCCAGCGCCGTGCGCAACCGACCCATCTCGGCGACCGCCCCGTCGGCGTCGGCGAACACCCGCAGCTCGCGGCGCTCGTCGTACTCGGGGCCGGTGGAGCCGGCGGCGAGCCGGCCGATCTGCGAGGCGGACCACGCGTCGGTGCCGCACAGGCTGCCTTCCACCCCGACCGCGTCGACCGCGGGGTCGGTGATCACGCCGCCGTCCCCGGTGTAGTCGGGCAGGTCGACGCCGAGCGGGAAGTCCGCGGGGATCGCCGTGTTCCCGGACGAGGTGGGCCCGGACGGCGCCGAGCCGCAGCCCTGGTCGGAGAACACGCACAGGGCCGCCACCGGACCGGCCAGGTCCTCGACCATGCCTGCCGCGCTCGTGCCCTCACCGTTGCCGGTGCTGATGAGCACGGCGTTCCCCACCGAGGTCACCTCGACCACGGACTGGTAGGGCGTCAGCTGTCCCCGCTGGGTCTGTGAGGTGCTCGCCTGCCACGAGCCCGGCGCCAGCCCGTCGGCGTCGACCTGGGTCAGGTACGTCGCACCGTCGGCATTCTCCTCGGGGCAGCCGCCGTAGTAGGCCTCCAGCCCTGCCGAGACGTCAGCCGCCTCCGCGTCGTCGCGGAACGTGAGCAGCTCCCGCTCGCGGGAGTCCTCCGGCTGGCCCCAGCGGGCCGTCAGCCGGTCGACCGGGTCGTGGGCGTACGACGCGTCGGTGCCGCACCTCGGCGTCAGCCGGACCGGCTCGTTGTCCCCGCTCGGTGCCTCCACGGTCTCGCCGCCCTGCGGCCATCCGTCGTCGAGCGGGAAGTCCGCAGGGATGGCCGTGGCGCGGCTGGGTGTCGTCGGGTCGGGGGACGAGCTGCAGCCCTCCAGGGAGAACACGCACATGGAGTCGACGACGGCGACGTCCTGCTCCGACACCGCGGAGACCAGGGCGTTGGCCGTCACCGCCTGTCGCGCCGGCGAGCCCGCCGTGGTGAGCAGCAGCGCGTTGCCCACCCGGACCACGACGGAGCCGAAGGTCTCGCCCGTGGGGACGCCCGACTTGGCGAGGACCTGCTCGGTGACGACGACCGACTCCTCGCCCGAGCCACCCGCGGTCACGTCGCGGGCCAAGGAGGTGCCCAGGAACGAGTTCTGCTCTTGCGAGGGGCACGACGTGGCGTCGGCCCTGATCAGCTCGAGCGCGGTGGTCGCCTTCGCGGCGTCCTGGTAGAGCGCCAGGGTGCGGCCCCCACGGACCTCGGTGGGTGTCCGGGTGTACACGGTGCCCGCGACGTCCTCGACCAGGTAGGGGCCGGTCGGGGACCAGGCCACCCGACCGCAGAAGCTCAGCCGCTCGATCGCCGACGTGCTGGTCATCCGCACCGGTCCACCGCGCGGTGCGGTGCCCGAGGGCAGGCCCGTGGTGAGCGGGAACTCCTCCGGGATGGTGGTGAGCCAACCGGCTGCCGGGACCGTGGGCGTGTCGGACGGGCCCTCGGCCCGCTCCCCGCGGTCGGCGAACATGGCGAGGGGGGTGATCACCACGAGCACGGCCGCGGCTGCTCCCACCCCGGCCAGGGCCCGGTTGCGTCGCCGCAGCCGGTCGCCGCGACGGCGGACCTCGGAGGCGGGGAGCGGGGTCACGAGGAGTCCTTGCGGGTCGAAGTCGTCGAGGTCGCGGATCGGGTCAGACATGGTTCGCTCCTTCCTGGAGGTCGGGTCCGTCGGTGAGCAGGGCGGCCAGGGCGGCCCGCCCACGGCTCAGTCGGGCCTTGACGGTGCCCTCGGGTGCCCCGGTCTCCCGGGCCACCTCGGCCACCGGCAGGTCGCACACGTGGTGCAGCACCAGGGCCCGCCGTTGTGGCTCGGGCAGCTCGCGCAGCGCGCGGACCAGGGCGACGTTGCGCTCGCTGGGCCCGGCCGAGGAGAGGTCCGGCGACACGGCCCGGTCGGGTGGTCGCCGGGCGAGCGTCGTACGGCGCCAGCGGCTCACCGCCAGCCGGTACGCCGTGGTCCGCACCCACGCCTCGGGATGGCCGGCGCGGTCGAGCCTGCGCCGGTGTGCCCAGGCCTTGACGAAGGCCTCCTGGACGCACTCCTCGGCCTCCTCGCGGTTGCCGATCATCGCGTAGAGCTGACCGGTCAGCCGACGGAACGAGGCCTGGTAGAACTCGTCGAACGCCTGCTCGTCCATGCCGTCCCCCTCCGCAGTCGCAGTGCGGGCACCGTGGCGGCCCGTCCGGGGTGGATACGCGCGGCCGGGCACCGCGGTTGCACCAGGGTCAGTTCTTCTCGGCCGGGGGTGCCGTGGCGAGCCGGTCCGCGGCCCGGCGGGCCAGGGCGAGGAACGTGGCCTTGTCGTAGCTGGCGCCCTTGGCGGTGATGAAGCCGACCTGGCCGACGGTGCTGCCGTGCCGGATGATCGCCATCAGGTAGTCGAGGGAGTCCTCGTCGGTCACCTTGGTGACCACGTGCCACGCGGTCATCTCCATGGCGTCGGCGGAGCCGTCGCCGAGCCGCACGACGGTGCTGGCCAGGTCGCGGTCCTCGCAGCTGCCCAGCCGCTTGCGCACCGCCTCCACGAAGCCGTGCGCCGCTTTCGGGCTGGGGAGCGTCCCGATGGTCTCGGTGATCCCGAACCGCTTGGGGAGCTTGCCGGTCACGATCAGGTAGCTGCGGGTGCGGCCCCGGCTCACCGGCTTGCGGCTGAAGTCGCTGTGGTCGCACGAGACGGCTGCCAGGTTGTCCGACGCCTTGACCGCGTCGGTCCCGATCCAGGCGCCGAGGGAGGTCCCGGCCTGCGGGAGGTCGACCACGTCGAGCAGCCCGGGCGGGCTGCCGACCGGCGGCGGTGGGATCTCGGCCAGCTTCGCGGGCACGGCGCAGGTGCCGCCGCCGGGACCGTTGCACAACCGGTTCACCGCGGCCCCCAGCACCTTGGCGACCGGCCGCAGCTGCGCATGGTCGGCCCCGGAGGCCACCCGCACCGTGGTGGTGGTGATCTGGTCGGTGCGGGCGACGCCGACGGTGACGGTGCGCGGCTTGCGGCCCCACGAGCGCAGCAGGAAGACGGTGGCCTGGTCGCCGACCCCCGACAGGTCGTAGGCCGCCACCAGGCGGGTGCGGGGGTCGGTGCAGCCGGCGTACCAGCCGACGACGGCGGTGTAGGCGCGCTCGGCGCGGGCCTCGTTGTGCGACATCTCCACGGCCTGCACCGCGCGCACGGGCACCTGCTTGCGGGCGGCGTCGGAGTCGAAGGAGCGCACCAGGGTCTGGGTGCCGCGCGGGTCGGCGAAGCGGGCGGCCTGGCAGGGGGAGTAGAGGCCGCTCCCACCGGTGTTGGGGGTGATCTCGCCGGCGCGCCAGGTCCGGCCGGGCTCCAGCCGGGTCGCCTCGGCGGAGGTGAGCAGGCCGGTGTCGTCGAGGCGCGCGGGCTCGGGCTCGGGCTCCGGGCTCGGCGAGGGCGTGAGCTTCTCCTGCGCCAGGTTGGGTGCCACGCCGCCGTGGTCGGTGACCAGCACCCCGGAGCCCACCAGGGTCGCGACCGCTGCGGCGGCCGCGATGGCGGTGAAGGTACGGCGCCGCGCCGACCCGGCCCGGCGGATGATCGAGCTGCGGGGCAGCTGCACCGCCTCGGTCACCGAGGCCAGCGCGTTCACGTGCACCGCCACCTCGGTGGAGGCGCAGTCGCGGTGCACGGCGTACTGGGCGACGGCGGCCTGCAGGGTGCGCTCGGTCGCCTCCCGGGTGAGCCCGACCTCGCGGCCGATGTCGGCGAGCTCGGCCGGCGTCAGGTGGTTGAGGAGCAGCACCCGCCGCTGCGGCAGGCTCAGCTTGCCGAGGGCGTCGAGGGTGGCCCGGATGTCGTCGTCGAGGCTCCGGTCGCGGTGCCAGAGGCGTGCCGAGTGCCGCCGTTGGGCCTGCGCCCAGGCCTGCGGCCGCAGCCAGGCCTCCGGGTCGCGCCGCCGGGAGACCTTGCGCCAGTGGTGCCAGGCGACGATGTAGGCGTCGCGCACGGCACCGCGCGCGGCGGGGAGATCTCCGGTCAGGGCGAAGGTCTGCAGCAGCAACCGCGCACGGGTGGCCTTGTAGAAGGCATCGAAGTCGTCGGTGTTGCGCATGGCTTCTCCACGGTACGTGACGGCGGGCGCACCCGGAAAACGGACGCACCGGCGTGGGGTGCCGGGCTCCACCCGGTGCCCGGGTGACACTGGGTGGGTCATGACGTCGCTGCTCTCCGGTCCCCGGTCCACCCCGATCGACGCCCCCGACCCCGCGTCTCGACGACCCCTCGCCCTGATCGCCGTGCTGGGGGGCGCCACCGCCGCCGCGGCTCCGCTGCTGGTGTGCCTGGCGCTGGGTGTCGTGGGCTGGTTCGTCAGTGACGCCGGTGCCCACGGCGCGCCCCGTGACGGCCTCCGGGTGGGCGCGCTGGGCTGGTTGATGGCGCACGGCTCGGGCGTGCACGTGCGCGGCGTGACGATCACGGCCGTGCCGCTCGGCGTCACCCTGGTCTGTGCCTGGGTCACCTGGCGACTCGGGCTGCGGGTCGGCGAGTCCGTCTCGGGGCACGGCCCCGACTCCGCCGCCATCGCCGACGGCGAGCGCGACTGGACCGTCCCCGCCGCGGTGACGCTGTTCGGGGCCGGCTACGCCGTGGTGGCGGTGGTCACCACGGTGCTCGCGGCCACGCCGGCCACCTCCCCGTCGCTGTCGCGGGTGCTGCTCTGGGTCGTCGGGCTGAGCCTGCTGGTGGCGCTCCCCGCGATCAGCGTCGGTTCGGGCCGGGCCGCGATCTGGGTCGCCGTCGTACCGGTCCCCGTGCGCGCCGCGGTCTCGACCGGCCTGCGGATCCTCGGTGTGGTGCTGGCGGTGTCCGCGCTCACGCTGCTGGTGGCGCTGGTTCGGCACTTCGGCGACGCCGCCAACGTGCTCTCCCGGCTGGGCACCGACGCCGGCGACTCCACCCTCTTCAGCCTGGTCACGCTCGGCCTGGTGCCCAACGCCACCGTGTTCACCGGCTCCTACCTGCTCGGCCCGGGCTTCATGCTCGGCACCGCCACCCTGGTCTCCCCGAGCGTGGTCTCGCTGGGATCGCTGCCGGCCTTCCCGCTGCTCGCCGCGCTCCCTGACAACGGGCCCGCACCAGCCTGGGTGGTCGCGCTGATGGGCCTCCCGGTGCTCGCCGCGGCGGTGGCCTCGGCCCGTACGCACCGCCGGTTCCCGACGCTGCGGTGGGACGAGGGTGCCCTGCGTGGCTGCGTGGGAGGAGTGCTCGCCGGGGTCGGATTCGCCGTGCTGGCGCTGCTCGCCGGTGGCTCGGTCGGGCCCGGTCGCATGCAGGACGTGTCGCCGTACGTGTTCGACGTGCTGGTCCACGGCATCGCCGCACTCGGAGTGGGGGGCCTCCTCGGCGGGCTGTTCATGACCTGGCGCGAGCGCAGGCACGCGGCGTTCTCGGACGCCGACCTCGACCAGGACTGACAGGTCGATAAACTCCGCGTCGTGCCCACCTCTGAGAACGCGCGTCTGGTCGTGCTCGTCTCCGGGGCGGGCACCAACCTCCAGGCCCTCCTCGACGCGTCCCAGGATCCGGCGTACGGCGCCCGCGTGGTGGCCGTGGGCGCCGACCGGGAGGGCATCGAGGGGCTGGCCCGGGCCGACCGGGCCGGCGTGCCGTCGTTCGTGAAGCAGGTGTCGCAGTTCAGCTCGCGGGAGAACTGGGACCGGGCGTTGGCCGAGACCGTGGCGGGCTTCGAGCCCGACCTCGTGGTGCTGGCCGGCTTCATGAAGCTGGTCGGGCCCGACTTCCTGGCCAGGCACGGCGGCCGGGTGGTCAACACCCACCCCGCGCTGTGCCCGTCGTTCCCGGGCACCACCGGCCCCGCGGATGCCCTGGCGTACGGCGTCAAGGTCACCGGTGCCACGCTGTTCGTCGTCGACGACGGAGTCGACACCGGGCCGATCGTGGCCCAGGCGGTCGTGCCGGTGGAGGACACCGACGACGTCGCCGCACTGCACGAGCGGATCAAGTCGGCCGAACGCCGGATGCTCGTCGACAACGTGGGCCGCCTGGCCCGCGAAGGATTCACCATCACCGAAAGGAAGGTGCGGTTCGGCCGATGACCACCGCTGACGACCACTCCCGGATCCCGCTGAAGCGCGCGCTGGTCTCCGTCTACGACAAGTCCGGGCTCGAGGAGCTGGTCCGTGGGCTGCACGGCGCCGGCGTGGCCCTGGTGTCCACCGGCGGCTCGGCCGCCCTGATCGAGGGGTTGGGCGTCCCGGTCACGAAGGTGGAGGACCTCACCGGCTTCCCCGAGTGCCTCGACGGCCGGGTCAAGACGCTGCACCCGCGCGTGCACGCCGGGATCCTCGCCGACCGTCGCCTCGAGTCCCATGTGCAGCAGCTCGCCGACCTGGGCGTCGAGCCGTTCGACCTGGTGGTGTCGAACCTCTACCCGTTCACCCAGACCGTCGCGTCGGGCGCGACCCCCGACGACTGCGTCGAGCAGATCGACATCGGCGGTCCGTCGATGGTGCGCGCGGCCGCCAAGAACCACCCGTCGGTCGCCATCGTCACCTCGCCCGAGCGCTACGCCGACGTGCTCCGGGCGGCCGCCGAGGGTGGGTTCACGCTGGCCGAGCGACGCACGCTGGCCGCCGAGGCGTTCGTGCACACCGCGACGTACGACGTGGCGGTGGCGTCGTGGATGGGCAACGTGCTCACCGACTCCTCCGACGGCACCGGTTTCCCGGCCTGGATGGGCGGCACCTGGGAGAAGTCCGCGGTGCTGCGCTACGGCGAGAACCCGCACCAGGCCGCGGCCCTCTACGTCAACGAGCTCGGTCCGGGGCTGGCGCAGGCCACCCAGCTGCACGGCAAGGAGATGTCCTACAACAACTACGTCGACGCCGACGCAGCGCGGCGGGCGGCGTACGACTTCGACCGTCCGGCGGTCGCCGTGATCAAGCACGCCAACCCGTGTGGGATCGCGGTCGGCTCCGACATCGCCGAGGCGCACCGGAAGGCCCACGAGTGCGACCCGGTCTCGGCGTTCGGCGGCGTGATCGCCACAAACCGGCCGGTGTCGGTCGAGATGGCACGCCAGGTGGCCGAGGTCTTCACCGAGGTGGTCGTCGCTCCGTCGTACGACGAGGGCGCGGTCGAGGTGCTGGCTGCGAAGAAGAACATCCGGCTGCTGGTCTGCGAGCCGCTCACCGCCGGCGGCGTGGAGATGCGGCCGATCTCGGGCGGGCTGCTGGTGCAGCAGCGCGACCACGTCGACGCCGACGGCGACGACCCGGCCACCTGGACGCTGGCCAGCGGCGAGCCCGCCGACGAGGCGACGCTGGCCGACCTCGCCTTCGCGTGGACGGCGTGCAGGGCGGCCAAGTCCAACGCGATCCTGCTGGCCCGCGACGGCGCCTCGGTCGGCGTCGGCATGGGTCAGGTCAACCGGGTCGACTCGTGCCGGCTCGCGGTCGAGCGGGCGGGGGAGCGGGCGGCCGGCTCGGTGGCGGCCTCGGATGCGTTCTTCCCGTTCGAGGACGGGCCCCAGATCCTGCTCGACGCCGGTGTGAAGGCGATCGTGCAGCCGGGGGGATCGGTGCGCGACGAGCTCACCGTCGAGGCGGCCAGGGTGGCCGGCGTCACCATGTACTTCACGGGCACCCGGCACTTCGCGCACTGAGCCTCGACTCCCAGCAGCTCCGACTCGAACACCGCACGCCGCGATGACAGGATGGCCCGTATGACCGCTCAGAAGCTCGACGGCACTGCCACCGCGGCCGCGATCAAGGGCGAGCTGGGCTCCCGGGTCGCCGCGCTGCGCGAGCGCGGTGTGGTCCCCGGTCTGGGCACCCTGCTCGTCGGCGACGACCCCGGGTCGCGGTGGTACGTCAACGGCAAGCACAAGGACTGCGCCGAGGTCGGCATCGAGTCGCTGCGCATCGACCTGCCCGAGACCGCGTCGCAGGCCGAGATCGAGGACGCCGTACGCACCCTCAACCAGGACCCGGCCTGCACCGGCTACATCGTGCAGCTGCCGTTGCCGCGGGGCCGCGACGAGAACCGGGTGCTCGGCCTGATCGACCCGGCAAAGGACGCCGACGGCCTGCACCCGACCAACCTGGGCTGGCTGGTGCTGGGCACCGAGGCGCCGCTGCCGTGCACGCCGTACGGCATCGTCGAGCTGCTGCGCCGCCACGACGTGCCGATCGCGGGCGCCGAGGTGGTCGTGGTCGGGCGTGGCATCACCGTCGGGCGTCCGCTCGGGCTGCTGCTCACCCGGCGCTCGGAGAACGCCACGGTCACGCTCTGCCACACCGGCACCGTCGACCTGGCCGCGCACGTGGCCCGGGCCGACATCGTGGTCGCGGCGGCCGGCGTGCCGGGCATCGTCACCGGCGCGATGGTCAAGCCGGGCGCCGCGGTGCTCGACGTCGGGGTGTCGCGGGTCGACGGCAAGATCGCCGGTGACGTGGCCGAGGACGTCTGGGACGTCGCCGGCTGGGTGTCGCCCAACCCGGGTGGAGTGGGCCCGATGACGCGGGCGATGCTGCTGTCCAACATCGTGGGCATCGCCGAGAAGGCGCTGGGCTGAGCGTGCCCACGGTCGAGCCGACCCCGGAGCACGAGGAGCAGGGGCTCTCGGAGTTCGCCGATCCCGCGGCCGAGGTGCCGCAGGAGATCCGCCGCTACCCCTCCACCCTGGGCGGCTTGGTCTTCCTCGCCGTGCTCGCCGCCACGCTCGTCGGCGTCGGCCTGGGGGCGACCGGGCACTGGCGCACCGGGGTGGTCTGGATCGGGCTGTCCTTCCTGGGTGCGGCCGCCGCGCGCCTGGTGCTGCCCGAGTCGCAGGCCGGGATGCTGCACGTGCGGCGTCGGCTGGTCGACGTGGTGCTGTTCGTCGCGCTCGGCGTGGGGCTGCTGATCTCCGTCGCCTCCATCCCCACCCGCTGAGCAAGTCAGCCGACCCGTCGTAGATGTACACGGTGAGGTGTACGTCTACGACGGGTCAGCGTCAGATCAGGC
>JBBQRV010000126.1:0-10330 GCA_038214475.1 Propionibacteriales bacterium | reverse complement strand
TCATCGGCGTGGCCGGTGCGAGCCAGCCGTCGAGGCGCGCACCGTCACCGGGCTGCTCCTCCCCGGCGGCCCGCACCAGCAGGGCCACGTCGCCGTGCGCGAACTGCAGCGTGTACGCCGACCCGCCGCGGGTGCCGGTCAGTTCGTGCGACCGCTCGATCAGGGTGAGCAGCTCGTAGTCGAGGTCGAACTCCGTGCCCAGCTCGGAGGCCACCAGGGCCTGCATCCGACCGGTCATCCCCTTGGGGACGGGGTCTCGCTCGGTCCACACCCGGCGTACGACGCCGAGCAGCGCCTCGCGACTCATCTCGGTCATGACAGACCTCCTGTCTGCATCAGCGCCACGCGCAATTTGGCCAGGCACCGACCCCGTGTGGGGCCGATGCTCCCGACAGGCATCCCGAGATCGGTCGCCAGCTGGGCGTAGTCGGGACGGTTCTCGAAGGCGACGATCCGCAGCAGCCGCCGGCACCGCTCGGGGAGCTGGTCGACCGCGCCCCAGAGTCGCGCGTTCTCGTCGGTCTCCACGGCGGACGCCTCCGCGGAGCGCTGCCGGGGCAGCCGTACCGCGAGCTCCTCGTCCTCCACTGCGATCGCCTTCGTTCCCGTCTTCCCGACGCGCCACGCCTCACGGCGGGCGGTCGTGGTGAGCCAGCCGCCGATGGCGGTCGGCTCGAGAATGGCCTCGCGGCGACGCACCAGCGCCAGCCACGTGGTCTGGATGACGTCCTCGGCGGACTCCTCCGACAACCGATAGGCCCGGACCACGTGCCAGAGCACCGGCGTCATCAACGCCACCAGGTCGTCCAGTGCGGTGGCGTCCCCGTCCATCCAGTGCTCGAAGCAGTCCGCGCACTGACTCCAGAGGTTGTCGGCCCGGTCGGACCGAGAATCGCTCACCGTCATCGGTTGCATTCTCACACCCCACAAGAGGGCCGACGTCGGCCGTTGATACCCGGTCTAGACATCAGTTCCCGGAGAGCTCGTGACGCCCTGTTCCGACCCTCCCAGAAGTTCTCCAACTTTCTCGGCGTCCGACGTATCTGACCCCCGGGTGTCCGCTCTTGGAGGGCACAACTGAATGGGACTCTCCTTTCCCAACCCAAGAGGGGATCCGAGCGGCGCGGGGGGCTGCTCGGATCGCCTTCGTTGTGTGCCCCCACGGCGACCCCTCACGGGTCGGGGGCGTCGCGGGCCGCGGCCAGGGCGGCGGCGTCCGCCTCGGACACCAACGGCAGCTGGCGCCACAGCAGGGTGAGGACCACGGCACAGCCGGCGAAGCCGAACCAGAACGGCGCCGCGACGCCCCAGGCGCTCGCGAGCAGCCCCCCGGCCAGCTGTCCCACGGCCATCGTCCCGAAGACGCCCACCAGGTAGATCCCGCCCACCCGGCCCTGCAGGTCGAGGGGTACGGCGCGCAGCCGGACCGCGCGCGACGCGGTCGACCACACGAACGAGTGCCCGCCGAGCACGAACATCAGGCCCAGTGCCACCCAGCCGTGCGTGGTGAGGGCGAACCCGAGGTGGGTCAGGGTCTCGAGCACCAGCCCCCAGCGCAGGATCCGCAGCACACCCAGCCCGGCCTCGATCCGCTGGTAGCAGACGGTGCCGAGCACGCCGCCGACCGCGAGCGAGCTGGTGAGGAGCCCGAATCCCACTTCGCCCAGGTGCAGCTGCTCGGTCGCGTAGAGGACCAGCACGGACATGCCGGCCCCGAGCATCACGTTGAAGCCGACCGTGGCCAGGACCAGGGTCCGCACTGCCTGGGTGCGCCATGCGAACCGCAGGCCGGCGGCCAGCTCCCGGCCCACACCCGTGCCGGCAGAGCCGCGCTCCCGCGACAGTGCGGGGAGCCGGATCCGGGAGATCAGCCGGACGGCGACCAGGCCGCAGACGATCTGCCCGAGGAACGGCCAGGCCATCCCGACACCGAAGAGCGCGGCGCCCAGCGGTGGTCCGATCATCTGGTTCATCAGCAGGTACGCCGACCCCATCCGCGCCGAACCCAGACCCAGGTCGCCGCCGTCCACGAGCATCGGCAGCAGCGTGGACGTGGCCGAGTCGGCGAACACCTCGGCGACGCCGGTGAGGAACATCGCGACCAGGATCACGCCCACGTTCACGCGGTCGGTCGCGATGCTGAGGGCCATCCCGGCCACCACACCGATGCGGAGCAGGTCGCAGACGACCACCAACAGCCGCCGGTCGACCCGGTCGGCCAGCACGCCGGCGTGCAGGCCGAACAGCAGCCACGGGAGCCTGAGCAGCAGGCCGGACAGCGCGATCAGCAGCGGTGAGCGGGTCTGCGCGGCGATGAGCAGCGGGCCCGCAGACAGCGCCATCCCGTCGCCGAGGTTGCTCCACCAGTTCGCCGCGACCAGTCGCCGGAAGCCGCCCCCCAGTCGCGGTGGGGCGAGGACGTCCGCGAGTTTCTTCACCCGGCCCTCCGGGGTGGGGGCGTGGACGGCGCGGTGCCGATGGGGGAGTCAGACTAGGAGTCCCCCGAAATCGGTGTCAACGCACTGCCGCGCCCACCCGGCGTCGGGCCGCGCACCGTGGGATTCCGGCCTGTCCTGCTCGGGTAGCCTCAGGGCCGTGACCTCCCCCCGCCTGACCGTCCGGCCGATCTCCGAGAGCGAGCACCTCGACTTCCTCCGCGGCCAGCACTCGGCCAGCTTCCTGCAGACACCTGCCTGGGCTCGGGTGAAGTCCGACTGGGGGACGGAGTCGATCGGATGGCAGCGCGACGGCCTGCTGGTCGGGGTCGCCCTGGTCCTCTACCGCCGGCTTCCCCGGCTGAAGCGCTCGCTGGCCTACCTGCCGGAGGGCCCGGTCATCGACTGGGACACCGACGACCTGGCAGCCTGGCTGGACCCGATGGTGGCCCACCTCAAGAAGCAGGGCGCCTTCGGCATCCGGATGGGCCCGCCGGTGGTCACCGCACGCTGGTCGGCAGCCCAGGTCAAGGCCGGCGTCGCCGACGACGCCGTACACCGTCTCGGCGACCTCCCGCCCCAGGAGCGCAGCCAGGCCGGCGCCCGGGTGGTCTCCCAGCTCAACGAGCTGGGCTGGCGGCTGCAGGCCGTCGACGAGGGCTTCGCGGCCGGTCAGCCGCAGTACAACTTCCAGGTGCCGCTGCGGCACGCTGACGGCTCGGCCAAGACAGAGGACGACGTCCTCAAGGGCATGAACCAGCTGTGGCGGCGCAACATCAAGAAGGCCGCCAAGGAGGGGGTCGAGGTCACCTCGGGCGGGCTCGACGACCTCAAGCTCTTCCACGACCTCTACGTGCACACCGCCGAGCGCGACCACTTCACCCCGCGGCCGCTCGGCTACTTCCGGACCATGTTCGAGTCCCTGCTCGCCGAGGAGCCGGACCGGATCCGGCTGTTCCTGGCCCGGCACGAGGGCGACCTGGTAGCCAGCACGATCTGGATCCGGGTCGGCACCCACGTCTGGTACTCCTACGGCGCCTCGGCGACCGAGAAGCGCGACGTGCGCGCTTCCAACGCCGTCCAGTGGGCGATGATCCAGGCCTCGCTCGAAGCCGGCGCCGACGTCTACGACCTGCGCGGCATCACCGACACCCTGGAGCCCGACGACAGCCACGTCGGCCTGATCCAGTTCAAGGTCGGCACCGGAGGCGACGCCGTCGAGTACGCCGGCGAGTGGGACCTGCCGGTCAATCGCGCGCTCTACAAGGCCTTCGAGCTCTACCTGCGGCGGCGCTGACATGTCCCTCACGCTCACCGTCGACGGCGACCGCTGGCGCGCCCACGTGTGCCGGTTCGCGGAGACCACACCGGGCCTGGTCCCGGTCATCAAGGGCAACGGCTACGGCTTCGGTGCGGCCCGGCTCGCCGCCGAGGCGCACCGGCTCGGCGTCGACACCGTCGCGATCGGTACCTACGACGAGCTCGGCGACCTCACCGGCCCGGTCCCGACCGAGTTCCCGGGCGACCTGGTGGTGCTCAGCCCCTGGCGCCCGTTCGGCACGCCCGTGGGGTTGGCGCCCAGCGACCGGGTGATCCACACCGTCAGTCGGGTGGCCGACCTGGAGGACCTGCTCACCCGCGACCCGCGGGCCCGGTTCGTCGTCGAGCGGATGACCTCCATGCTGCGGCACGGGATGACCGCCCGCGAGCTCCGCGACGCCGCCGCCGTGGTGACCCGGCACCCCGAGGCACGGCTCGAGGGCGTCGCCTTCCACCTGCCGCTGTCGTCGGGCTCCAACCTCTCGCAGGCCCAGCGGCTGATGACCGACGTGGTCGCGTCCGGTCTCCACACGACCACGATCTGGGTCAGCCACCTCACCCGTGCCGACCTGACCGCACTCCGGGCGTCGTACGCCGACTTCACGATCCGCCCGCGGGTCGGCACCGACCTGTGGCTCGGCGATCGCTCCGCCCTCGCGGTCACCGCCACCGTGCTCGACAGCCACCCGGTGGAGCGTGGCGACACCTTCGGCTACCGGGGCCGCACGGCGCCCAAGGCGGGCACCATCCTGGTCGTCAGCGGCGGGACCGCGCACGGCATCGGTCTCGAGTCACCCTCGGGTGACCTGTCCATCAAGGCCCGGGCCGCCACTCTGGCCCGCGGTGGCCTGGACGCGGTCGGTTTCGTGCGCTCGCCGTACTCGATCTTCGGCAAGCAGCGGCTCTTCGCCGAGCCCCCCCACATGCAGGCCTCGATGCTCTTCCTGCCGCAGGGCGCGCTGGTGCCGGCCATCGGCGACCAGGTCGAGGTACGGGTGCGCTACACCGCCACCTGGTTCGACCGGGTCGTCCTGTCGTAGTCGTCCGGCTCGTCCCCGCGCTGCACCGGGTCGTGCCACGGGTACAGGAGGTCGCGGACCACCATCGCCACCAGGTAGAGCTCGGCCAGCATCCTGACCACGATCGCGACCCAGTACACCGTCGAGCGGCCGTCGCTGGCGCCGCTGTCGAGGTAGCCCGCGAGGTACCACCAGACGCAGCAGAAGTAGAAGATCTCCCCGGCCTGCCAGACCAGCTGATCGCGCAGCCGGGGTCGCGCCAGCACCGCGAGCGGCAGCAGCCAGAGCACGTACTGCGGCGAGTAGACCTTGTTGACCAGCAGGAAGCCGGCCACGATCAGGAACCCGAGCTGGGCCAGCCGCGGTGTCTCGGGGGCGCGCAGGCCGATCACCAGCACGGCCACGCACCAGGCCGCCAGGGAGAGCCACGACGCGGCGTTGATGCTCGCCGCCGTGAAGGTGTGCCCGGTGGCCTGGGAGAGCACCAGCCACAGTGAGCCCAGGTCGGCACCGCGCTCGGAGTTGAAGGTCCAGAAGACCCGCCACTGCGCCGCGCCGGAGAGGTACGCCGGAGCGTTCGCCAGCAGCCAGGCCGCCCCGGCCGCACCCACCACCTTGGCGAGCTCGGGGAGTCGGCCACGGCGCAGGCAGATCACCAGGACCCCGCCGAGAAGCAGCAGCGGATAGAGCTTGGTGGCCACCCCGAGACCGATCAGCGCCCCGGTCAGCACGGGTCTGCCCCGCGCCCAGGCCCACAGTGCCCCGGCCACCAGGACGACCGCCAGCAGGTCCCAGTTGACCAGTCCGGTGAGCAGCAGCGTCGGCGAGGCCGCGAAGGCGAGCGCGTCCCACGGCCGGCGTGGATTCACCCCGGCCAGGAACCACGCGGAGACCAGGGCGGCCAAGGCGAGGAACAGGGCCGACACGGTGACGAAGACGCGCACCTCGTCGACCACGCCGGGCTGTCCCCACAGCTCGTCGACCGGGCGGTTGCCGCGTGGCTCGAGGTCAGGAGCACCCGAGGCCAGATGGGTGAGCACCGCCGTGCCCCACGCGAAGTAGGAGATCACCGCTGGGTACTCCATGGTCTGGTAGCGGGCCCGGACCTCCGGGTCGGAGCTGTAGGGCCAGTCGAGCTCCGCGAAGCCACGGCCGGTGTAGAGGTAGGGCAGGTCGGAGTAGCACATCTGCGCGTAGCGCTGCTGGCCGTTCTGCCAGGTCTCGTCGTAGCAGCCCTGCTTCTGCACCATCCCGAGCGCGAAGCAGACGGCGGTGACGGCCAGCAGCACCCGCACCGGCATCCACCAGCGATGGCCCGCCGAGTGCTCGCCCGACGGGCCGCCGACGACCTCGCTCAGGTTGCGCGCGACCGGGTCGTCCTGGGTGGGCGCGACCACCGGATCGGTCAACGCGGTGCGGCGCCCGTCGTAGAGGCACGCGGGGCGGCCGAGGAGCCCTTCGGCAGGACCGGTGACGGCGGCGGGCTCGTGCTCGGAGGGTCGGTCGGCGTCGGCGTCGGGGTCGGGGTCGGCGTGTCCGACGGGGTCGGCGTGGGGGTCGGGGTCGGGGTCGGCGTGTCCGACGGGGTCGGGGTCGGCGTCTTCGTCGGCTTCTTGGTCGGCTTGGGCGGCGGCGGCACGTACTCGTGCCCGGACTGCGGTGCCTCACCGTCGACGTTCGCCGGCGGCGGGAACTGCTCGACCGGCTCGCCGTCGAGCGCCTTCCCCATCACCGCCGCCCAGGTGCGGGCGGGGTAGTTGGCGCCGAAGTAGCCGGCCAGGCCGTTGTAGTCCGGGAGCCAGCCTCCGTCGAGCTGGTCGTCGCCGTCACCACGCACGTACATCACCGCGGTCGAGAGCTGCGGCGTGAACCCGACAAACCACGACGACGACACGTCGTCGTTGCCGTTGGTGGCGGTGCCGGTCTTGCCGGCGGCCGGACGCTGGATCGCCTGGGCGGCGGTGCCGGTGCCGGCCTGGACGACCTGCTGCATGGCGTAGGAGACGTCGCTGTCGATGTCGGCGTCGATGACCTGCTTGTCGCTCACCTTGTGGTCGTAGAGGGTCTCGCCGAACCGGTCCTCGACCTTCTCGACCACGTAGACGTCCGCCCGCTTGCCACCGTTGGCGATGGTCGCGTAGGAGTTGGCCATGTTGACCGGGCTCACCCGGGCCTTGCCGAGCGAGATGAGCTGGTCGTCGGCGGTCAGGTCGACGCTCGTCGCCGGGATGCCGGGGTACTTCGGGTTGGTCTTGTCGGGGGGCAGACCCATCGCCCGGGCCGCCTCGAAGATCCTGGCCGGGCCGTCGTCCATGCCCACCGTCATGTCGACGAAGGCGGTGTTGATGGAGTCCTCCATCGCCTTGGTCATGCTGACGGCGGCGCCGTAGTCGGTGCCCAGGCCGTCGTACCCGCTGCCCTCGTTGCGCACTGTGAGCCCGTCGGGGAACTCGTAGGGCGAGTTGCCGTTGAAGGTGTCCTTGAGGGAGTAGCCGTCGGTGATCGCCGCGGCCAGCGTGAAGGCCTTCATGGTGGACCCGGCCATGCCGCGCTGGGTGGCCCAGTTGAGCTGGGAGTCCAGGAAGTCCTGGCCGCCGTAGAAGCCGCGCAGCGCCCCGGTGCCCGGCTCCACGCTGGCCACGCCCACGTGCAGCTGGCGATCGGCCTTGCGCTTCAGGTCGGGTCGCACCTCGAGCACGCCCTGCTCGTCGGCCTGCATCACCTTGGCGGACAGGGTGGTGGTGACCTTGAGCCCGCCCCCGGCGATCTGGTCCTCGGAGAAGAGCGGCTTGCCGTCCTTGCCGGTGAGCGCGAGCAGCTGGTCCTTGACCAGGGTCAGCGCGTGGCCGCGCTGGCCGCCGTAGGTGTCCTGCGCCTTGATCTTGGGGAACTTGGGCAGCGACGTGCTCGCCGCGGTCGCCTCCTCGGGGGTGATGTCACCGACCTCGCCCATGCTGCGCAGCACGTAGGAGTAGCGGTCCTTGAGCGCGGCCTTGGAGTCCTTGCCGTTGGCGGGGTCGAGGCCCACCGGGTTGTTGACGACGCTGGCGAGCACGGCGCACTGCTTCAGCTTGAGCTTCTTGGCGTCCTTGTCGAAGTACGCGCGGGAGGCGGCCTGGATGCCGTAGGCACCGCGCCCGAAGTAGATGGTGTTGAGGTAGCCCTCGAGGATCTCCTGCTTGCTGTACTCGTTCTGCACCTTCAGCGAGAGGAAGGCCTCCTTGACCTTGCGCTTGAGGCTGCGCTCCTGGGTCAGGTACAGGATCTTGACGTACTGCTGGGTGATGGTGGACGCGCCCTGGGTGGCGTTGCCCTGGGCGTTGCTGAACGCCGCGCGGATGATGCCCTTGGGGTCGAGGCCCTTGTCGGTCCAGAACGTGCGGTTCTCGGCATCGACGACTGCCTGCTTGATGCACGCGGGCATCTGGTCGTAGGTGATGCTGTCGCGACGCTGCACGGCGAGCTGACCGAGCTCGGTCTTGCCGTCCTCGTAGTAGATGTGCGACGTCTCGGTGAGGAAGTCGGCGTTCGGGTCCGGGATGGTGGTCCGCTTGTAGACCACGTAGCCGGCGATGCCGATCACCAGCGCGCCGACCAGGCCCAGGGTCACCAGCCACAGCAGCACCTTGCGCAGCCGGGCGCGGCCGGAGCGCTTGGGCTTCTCACCGGGCTTCTGGCCGGGCTTCTTGCCGCGCTTCTTCGGCGCGGACTTCGTCACGGCAGGGCCTGCGGCCCGGCGCTTTGCACTCACTCGGGAACTCCGTCGTCATAGGGGGCGTGGTCGGGACGTGCCACGTCCTCGTCTGGCGGTTCCCTCCAGAGTAGACGTTGTCAGGGAGGACACCGCTTTTGCGCTTCGCTGATATATCGCTACGATAGGTCTGTGGCAAGGCGCGGAGAGACCATCGAGCTGGCAGTCCTCGGACTGCTGCACGAGTCACCCATGCACGGCTACGAGCTGCGCAAGCGGCTCAACGTGATGCTCGGCTGGGGTCGGCTGCTGTCCTACGGCTCGCTCTACCCCGCCCTGAAGAAGATGCTGCGTGCCGCGTGGATCGAGGAAGAGGTCGCCCCGGTGGCCCCCGGTCGACGCCAGCGCATCACCTACCGGGTCACGGACCTGGGCACCGCGGAGTTCACCCGGCTGATGTCCGAGGTGGGGCCCGCCGCCTGGGAGGACGACAACTTCGACATCCGGTTCGCGTTCTTCGCGCGCACCGACATGGAGATCCGGCTGCGGGTGCTGGAGGGTCGTCGTACCCGACTGCAGGAGCGGCTCGAGCGGGTGCAGACCCAGCTCAAGCGCACCCAGGCCGAGGTCGACCGGTACGCCGCGGAGCTGCAGCGCCACGGTGTGGAGTCCGTGGAGCGTGAGGTCCGCTGGCTCTCCGACCTGATCAACGCCGAGCGCAGCAGCACCGAGGGCCCGACGCCACCGCGCGCCGACCACCCCGACCTGAGCCAGACCTGAAGCAACCGTCGCGGCACCGGACGCCGCGGCGTGACACGCCACCCCCACCGGGGCACGTGATGGAACACCGAGTGAAAGAGGACAGCCGATGGGCTCCGTACGAGTAGCAATCGTGGGAGTGGGCAACTGCGCCACGTCCCTGATCCAGGGCGTCGAGTACTACAAGAACGCCGACCCGGACGCGACCGTCCCGGGCCTGATGCACGTGATGTTCGGTGACTACCACGTCTCCGACGTCGAGTTCGTCGCCGCGTTCGACGTCGACGCCAAGAAGGTCGGCTTCGACCTGGCCGAGGCCACCCAGGCCTCCGAGAACAACACCATCAAGATCGCGGACGTGCCGCCCACCGGCATCACCGTCCAGCGCGGTCACACCCTCGACGGACTCGGCAAGTACTACCGCGAGACCATCGAGGAGTCCGACGCCGAGGCCGTGGACATCGTCCAGGTCCTCAAGGACACCCAGGCCGACGTGCTCGTCTCCTACCTCCCGGTGGGCTCCGAGGCGGCCGACAAGTTCTACGCACAGTGCGCGATCGACGCGAAGGTCGCCTTCGTCAACGCACTGCCCGTGTTCATCGCCTCCGACCCCGTGTGGGCCAAGAAGTTCGAGGACGCCGGTGTCCCGATCATCGGTGACGACATCAAGTCCCAGGTCGGCGCGACCATCACCCACCGGGTGCTGGCCAAGCTGTTCGAGGACCGCGGCGTGGTGCTCGACCGCACCTACCAGCTCAACGTCGGCGGCAACATGGACTTCAAGAACATGCTCGAGCGCGACCGGCTCGAGTCCAAGAAGGTCTCCAAGACCCAGGCCGTGACCTCCAACATCGGCCACGACCTCGGTGCCCGCAACGTGCACATCGGCCCGTCCGACTACATCCAGTGGCTCGACGACCGCAAGTGGGCCTACGTGCGCCTCGAGGGCCGCGCGTTCGGCGACGTGCCCCTGAACATGGAGTACAAGCTCGAGGTCTGGGACTCGCCCAACTCGGCCGGCGTCATCATCGACGCCGTCCGTGCGGCGAAGATCGCCAAGGACCGCGGCATCGGCGGCCCGATCGTCTCCGCCTCGACCTACCTGA
>JBBQRV010000125.1:0-10337 GCA_038214475.1 Propionibacteriales bacterium | reverse complement strand
GGAACGGCTCGGCGACCTCCTCCACGGTCTCCCGTTCCTCACCGACCGCGACGGCCAGGGTGGAGACCCCGACCGGTCCCCCACCGAAGCGGCGGCACAGTACGTCGAGCACGGCCCGGTCGAGCCGGTCGAGCCCCGACTCGTCCACCTCGTAGAGGTCGAGCGCCCGCTGCGCGACCCCGAGGGTGACCACCCCGTCGGCACGCACCTGGGCGAAGTCGCGCACCCGGCGCAGCAGCCGGTTGGCGATCCGCGGTGTGCCCCGGCTGCGCGAGGCGATCTCGACCGAGCCCTCGTCGGTGAGCTCGACGTCGAGCAGGCCGGCCGAGCGGTGCACGATCAGGTCGAGCTCGTGCGGCTCGTAGAACTCCAGGTGCCCGGTGAAGCCGAACCGGTCGCGCAGCGGCCCGGGCAGCAGACCGGCACGGGTGGTGGCCCCGACCAGTGTGAAGGGCGGGATCTCCAGCGGGATGGCGGTGGCGCCGGGCCCCTTGCCGATGATCACGTCGACCCGGAAGTCCTCCATGGCCATGTAGAGCATCTCCTCGGCTGGGCGCGACATCCGATGGATCTCGTCGACGAAGAGCACGTCGCCCTCGTTCATCCCGGAGAGGATCGCGGCGAGGTCGCCGGCGTGGGTGATCGCCGGGCCGCTGGTGAGCCGCAGCGGGGTGGCCATCTCGGCGGCGATGATCATCGCCAGCGTGGTCTTGCCCAGCCCGGGCGGGCCGGAGAGCAGCACATGGTCGGGCGCGCGGCCGCGCTGCTGGGCAGCCTCGAGGACCAGGCCGAGCTGCTCTCGCACCCGGCCCTGACCGATGACCTCGTCGAGGGTGCGCGGCCGCAGCGCCGCCTCGATGGCGCGCTCGTCGCCCTCCACGTCGACCTCGGCCATGGTGAGGTCGGAGGAGGCCAGCTCGGAGAGCCGGAACTCCTCCGCGGCGTCGAAGCGATCCACGTCAGGCCTTGCTCAGGGTGCGCAGGGCCGAGCGCAGCAGGGCGCCCACGTCAGGGGCGTCCCCGGCCTCGGGGGCCACTCCGTCGACGGCCCGGTCGGCCTCCTTGGCCGACCAGCCGAGACCGACCAGTCCCTGGTGCACCTGGTCGCGCCAGGGTGCGACTGCCGTCGGGCGTCCGGGTCGGGCGACCGCGGACCCGAGGGGTGCCCCCAGCCGGTCCTTGAGCTCCAAGATGATCCGCTGAGCGCCCTTCTGCCCGATTCCGGGCACCCGGGTCAGGGTCTTGACGTCCTCGCTGGTGACCGCACGGCGCAGGTCGTCGGGCGGGAGCACGGCGAGCATCGCCTGGGCCAGCTTGGGGCCCACCCCGCTGGCGGTCTGGAGCAGCTCGAAGCAGGACTTCTCGTCGTCGTCGAGGAAGCCGAAGAGGGTCAGCGACTCCTCGCGCACCACCATGCTGGTCGGCAGGGTGGCCCGGGTGCCCTCGCGCAGGGTGGCCAGCGTGTTCGGCGTACACATCAGCTCGAGGCCGACGCCGCCGACCTCGAGGACGGCACTGGAAAGGGTCACGGCGGCGACCTCGCCGCTGACGAACGCAATCATCGGGTCCTCCCGGCGGCCCGGGCCGTTGCCTGGTCGGCGGCCTGGGCCAGCGCCTTCTCGATCCTGTTCTGGGCGCCACCGCGCCAGATGTGGGTGATCGCCAACGCCAGCGCGTCGGCGGAGTCGGCGGGCTTGGGCACCTCGCTGAGCCGGAGCAGCCGGGCCACCATCGCCCCGACCTGGGCCTTGTCGGCCCGTCCGTTGCCGGAGACCGCGGCCTTCACCTCGCTGGGGGTGTGCATGGCCACCGGCAGCCCGCGGCGGGCGGCGGCCACCATCGCCAGGCCGCTGGCCTGGGCGGTGCCCATGATGGTGCTCACGTCGGAGCGGGCGAAGACCCGCTCGACGGCAACGGCGTCGGGCTGCAGCCGCTCCAGCCACTCCTCGATGCCCCGCTCGATGAGCATCAGTCGCTGCGGGATCGGCAGGTCGGCGGAGGTGCGCACCACGCCCACGTCGACCAGGTGCAGGGGCCTGCCGACGTCACCGTCGACCACGCCGAGACCGCAGCGGGTCAGGCCGGGGTCGATGCCGAGCACACGCATGCCACATCCTTGTCGTCCGAACACCTGTTCGGACATGAATCTACGTGGCTGCCCCGCTGCAGCCGCTCCGCCACGCCGTCAGTCGTCGAGCTCCTCCATGACCTCGTCGCTCACGTCGAAGTTGGCGTAGACGTTCTGCACGTCGTCGAGGTCCTCGAGAGCGTCGACCAGCCGGAACACCTTGCCGGCGCCGTCCTTGTCGAGCTCGACCTGGAGATCGGGCACGAACGACGCGTCGGCGGAGTCGTAGTCGACCCCGGCCGCCTGCAGCGCCGTACGTACGGCGACCAGGTCGGTGGCCTCGCTGATCACCTCGAAGGCCTCGCCCAGGTCGTTGACCGCGTCGGCACCGGCCTCCAGGGTCGCCTCGAGGATGTCGTCCTCGGTGACCACCTTGTTCTCCTGCTCGACCGGCACCACCACGACGCCCTTGCGGTGGAACAGGAACGACACCGAGCCCGGGTCGGCGAGCGAGCCGCCGTTGCGGGTCATCGCGGTGCGGACCTCCATGGCGGCCCGGTTCTTGTTGTCGGTGAGGCACTCGATGAGCATCGCCACGCCCGAGGGCCCGTAGCCCTCGTACATGATCGTCGTGTAGTCGGCCCCGCCGGCCTCGGCACCCGAACCGCGCTTGACCGCGCGCTCGATGTTGTCGTTGGGCACCGACGACTTCTTGGCCTTCTGGATCGCGTCGTAGAGCGTCGGGTTGCCGGTGACGTCACCGCCACCCATCCGGGCCGCGACCTCGATGTTCTTGATCAGCTTCGCGAACATCTTGCCGCGACGGGCGTCGACGACGGCCTTCTTGTGCTTCGTGGTCGCCCATTTGGAGTGGCCGGACATGCGCTCTCTTCCCTACGAGGTCAGGATCAGGTCCACGAACAGGCGGTGCAGCCGGTCGTCGCCACCCACCTCGGGGTGGAACGACGTCGCCATCAGCACACCCTGGCGGACCGCGACGATCCTACCTGCGGCCGGCCCGTGCTCGACACGTGCGAGCACCTCCACGCGCGCGGCGCTCTCCTCGACCCAGGGGGCGCGGATGAACACGGCGTGCACCGGCTCGGCGATCCCGGCGACGCTCAGGTCCTCCTCGAAGGAGTCCACCTGCCGACCGAAGGCGTTGCGGCGCACGGTGATGTCGAGGCCGCCGAGGGTCTCCTGGTCGGAGGTGCCGTCCTGGATCCGGTCGGCGAGCAGGATCATCCCGGCACAGGTCCCGAACGTCGGCATGCCGGCCCCGATCCGCTCGCGCAACGGCTCGAACAGCTCGAACGTGCGGGCCAGCTTGGCCATCGTGGTGGACTCGCCACCGGGGATCACCAGCCCGTCGACCTCGGCCAGCTCCGCGGGGCGGCGTACGCCGATCGGGGTGACGCCCAGCCCGGCCAGCGCCCTGAGGTGCTCGCGCACGTCACCCTGCAGGGCGAGCACACCGATCTTCACCGGCGTGACCCGAGAGCCCGCGACGGGGACGGCGACGGGCCAGGGGCGGGGCCGGGTGTGGCTGCGGGTCCGGGTCACCAGCCGCGCTCGGCGAGCCGGTGCGGCTGCGGGATCTCGTCGACGTTGATGCCGACCATGGCCTCGCCCAGTCCGCGCGAGACCTTGGCGACCACGTCGGGGTCGTCGAAGAAGGTGGTGGCCTTCACGATGGCCTCGGCCCGCTGCTCGGGGTTGCCGGACTTGAAGATGCCCGACCCGACGAACACACCCTCGGCGCCGAGCTGCATCATCATCGCCGCGTCGGCCGGGGTGGCGATGCCGCCGGCGGTGAAGAGCACCACGGGCAGCTTGCCCAGGGCGGCCACCTCGGCGACCAGGTCGTAGGGCGCCTGGAGCTCCTTGGCAGCCACGTACAGCTCGTCCTTGGCCATGCCGTGCAGCCGGCCGAGCTCGGCTCGGATGGTACGCATGTGGGTGACCGCGTTGGAGACGTCGCCGGTGCCGGCCTCGCCCTTGGAGCGAATCATGGCCGCACCCTCGGTGATCCGACGCAGCGCCTCGCCGAGGTTGGTGGCGCCGCACACGAACGGGGCGGTGAACTGCCACTTGTCGATGTGGTGGGCGTAGTCGGCCGGGGTGAGCACCTCGGACTCGTCGATGTAGTCGACGCCCAGGCTCTGCAGCACCTGCGCCTCGGCGAAGTGCCCGTTCCGGGCCTTGGCCATCACCGGGATGGACACGGCCGCGATGATCGAGTCGATCATGTCGGGGTCGCTCATCCGGGACACGCCGCCCTGGGCCCGGATGTCGGCCGGCACCCGCTCGAGGGCCATCACGGCCACCGCGCCGGCGTCCTCGGCGATCTTCGCCTGCTCGGCGGTGACGACGTCCATGATCACGCCGCCCTTGAGCATCTCGGCCATGCCGCGCTTGACGCGGTTGGTGCCGGTGCTCCTCCCAGTGTCGGGGGCGGTGTCGGGGGCGGTCTCGGGAGCGGTGTCGGGGGTGCGGTCAGACATGGGTCAAGAGTAGTGCCGCGGCGGTCAGGATGCCTCGCCGGGTTGCCCCGACGGGCCCGCCTCGGCGTACGCCTGCTGCCGCACCACCCACACCCGCTGGACCACGGTCACCGTCGACGCGACGGCGAGGGCCCACAGCGTCACCTCCAGCAGGATCGGCAGGTCGAGCAGCCCGCTCAGGCCGGCCATCACCAGGATGGCCACCAGCCGGTCGGCCCGCTCGGCGATGCCCACCTTCGCCTGCATGCCCAGGCTCTCGGCACGGGCCCGGGCGTACGACGTGAGCGTGCCCATCACCAGACAGACCAGGCTGAGCACCAGGTAGAGCCGGGAGTCACCGGGGCCGGCGTAGTAGAGGACCAGCCCACCGAAGATGGCGCCGTCGCCCAGCCGGTCGAGCGTGGAGTCGAGGAACGCGCCGAACTTGTTCGACGTGCCCGACGTGCGCGCCATGTAGCCGTCGATGAGGTCGCTGAAGACGAACACGGTGATCACCAGCACGCCGATCAGCAGCTTGCCCTGCGGGAAGAACACGAGGGCGCCGGCACAGACGCCGAGGGTGCCGACCACGGTCACGGCGTCGGCGCTGACGCCCAGACGGAGCAACAGGTGGGCGACGGGGGCGATGACCTTCGTCCAGAAGGCGCGGAAATGATCCAACATGGCGGGAGCAGGGTATCGGGACCCGCGCCCCGGGTCTGCATCACGGGTGCGGACACCCTCTGTAGGCGTACGGTGGAATGCACGGAGCCATTCAGGCTTCCGACCAGGGAGCCACGATGAGCGACAAGTCGCCGCGCCAAGGCATGACCAAGAAGACCGGCAAGTCCATCAAGGAGAAGCGCGCCGACAAGCGCACCAAGGCCCAGGACGAGACCTTCTCCGACAAGCTCGCCAGCAAGAAGAAGTGACGCTCCTCGGCCTCGGCGTGATCGGCACGTCGGCCAAGGAGAACGAGCACCGGCTCCCCCTGCACCCCGAGCACCTGGCGGGTCTCGACCCCGACGTGCGTGCCGTGACCCGTCTCGAGCACGGGTACGGCGAGCGCTTCGGCCACTCCGACGAGCAGCTGGGCAAGCTGGTGGCGGGCTTCGCCACCCGCGCCGAGCTGTTGGCCACCTCGCAGGTCGTGCTGCTGCCCAAGCCGCAGCACGAGGACGTCGCGGCTCTCGGTCCCGGCCAGGTGCTGTGGGGCTGGCCGCACTGCGTCCAGGACCCCGAGCTCACCCAGCTCGCCATCGACCGCAGGCTCACCCTGATCGCCTTCGAGGCGATGAACCACTGGACCGTCGACGGCTGGGTGGGGCTGCACGTCTTCCACAAGAACAACGAGCTCGCCGGCTACTGCTCGGTGCTCCAGGCGATGGAGCTGGCCGGCATCACCGGCGACTACGGCCGGCGGCTGAGTGCGGTCGTGATCGGCTTCGGCGCCACCGCCCGCGGGGCGGTCACCGCGCTCAACGCGCACGGGGTGCACGAGGTCGCGGTGCTCACCACCCGCGGCGTCGCCGCAGTCGGCTCCCCCATCCACTCGGTGCGGATCCGCCAGTTCGACCACGACCCAGGCGAGCCGCACCTGAGCCACGTGATCACCGAGCGGGGCCGGGTGCCGCTGGCGCCGTACCTCGCCGAGAACGACATCGTGGTGAACTGCACGCTCCAGGACACCGCCGCGCCGCTCACCTACCTGCAGGAGTCCGACCTGGCCGGCTTCCGGCAGGGCAGCCTCATCGTCGACGTGTCGTGCGACCTGGGCATGGGCTTCAGCTGGGCCCGGCCCACCGGCTTCGACGACCCGACGTTCGTGGTGGGCGACCACGTCCTCTACTACGCCGTCGACCACAGCCCGTCGTACCTGTGGAACTCCGCGACCTGGGAGAACAGTGCGGCGCTGATCCCGTTCCTGCGGCCGGTGCTCGAGGGCCCGGCGGCGTGGGACGCCGACGAGACCCTCACCCGCGCGATCGAGATCCGCGACGGGCACGTGGTCAACCCGGCGATCCTGGCCTTCCAGGGCCGCGCGGAGGCGTTCCCGCACCCGGTCGGCTGAGCCACGAGCTCACAGCCCGTCCCAGGCGTCGGCGATCAGCCGGCGAGTGTCCTGGAGCAGCTCGGGGAGCACCTTGGTGCGGCCGATGATCGGCATGAAGTTCTGGTCACCGGGCCAGCGCGGCACCACGTGCTGGTGCAGGTGAGCCGAGATCCCGGCCCCGGCGATCGCGCCCTGGTTCATGCCGAGGTTGAAGCCCTTGGCCCCCGACACCGACCGCACCACGCTCATCGCCTGCTTGGTGAGCAGTGCGATCTCGGCGGCCTCGGCCTCGGTGGTCTCGGTGTAGTCGGCCAGGTGCAGGTAGGGGCAGACCATCAGGTGCCCCGGCGCGTAGGGGTAGAGGTTGAGCACCGCGAAGGCCAGCTCCCCGCGCCGTACGACGAGCGAGTCGGCGTCGGGCAGCCCGGGGATGCGGCAGAAGGGGCACTCCTCCGACGACGAGTCGGCCGGCTTGTCCTGCCCCTGGATGTAGGCCATCCGGTGCGGCGTCCAGAGCCGGTCGAGGCCGTCGGGCTCCCCCACGCCGTCCTGGCGGTGGGCGCCAGGACGGTTGTCGTCGCCCATCAGACCTGCACGCGCGCAGCCACCGCGTCGACCACGCGGGCGATGGCCTCGTCGATCGGGACGCCGTTGTCCTGGCGGCCGTCGCGGTAGCGGAACGACACGGCACCGGCCTCGATGTCGTCGTTGCCGGCGATCACCATGAACGGCACCTTCTGCAGCTGGGCGTTGCGGATCTTCTTCTGCATCCGGTCGGAGGAGTCGTCGACCTCGACCCGCAGCCCCTGGGCCCGCATCCGCCTCGCCACGTCGTGCAGGTAGTCGGCGTGCTGCTCGGCGATCGGGATCGCCTGCACCTGCACCGGCGCCAGCCAGGGCGGGAAGGCGCCGGCGTAGTGCTCGACGAGCACCCCGATGAACCGCTCGATGGAGCCGAACTTCGCGGAGTGGATCATCACCGGCTGCTGGCGGGTGCCGTCGCTGGCCTGGTACTCCAGCTCGAAGCCCTTCGGCTGGTTGAAGTCGTACTGGATGGTCGACATCTGCCAGGTGCGTCCGATGGCGTCGCGGCACTGCACCGAGATCTTCGGCCCGTAGTAGGCCGCACCGCCGGGGTCGGGCACCAGCTCGAGCCCGGACTCGGTGGCGACCTTCTCCAGCACCGCGGTGGCGGTGGCCCAGTCGTCGTCGGAACCCACGAACTTCGAGGAGTCGGCGTCACGGGTGGACAGCTCGAGATAGAAGTCGTCGAGGCCGAAGTCCTTGAGCAGGCCGAGCACGAAGTCGAGCAGGTGCTTGATCTCGGCCGGCGCCTGCTCCGGGGTGACGTAGGAGTGCGAGTCGTCCTGGGTCATGCCGCGCACCCGGGTGAGCCCGTGCACCACGCCGGACTTCTCGTTGCGGTAGACGGAGCCGAACTCGAACAGCCGCAGCGGCAGCTCGCGGTAGGACCGGCCCCGTGACCTGAAGATCAGGTTGTGCATGGGGCAGTTCATGGCCTTGAGGTAGTAGGTGCTGCCCTCCATCTCCATCGGGGGGAACATGCCGTCGGCGTAGTAGGGGAGGTGACCGGAGGTGTGGAACAGCCCCTCCTTGGAGATGTGCGGGGTCCCGACGTACTGGAAGCCCTCCTCGAGGTGCCGGCGCCGGACGTAGTCCTCCATCTCCCGCTTGAGCACTCCGCCCTTGGGGTGGAAGACCGCGAGGCCGGAGCCGAGCTCGTCGGGGAACGAGTAGAGGTCGAGCTCACGGCCGAGCTTGCGGTGGTCGCGCCGCTCGGCCTCCTCGATGCGGTGCAGGTGCGCCTCGAGCGCCTCCTTGCTCTCCCAGGCGGTGCCGTAGATGCGCTGGAGCTGCTTGTTCTTCTCGTCGCTGCGCCAGTACGCCGCGGCGCTGCGCATCAGCTTGAACGCGGGGATCCGCTTGGTGGTGGGCAGGTGCGGGCCCCGGCAGAGGTCCTTCCAGGCCACGTCGCCGTTGCGGTTGACGTTGTCGTAGATGGTGAGCTCGCCGGCGCCGACCTCGGCCCCGGCACCCTCGGCGGCCTCGCCGGCGGAGCCCTTGAGGCCGATCAGCTCGAGCTTGTAGGGCTCCGCAGAGAGCTCGTCGCGGGCGTCGTCGTCGGAGACGGCGCGCCGCGAGAAGCGCTGGCCCTCCTTGACGATCTTGCGCATCCGGGTCTCGATCTTCTCGAGGTCCTCCGGCACGAACGGGGTCTCGACGTCGAAGTCGTAGTAGAAGCCGTTCTCGATCGGCGGGCCGATGCCGAGCCGGGCCTCGGGAAACAGCTGCTGCACGGCCTGCGCCAGCACGTGCGCGGTGGAGTGTCGCAGGATGGCGCGGCCGTCGCCGCTGTCGATGGCGACCGGCTCCACCTCGTCGCCGTCGGCGAGCACGTGGGCGAGATCGCGCAGCTCACCGTCGATCCGGGCCGCGATCACGCTCGGGTCGTCGGCGTACAGCTCCCAGGCCTTGGTGCCGGTCGTCACCGACCGCTCCTCACGCGCGTGTGCGGCGACGAGGGCGATCTTGATCTCGGACACGGTGACTCCTGGGCTGGACGACGGGGAACGCGTCGATCGTATCGGCCTCGGAGACCGCTCCGCGCCCGGGTTTCGACCTCGCTGTCGTCCGGTCGGTCGGCCCGCGATGTCGGGCGGCATGACCGCTCGGAGCACCCGACTGATCAATCCGGGTGGGCGGAGGTGACGACATCGGGTGACCTCGTCGGGAAACCTGCACCGAGACCGTCCCCGGTCCCTAGCGTCCTTGTCAGCGGCCGACCACGGCTGCACCGGGAGGGCCGCGGGGGCGGCGCTCCTTGGGGGGAAGCACCACGAGAATGCCTGGGGGGCACTCACATGTCGAACGACGCCACAACCACGTCACGATTCACGTCCAAGCGCGCCAAGATGCTCATCGGCGGCACGGCCGTCCTGGCACTGATGGGTGGTGTCAGCGCCGCTCAGGCCGCGACGCCCAGCTCCAGTGGCACGGTCAGCGCCTGCGTGAAGAAGAGCAACGGGCACCTGCGAGTCATCGCTGCCACGCAGCACTGCACGAAGAAGGAGACCCGGCTCAACTGGAACATGAAGGGCCAGAAGGGCGCCAAGGGTGTGGCCGGGGCCACCGGCGAGAACGGCGAGCACGGCGAGGCCGGCGAGATGGGCGAGACCGGCGCCACCGGTGCACAGGGCGAGACCGGCGCCACCGGTGCACAGGGCGAGACCGGCGCCACCGGCGAGACCGGCGCACAGGGCGAGACCGGCGCCACCGGCGAGACCGGCGCCACCGGCGAGACCGGCGCACAGGGCGAGACCGGCGAGACCGGCGCACAGGGCGAGACCGGTGCGGACGGCGCGCAGGGCCCCATGGGTGACGCGGGTGCCGACGGCGCCCAGGGTCCCAAGGGTGACACCGGTGCCGACGGCGCCCAGGGTCCCAAGGGCGACACCGGTGCCGACGGCGCCCAGGGCCCGAAGGGCGAGCCCGGCGCCAATGGCGCCAATGGCTCCCAGGGTCCGGCCGGCCCGGCGGGACCGGTTGGCGCATCCGGCACCACCGGCGCCACGGTCCTGACCGTCTCGGCCAACAGCACGACGGTCACCGTCTCCTGCCCGACCGGCAAGGTCGCCGTCGGTGGTGGGGGCAAGCCCGGCAGCGGGCGTCGCCTGACCGCGAGCTACCCGACCGTCGCCAGCACCAGCCCCAC
>JBBQRV010000124.1:0-10354 GCA_038214475.1 Propionibacteriales bacterium | reverse complement strand
ACCAGCAGGTGTCGCGGTCCGGCGGCGCGCACCGCGTCCGCCGCGGCCAGCACGTCGTCGAGGGTGCGGGTGGTGCGCCCGGCCAGGAAGTCGAGCTCGAAGTGGTTGGGGGTGGCGATGTCGGCGCGGGGCAGCACGTGGTCGCGCATGAACTCGGGGATCCCGGGGCGCACGAACATGCCGCGCCCGACGTCGCCCATCACCGGGTCGCAGCAGTAGACCGCGGCCGGGTTGAGCTCCTTGACCCGTGCCACGGCGTCGAGGATGACGGCGCCGACGTCCTCGGCGCCCTGGTAGCCGCTGAGGACCGCGTCGGCCTGACCGAGCACGCCGCGCTCGTCGATCCCGGCCAGCACGTCGGCGACGTCACCGGCCGACAGCAGCGGGCCGCGCCACTCGCCGTACCCGGTGTGGTTGGAGAAGTGCACGGTGAGCACCGGCCAGACCTCGTGCCCGAGGCGCTGGAGCGGGAAGACGGCGGCGGAGTTGCCGACATGGCCGTAGGCAACCGACGACTGGATGGACAGGATCTTCACCCCGCCATCCTGCCAGTCGTCAGGCGACCTGCAGCGACCGCTTCGACAGGCCCATCCAGAAGCCGTCGATGACCTGCAGCCCGGGATCCCCTGGGTCGGTGGCGGCGCCCAGCGTGACGAACAGGGGCGTGTAGTGCTCGACGGTGGGATGGGCGTAGGGCATGCCCGGCGCGGCGGAGCGGTACGACGACAGCGCGTCGACGTCGCCGCGGGCCAGGGCCTCGCCGGCCCACGCGTCGAACTCGCGTGACCAGCCCGGGGCGTCGGCGTCGATGCGGAACTCGGTGAGGAAGGGGAGCCCGTGGGTGAGGAAGCCCGAGCCGATGATCAGCACGCCCTCGTCGCGCAGGGGACGCAGCCGCTCGCCGAGGGCGAGCAGTCGGGCCGGGTCCTGGGTGGGCAGCGACATCTGCAGCACCGGGATGTCGGCGTCGGGGTACATGATCCGCAGCGGGACCCAGGCGCCGTGGTCGAGGCCACGCGAGGCGTGCTGGTGCACCGGCTCGGTGTCCGGCATCATCGCCGCGACCCGCTGCGCCAGCGCGGTGGCGTCGGGCGTGGCGTAGGTCATCTCGTAGTACTTCTGTGCGAAGCCGCCGAAGTCGTAGACCAGCGGCGCGCCGCTGGCGCTGAGGCTGACCGGCGCCGACTCCCAGTGGGCACTCACGATCAGGATGGCGCGGGGCCGCGGCAGGTCGGCGGCCCACGCCGCGAGCTGGGCGGACCAGATCGGGTCGTCGAGCAAGGGCGGTGCCCCGTGTCCGAGGTAGAGCGCGGGCATCCGCAAGTCGGTCATGGCACCAGTATGCACCTGGGTAGTTCAAGATTCAACTAGTGTGGACGGGTGCGGCGCCACCGCGTGCGAGCCGCTCCAGTCGGGCCAGCTCCTCGGGGGTGCCCAGGGCGATCAGCACCGCCCCCGCCGGCACCGCGAGGTCGTCCGGCGGGTTGGGGAGCACCGGTGCGCCGACCCCACGGATCGCGAGCACCAGGGCTCCGGTGCGCGTACGCAGGTCGAGCTCGCCCAGGGTCGAGCCGGCCAGGGCACTGCCGGTGCCCACCGGCACCTGTTGCAGGCGCCACTCGAGGGTCTCGTCGTGCATCACCACGTCGAGGAACTCGGCCACGTCGGGCTGCAGGGCGAAGGCGGCGAGCCGGCGTCCTCCGATCCGTTGCGGATTCACGGCCCGGGTCGCTCCCGCGAGCTCGAGCTTCGCCTTGGAGCCGGTCGTGTGCGCCCGGGCGACGATCACCACGTCGGGCCGCATCGCCCGGGCCGAGAGGGTGACGTAGACGGTGTCGGCGTCGGTCTCCAGGGCGACCACGACCGCCCGGGCGTGAGCGATGCCGGCGTCGCGCAGCACGTCGTCCACGGTGACGTCACCCACCAGGTGGGCGGCCTTGCTGGTGAGCGACTCGAGCCGGGCCGGGTCGGAGTCGACGACCACCACTTCGTGCCCGGAGGCCACCAGGTGCTCGGCGGCCGAGCGGCCGACCCGCCCGTGGCCGCAGATGATCACGTGTCCGCGCAGGGCGGCGATGTGACGGTCCATGCGACGCCTTTCCAGGTGTTGACGCAGGTGGCCCTCGGTGACGGCTTCGAGGATCACGCCGAGGTTGTAGAGCACGGTGCCGACGCCCACGACGACCAGGGCGATCGTGAAGACCTGGCCCCCGCTCGAGAGCGGCCGGAGCTCGCGGAAGCCGACCGTCGAGACCGTGGTCACGGTCTGGTAGACCGCCTCGAGCAGGGTGAACCCGAACGCGAGGTAGCCCACCGTGCCGACGACCGTGACCGCGATCAGTCCGGCCAGCGCGACCACGATGCGGCGCATGCTGTCCACCGCCCGAACCTAGCCGGGCCGGCACCGCTGCTCCCACGGCCGAAGGTCCCACGGGCCCGGGCCGTCAGGGCACCCGCGGTCAGCCGGGCAGGCGCCAGTCGACGGGCGCGCCACCCTGCTGGGTGAGCAGGGCGTCGACCCGGCTGAACGGTCGGGACCCGAAGAATCCTCTCGAGGCGGACAACGGGGACGGGTGCGCCGAGGCGACCCAGGGCACCTCCCCCAGCGCCGACTCCAGCGACTGGGCGTCGCGGCCCCACAGGATGGCCGCGCGCGGACCGCCCCGCGCCACGAGCGCCCGGATCGCCTGCTCGGTCACCGCCTCCCAGCCCCGTCCCCGGTGCGAGGCCGCCTCGCCCGGGCGCACGGTGAGCACCCGGTTGAGCAGCATCACGCCCCGGTCCGCCCACGCGGTGAGGTCGCCGTGCGCGACCGGCGCGATCCCGAGGTCGGTGGACAGCTCGCGGTAGACGTTGGCCAGTGAACGCGGGACCGGTCGGACGTCGGGGGCCACCGCGAAGCTGAGGCCGATCGGGTGGCCCGGGGTGGGGTAGGGATCCTGCCCCACCACCAGCACCCTGACGTCGGCCAACGGCCGCTGGAACGCCCGCAGCACCAGGTCACCCGCCGGCAGGTAGCCACGGCCTGCTGCCAGCTCCTCGCGCAGGAACCGGCCCATCGCGGCGATCCGGTCCTCCACCGGGGCCAGCGCCTCGGCCCAGTCGGCGGCCACCAGGCCGCGCTCGACCAGCGCGGAGAGGGTGCTCGTCCGTGCCCCGTCCACGGTGCCCTCCCGTCAGCGGGCCAGGCTGCGCGACGACTTGGAGTCGTAACGGCGCTTCGGGTTCGAGCCGATCCGGTCGCGTTGGGGGGTCTTCTTGGCAGGCGTGCGCGTGCGCGGCTTCGGCGCCCCCGGAGGCGCCGGGACGGCCACGGCGGACCACTGGTCGATCCACTCGTCCATCACCACCCACGTGGTGGTCCTCGCACGCCTGCCGGTGAGCATGCCCAGGTGGCCGCCGGGCACGATCTCGAAGCGGGCCTCGGCGGCGCTGGGGAGCAGCGGCAGCAGGGCACGTACGGCGGCCATCGGCGCGATGCCGTCGGTGTCGCCGGCGAACACCAGCACCGGGGTGGTGAGGGAGCCCAGCTCGATGGTGCGCTCGCCGAACGTGAACGACCCCGTGTGCAGGTCGTTGCCCCGCACGAACCGGTGGTAGAGCTGCCCGAACATCCGGCCCGGGTAGGCGCTCATGCCGGCGGTGAACCGGTCGACGGCCTCGACCTGGGCCAGGAACTCGGTGTCGTCGAGGTTCTTGGCCAGCGCGAGCGGCTTGGTCACCAGCTTCTGCACGCTGGACAGCTGGAACGCCCAGCGCACCAGGGGCTGGGGAGCGCCGCCCAGGGCCTGGTAGGCCCGGGTGACCGGGCGCCAGCTCTGCGGCACGTTGAGGTTGAGCAGGGGGCGCAGGGGAGCGACCAGCGGCACGTGGGTCACGTCGACGGGGGAGCCGACCACGGTGATCGACGCGATCGGTAGGTCCGGCTGGTCGGCGGCGCTGAGTACCGCGAAGATCCCGCCCAGGCTCCAGCCGATCAGGTGCACCGGGCGGCCACCGGCGTGCCGGGACACCTCGCGCACGGCCGCCGGGACGATCTCGTCGATCCAGTGCTCCAGGCCGAGGTTGCGGTCCTTGAACGACACCTGGCCGTACTCCACCAGGTACGTCGGCCGGCCGGCGTCCACGAAGTGCTCGACCAGGGAGCAGCCCCGGCGCAGGTCGTAGCAGGAGGAGGGTGCCGCCAGTGGAGTGACCAGGAGCACCGGGTCGCCGGTCTCAGGCACGTCGGCGGCCGGGCGGTAGTGGTAGACCTCGCGGAGCACGCCCTCGTCGATGAGGGTGCGCGGCATCGGTCGGAGATCGGCCAGGCCGCCGTACAGCACCCGGTGTGCGACGTTGCCGGCAGCGGAGACGACCTGACCTGGCTTGGGGATCAGATCCATGGCTCGAAAGTACCCGATCAGTCTTCGGTGATGGGGCGGACCGTCTTGCCGTGCTCGGGCCGGATCTCCGCGAGCCGGTCGAGGAACCGGCCGGCCCAGACCGTGACGTCGTTCTCGAGCACCGTCTTGCGCATCGCCCGCATCCGGCGCCCGATCTCGCGTGGGTCCGCCTCGAACGCGTCGCGCAGGGCGGCCTTCATCCCATTGATGTCGTAGGGGTTGACCAGCCAGGCCTGGCGCAGCTCGCCGGCCGCACCGGCGAACTCCGAGAGCACCAGGGCGCCGTCGCCCTCGTGGCGGCAGGCGACGTACTCCTTGGCGACCAGGTTCATCCCGTCGCGCAGTGGCGTGACCACCATGATGTCGGCGGCCCGGTAGAGCGCGGCCATCTCGTGCTGCGGGAACGACGAGTGCAGGTAGGAGATCACCGGACGCCCGATCCGGCCCAGGTCGCCGTTGATCCGCCCGACCAGCATGTCGATGTCGTCGCGGAGCACGCGGTACTGCTCGACCCGCTCGCGCGACGGGGTCGCCACCTGCACGAAGACGGCGTCCTCGAGGTCGAGGACGCCGTCTCCCACCAGCTCGCCGAATGCGCGCAGTCGGGCATGGATGCCCTTGGTGTAGTCGAGCCGGTCGATCCCCAGGAAGACCTTGCGCGGGTTGCCCAGGTCGGCACGGATCTCGGCGGCCCGGGCCCTGACCGACTCCTGGCGAGACAGGTCCTCGAAGCTGGTCGTGTCGATCGAGATCGGGAACGCCATCGCCTGCACCGTGCGCCCGTCGGGCAGGTAGACCATGTCGCGGTGGGTCTTGTGGCCCACCCGCTGGCGGACCAGCCGGACGAAGTTGGCCGCGCCACCGGGGAGCTGGAAGCCGACCAGGTCGGCGCCGAGCAGGCCCTCCAGGATCTGGCGACGCCAGGGGAGCTGCTGGAAGAGCTCGGCCGGGGGGAACGGGATGTGCAGGAAGAACCCGATGCGCAGGTCGGGCCGCAGCTGGCGCAGCAGCTGTGGCACCAGCTGCATCTGGTAGTCCTGCACCCACACAGTGGCGCCCTCGGCGGCGACCTCGGCCGCGCGAGCGGCGAACCGCTCGTTGACCGTGACGTAGGAGTCCCACCACTCACGGTGGAACTCGGGCTTGGCCACGACGTCGTGGTAGAGCGGCCAGAGGGTGCCGTTGGAGAAGCCCTCGTAGAAGTTCTCCACCTCCTCGGCCGACAGCGAGACCGGCACCAGCTGGAGGCCGTTCTCGACGAACGGCTCGAGGTCGGTCTCGGTGCCTCCCGGCCAGCCGATCCAGGCGCCGTCGTTGGCCCGCATCACCGGCTCCAGCGCGGTGACCAGGCCGCCCGGGGAGCGACGCCACTCGGTGGAGCCGTCCGCATTGGTCACCCGGTCGACCGGGAGGCGGTTGGCCACGATGACGAGATCGGCTGAGCCGATGGCGGTCCCGGAGTCGCTCACGGGCCCACCCTAGTCCGTGCTTCGGCGGGTCCCCCGACCTTCGATCGGGCGCTCGTCGTGGGCGGAACCCTGACCGCGTCGGTGGGTTGAATGACATCGCTGTGGTTTGTCGCCTAGAGTGTGGTTCACGCACGTCGACGGGAGAGAATGCATGGATGCCGCGAACGCCTTCGAGGCGAAGGACACCAACGGTGCCCCGAGCCTCTCCGAGCGCGACCGCGAGATCCTGGAGTTCGAGCGTCAGTGGTGGAAGTTCGCCGGCGCCAAGGAGCAGGCGGTGCGGGAGAAGTTCGACATGTCGTCGACCCGCTACTACCAGGTCCTCAACACGTTGATCGACCGGCCGGAGGCCCTGGTGGCCGACCCGCTCCTGGTGCGCCGCCTGCGCCGCCTGCGTGCGGCCCGGCAGCGGCAGCGCTCGGCTCGTCGCCTCGGCTTCGAGCTCTGAGCCGTGCAGGCCCGGCGTGACGAGCGAGGGGTGGCCTTCCCCTCCCCGCTGGTGATCCTCGGCATCGTTGCGGTGGCGATGGCCGGACTTGCCTTCGTCGCCACCCAGGACGACGGCGACGTGCAGGGCCGGGTGGAGACGGTGTCGAGGCCCGGAGCGTCGACGGCGCCCGCGAAGCCCCGCGCCTCGCGCACAACGAGCCCGGAGCCCGCGCCGAAGCCGAAGCGGCCGAAGGTCCAGCGCTCCGAGGTGTTCGTCGAGGTCTACAACAACTCCGGCATCAGCGGTCTGGCGGGCAAGACGGCCGCGCGCGCGAGCGGGGCCGGGTGGAACGTGGTGGGCTCCGACAACTGGTACGGCACCATCCCGTCGTCCACCGTGTACTACCCCCAGCGGCTCGAGACCGCTGCCCGGGCGCTGGCCCGCGACCTCGGCATCACCCGGGTGCAGCCGGCCGTGGACCCGATGCGCTTCGACCGGCTCACGGTGATCCTCACCGACTGACTCGGGCTGACTCGGGCTGGGTCGGGCTGGGTCGGGCTGCCGCCACGTCAGCCGGCGGTCGACGGTTGTGATTGGCTGCTGCCATGGAGTTCACGTCGCCGGAGGCGGAACAACGCTATGCGGCGCTGGTGCGCACCTCGCCCACCGCGATCGTCGGGCTCGACTTCGACGGCACGCTGTCCCCGATCGTGGAGGACCCCGCCGAGGCGCACATCCACCCCGAGGCGCCCGAGGTGCTCGTGGAGCTCTCCGCCCAGGTGCGGGCGGTCGCCGTGATCACCGGCCGGCCCGCGCGCCAGGCGCTGGCCCTCGGCGGGCTCGACGAGGTCGGTGACCAGATCGGGGACCTGGGCCGCGAGCTCTTCGTCTACGGCCAGTACGGCAACGAGCGGTGGTCGTCGACGGACCGCCGGGTGATCTCCCCGCGGCCGCCGCTCGGCCTTGCGTCGTTCCTGCGGGACCTGCCGGCGACCCTGCGCAAGGCGGGCGCCGACGGCGCCTACGTGGAGGAGAAGGGGCTGGCCGTGGCGGTGCACACCCGCAGGCTCGCCGACCCCGACGGGGCGTTCGAGCGGCTCCAGCCGCTGCTGAGCCAGCTGGCCCGTCGCCACGACCTGGTCGTGGAGCCGGGGCGCAACGTCGTCGAGGTGCGCGCGCCCGGCATGGACAAGGGCGACGCCGTGCACCGACTGGCCCGCCAGCTCGATGCCGGCGGCTTCCTCTTCGCCGGCGACGACCTGGGTGACGTCGAGGCGTTCAGGGCGGTGCTGGAGCTGCGCGAGGCCGGCCTGGCCACGCTGCTGGTGTGCGCGGCGTCCTCGGAGCAGACCGCGCTGCTCGAGCTGGCCGACGTCGTCGTCGACGGCCCGTACGGCGTCCTCGACCTGCTCCGCCAGCTCACCTCCGACGCGGCCAGCATCCGCGCCTGACCGCTGTCCGGATGGCGGGACCGCTGTACACATCCTGAGACGGCGCGCGTACGCTGGTCGAGCAAGCTCATCGAGAGGGACTGAGGGAACGGCCCTGTGAAGTCCCGGCAACCGCCGCGAGCCTCCCGTCAACAGCGTTGACGGTCGCGGAAACGGTGCTAATTCCGGCCTGTGGCGAGATCCGCCCCGGGGAAGATGAGAAGGAGGACTCATGAGCGCATTCACCGTCGAGGCCCTGACCGCCGACCCGACGACCGCCGCCGCAACGGTGCGCGAGGGCGCCTTCGGGCACGCCACCGGGCTCGCCTGTCGCGAGTGCGGCCACCGCATCGACCTCGGTCCCCACTACGCATGTCCGGAGTGCTTCGGCCCGCTCGAGATCGCCTACGACTTCCCGGCCGTGACCCGCGCCCAGATCGAGGCCGGACCGGCCAACATCTGGCGCTACAAGGCGCTGCTGCCGGTGCCCGCCGACATCGAGCAGAGCCCCAACATGGAGCCCGGGTTCACCCGCCTGCTCAAGGCGCACAACCTGGGGCGCGAGCTCGGGATCGACAACCTGTGGGTGAAGGACGACTCGACCAACCCGACGAACTCGTTCAAGGACCGGGTGGTGGCCTGCGCGCTCAGCGCGGCCCGCGAGTTCCACAGCAAGGTCTTCGCCTGCCCCTCCACCGGCAACCTGGCCAATGCGGTCGCCGCGGCCGGCGCCCGGGCCGGGATCAAGACCGTGGTGTTCATCCCCTCGAACCTCGAGCAGCCCAAGCAGGTCAACTCCGCGGTCTACACCGACTCGCTGGTCGCCGTGAACGGCAACTACGACGACGTGAACCGGCTCGCCTCGGAGATCGCCGGCGAGGAGGAGGGCTGGGCGTTCGTCAACGTCAACGTCCGGCCCTACTACGCCGAGGGTTCCAAGACCCTGGGCTACGAGATCGCCGAGCAGCTCGGCTGGCGTCTCCCCGACCAGATCGTGATCCCGGTCGCCTCCGGCTCGCAGCTGACCAAGGTGCACAAGGCGTTCCAGGAGCTGATCGCGCTGGGCCTGGTGGAGGAGAAGCCCTACCGGGTCTTCGGTGCCCAGGCGGCCGGCTGCTCGCCGGTGTCGGTGGCCTACAAGACGGGCGTCGACGCGATCCGCCCGGTCAAGCCGGACACCATCGCCAAGAGCCTGGCCATCGGCAACCCCGCCGACGGGATCTACGTGCTCGACATCTGTCGCGCGACCGGGGGTGCCGTCGAGGACATCACCGACGAGGAGGTCCGCGCCGGCATCGTGCTGCTGGCGCGCACCGAGGGCATCTTCACCGAGACCGCCGGCGGCACCACCGTGGGCGTGCTCAAGAAGCTCGTCGAGACCGGCCAGCTCGACCCCACCCTCGACACCGTGGTCATCAACACCGGTCACGGGCTGAAGACCCTCGACGCGATCTCCGACCGGGTCGGGGCCGCGGCCACCATCGAGCCGTCGTACGCCGCCTTCGTGGCCAGCGGCATCGCCTGACCCGTCCACCGTCACCAGAGGAGCAGCATGAGCGTCAGCGTCCGGATCCCGACCATCCTGCGCACCTACACCGGTGGTGAGTCCGAGGTGAGCGCCTCCGGCGCCACCCTGGCCGACGTGCTCGACGACCTGGACACGCGCCATGCGGGGATCAAGGGACGGATCCTCGACGAGGCCGGCGAGCTGCGCCGCTTCGTCAACGTCTACGTCGGCAACGACGACGTCCGCTTCCTCGACAGCCTGGCCACCGCCACCCCCGACGGCACCCAGATCTCGGTGATCCCGGCGGTCGCCGGCGGCTGACCCGCCGCCCGCTCCACGCCGCCCGGGGTCGAAGTCGTCCAGGTGTGCGCTGGTCCTCACCGGCCGTTGGCGTGCCGTTCAGGTTCGCGTGGTTCAAAGGAACCGATGGGCACCCGGACACGTACGACGGAGCTCGGCATCGCCGTCGGCGCAGCCGGAGCCGTGGGACTGCTCGGCGTGGGCGGCCTGCTGCTCGGTGGCCGTCGGCTTCTGCACCAGCAGGCGGCGGTGGCCCGTGGCCTGATCGGCAAGCCGCTGGGCGAGGAGGCTCCGATGGCGGACAAGACCTACAAGAAGCGGTACGGCGACCGGGTGGACCTGCTCGTCGTCGGCGACTCGATCGCGGCCGGGCTGGGGGCCGAGCGGCCCAAGGACACCCTCGGTGCCCGCCTGGCCAAGGGGCTGGGCAACCGCACCCACCGTGCGGTGCGGCTGCGGACCATCGCCCGGGTCGGCGCGGAGTCCTCGATGCTTGCCGACCAGCTGGCCGGGCTCGACGACGGCTACCGGCCCGACGTCGCCGTGGTGGTGGTCGGTGGCAACGACGTCACGCACCGGGTGCCGGTCGACGACGCGGTGGCCGACCTGGTGGAGTGCGTGCGCCGGCTCCAGGACAGGGGGGCCGCCGTGGTGGTCGGCACCTGTCCGGACCTGGGTGCGCTGACCCCGGTGCCGCAGCCGCTCCGGGCGCTGGGCTCGCGGGCCTCGCGGCAGCTCGCCACCGCCCAGCGGGTCGCGGTGGTCGAGGCCGGTGCCCATGCGGTCGACCTGGCCACGGTGGTCGGGCCGTTCTTCATCACCAACCCCGACGA
>JBBQRV010000123.1:0-10418 GCA_038214475.1 Propionibacteriales bacterium | reverse complement strand
GCTGCCCCGGCGGAGACGATCACCACGGGGGTCTGGGCGACCGAGTCCACGAGCACCTGGGGGGCCTGTCCCTCGCTGGCCACCCGGTCCAGCCAGATGGGGGAGTCGGGGATCCAGAAGTCGGGTGCGTCGGCGCCGGTCGACGCCCTCGTGGTCACGTCGCCGGGTGCGACGTCCTGCACCACGACCTGGGTGCACCCGCGCGCCACCAGGGCGGCCCGCAGGATGGGCGCCAGGCTCGCGGTCGTCGCCACGTCGGCGGCGGGGACGTCACAGGTCGAGGCTGCGGCGGCGGCGGTGTCGGTGCTCCGGGAGTCCAGCCACCGGCCCCCGGCGAAGCCGATCGCGCCGACCAGAAGCAGCGCCAGCAGGGTGATCCCCAGGCCACGGCGTCTGCGCCTGGACGCCGAACGTCGTGCTGCTCGATGTCGTGCGGCGTGCTCCTCGTGCCCCTCGTGCTCGTGCACCCGAGACCCCTCCCTCTCCGACCGCCCCCCGGCAACGGCACAATCTAGCCACGGCCGGGTCGGCTGGCGAACGCTTCGCGGCTAAGATGTCCTCATGAACGCCCAGCACCTGCTTCTTGGCCAGCCGCACTGATCGTCTCGATCGTGCGGCCACCCCTCTGTGTGAGGGGTTTTTTTGTGCGGGGACCACTGTTCGGATCGTGAGGAGTCGAGGGACATGACGCAGGCGCCGGAGGACACGTCGTACGACGTGGAGGGCACCCAGGAGAAGTGGCGTGCCGTGTGGGAAGGCCTGGACTCGTTCCGCGCCGGCTCGGCCGCCGAGGGGGCCGAGAAGCGCTACGCCCTCACCATGTTCCCCTACCCGAGCGGCGACCTGCACATGGGCCATGCCGAGGTGATGGCCCTGCACGACGTGATCGCCCGCTACTGGTGGCAGCGTGGCTACGACGTGCTGAACCCGATCGGCTGGGACTCCTTCGGGCTGCCCGCGGAGAACGCCGCGATCCGCAACGACGCCAACCCGGCCGACTGGACCTACGCCAACATCGAGGTGCAGGCCGAGTCGTTCCGGCGCTATGCCGTCAGCTTCGACTGGTCACGCCGCCTGCACACCTCCGACCCGGACTACTACCGGTGGACGCAGTGGCTGTTCCTGAAGTTCCGGGAGCGCGGCTTGGCCTACCGCAAGTTCTCGCCGGTGAACTGGTGCCCCAACGACCAGACGGTGCTGGCCAACGAGCAGGTCGTGCAGGGCATGTGCGAACGTTGCGGCGCCGAGGTCACCAAGCGCGAGCTGTCGCAGTGGTACTTCAAGGTCACCGACTACGCGCAACGGCTGCTGGACGACATGGAGCCGCTGGCCGCGAGCTGGCCGTCGAAGGTGCTGGCGATGCAGCGCAACTGGATCGGCCGCTCCGAGGGCGCGCACGTCGACTTCGAGCTGGCCCTGGCCGACGGCACGCGCCGTACGGTCACGGTCTTCACCACCCGACCCGACACGCTGTACGGCGCCACCTTCATGGTGGTCGCCGCCGATGCCAAGCTGGCCGCCGAGGTCGTCGACCCGTCCCGGGCGGCCGCGCTGGAGGACTACCTGGTCGAGGTCCGCAAGGCCACCGACATCGACCGGATGGCGACCGACCGGCCCAAGAGTGGCGTCGACCTGGGCGTCACCGCCACCAACCCGGTCACCGGAGAGCAGATGCCGGTCTGGGCGTCCGACTACGTGCTGGCCGACTACGGCACCGGCGCGATCATGGCGGTGCCGGCCCACGACCAGCGCGACCTGGACTTCGCGAAGGCGTTCGACCTGCCGGTGCGGCGGGTCGTCGACACCGGCGAGGACGACCCGGAGGAGACCTTCGTCGCGACCACGGGCGACGGGACCTACGTCAACTCCGGTGAGCTCGACGGACTGGGCGACAAGGTGGCCGGCATCTCACGGATCATCGAGACCCTGGAGCAGCGCGGCACCGGCACCGGCACCGTGAACTTCCGGCTGCGCGACTGGCTGCTGAGCCGCCAGCGCTACTGGGGCCCGCCGATCCCGATCGTGCACTGCGAGGCGTGCGGCGAGGTGGGCGTCCCCTACGACGAGCTGCCGGTGCGGCTACCCGAGCTGAGCGGCGCCGACCTGAAGCCGAAGGGCGTCTCGCCGCTGGCGGCCGCCACCGACTGGGTGCACGTGGACTGCCCCCAGTGCGGGGGACCGGCCACCCGAGACGCCGACACGATGGACACCTTCGTCGACTCGTCGTGGTACTTCCTGCGCTACTGCTCGCCCGACTACACCGACGGCCCCTTCGACGAGGAGGCGGTGCGCGACTGGATGCCCGCTGCGCAGTACGTCGGCGGCGTCGAGCACGCGATCCTGCACCTGCTGTACAGCCGCTTCTTCACCAAGGTGCTCCATGACATGGGGATGGTCGACTTCGTCGAGCCGTTCACCGCGCTGCTGAACCAGGGCCAGGTGATCAACCAGGGCAAGGCGATGAGCAAGTCGCTGGGCAACGGCGTCAACCTGGGCGACATGATCGACCAGTACGGCGTGGACGCGGTGCGGCTGACGATGGTCTTCGCCGGTCCGCCGGAGGACGACATCGACTGGGCGGACATGTCACCCGGTGGTGCGCTGAAGTTCCTGCACCGTGCCTGGCGGCTGTCGGGCGACGTGACGTCCGAGCCGGGGACCCCGGCCGAGGCCGGCGACGACGGGCTGCGCCGGGTCACCCACCGCACCGTGCACGAGGTCTCGGAGCTGATCGACTCGCACCGCTTCAACGTGATGGTCGCCCGGGTCATGGAGCTGGTCAACGCGACCCGCAAGGCCATCGACAGCGGCGCCGGCCCGGCCGACCCGGCCGTGCGGGAGGCGGTCGAGGCGGTCGCGATCCTGCTGTCACTGGTCGCGCCGTACACCGCCGAGGAGATGTGGGAGCGGCTGGGCCACCAGCCGACGGTGGCCCGGGTCGGGTGGCCGACGGTGGACGAGGCGCTGCTGGTCGAGGAGTCGGTCACCGCCGTGGTGCAGGTGCAGGGCAAGGTCCGGGCCCGGCTCGAGGTGTCGCCGGACGTGTCGGCCGCCGACCTGGAGGCGGCCGCGATGGCCGACCCGGCCGTGGTGCGGGCGCTGGACGGCAAGACCGTGCGCAAGGTGATCGTGCGGGCGCCCAAGCTGGTGAACGTGGTCGCTGGCTGATCCGGCACGGGGTGCGTGGAATCACACCGTGGTGATTCACACAGGCCCCAGAGGCAACCCCAGTAACACCAACGGGCCATCCGCGGCAGCCCGTCCGGGCCAGTGCGGCTGACCGTTCGGCCCGGCCCGCCGACGGGTAGCCTTCGCACGTGCCACGCATCGCCATCGTCACCGACTCCACCGCGTCGCTGTCCCCCGAGGTCGCCCGCGAGCGGGGCATCGTGGTGGTGGCGCTGCAGGTCGTGATCGGGGCCGCGTCGTACGACGAGGGCGACCCGGCGGCCAGCCCCGAGATGCTGGCGGTCGCGCTGCGCGAGTGGACGCCGGTGAGCACCTCCCGGCCCACCCCGCAGGCGTTCCTCGAGGCCTACCGGGCCGCGGCCGCCGCGGGCGCGGAGGCGGTGGTGTCGGTGCACCTCTCGGGGGAGATGTCGGGGACGTTCGAGTCGGCCCAGCTGGCCGCCCGCGAGGCACCGGTGTCGGTGCACGCCGTGGACACCCGGCAGGTCGGGTTCGCCACCGGGTACGCCGCGCTGGCGGCCGCGGACGTCGTGGACGCCGGCGGGACTGCGCAGGAGGCGGCCGAGGCGGCCCGGGTGTGCGCCGCGGGGGCGACCTCCCTGTTCTACGTCGACACCCTGGAGTACCTGCGCCGCGGCGGACGCATCGGCGCCGCGGCCGCGATCCTCGGCAGCGCGCTGGCCGTGAAGCCGCTGCTGCGCATCGTCGACGGCCGGGTCGACTCGCTGGAGAAGGTGCGCACCGCGGGCAAGGCGCTGGCCCGGCTCGAGGACCTGGCCGTGGAGGCCGCGGGTGAGCGCCGGGTGCAGGTCGGTGTGGCCCACCTCGCCAACCCGGAGCGGGCCGAGGCCCTGGTGGCGGCGCTCGCCGTCCGGCTGGCCGACAACCTGGCCGGTCGCGACATCGCGTGCGCCGAGCTCGGTGCCGTCCTGGGTGCCCACGTCGGCCCCGGCATGGTCGCCGTCTGCATCGCACCCTGCGACTGACCTGAGCCGGGAGACCGGCCTCCCCTCGCGGTTCTCCACAGGCGGCCGATTGCGGGTGGGCACGGCCCGCCCTGCTGCCTAGGTTCGGGCCATGGCACACCCCAGCCCAGCGACGCCCCAGCCCGACGCCGTCAGCCGTCGGCTGTCGTTGCTGAGCGCCGAGCTCGAGGCGGTCCGCGGGGGGCATCCCGTCGGCGGGCACACCCATGTCCGTCCGTTGCCCGCGCCGGCCGCGGCGCCGTCGCCCCTGGTCGGTCCGGCCGACGAGACCGCACCCCAGTTCCCGGCGCCCGGACGGCACGCGGCGCGTTCGGCCCGGCAGCCACCCGCACCGCGCTGGCGGGAGCGACTTGCCGACCGGGTGCCCGCCACCCTGCGCGGCAGGGTCCGCCTCACCGGTGCGCACCTCGCGTTCCTCGCGCTCGCGGTGGCCGCAGGGCTCGCCCTCGCGGCCTGGTGGTCGGTGCGCAGCGCGACGACGTCCACGCCGGCTCCTCCGGTGCCGACCGTCGTCGCGGGCCTGGAGACCCCGGCGTCGGGCACCCTGCCGGCTGGCGGAGGGCTGCCCTCGGGGGTCCTCCCCACGGCGGGCGCAACCGGTGCGGCCGCGCCCGCTGCGACGGTGGTGGTCGACGTGGCCGGTGCCGTGCGGCGACCCGGGATCGTGGTGCTGGGCGTCGGTGCGCGCGTCGTCGACGCGCTCGAGGCTGCCGGGGGCGCCCGACCGTGGGTCGACCTCGGCACGCTCAACCAGGCCCGGCTGCTGGTCGACGGCGAGCAGATCGTGGTCGGCGGGCCCCTCGCGCCCGGTGGCGTCGCGGCCTCGGCCGCGGCGCACCCCACGGGGCCCGACGGTACGACCCTGATCGACCTCAACACCGCGACCGGCCCGCAGCTCGAGGAGCTTCCCGGGGTGGGGCCGGTCACCGCCCAGTCGATCCTCGACTGGCGAGCCGAGCACGGGGGGTTCACCAGCGTCGACGAGCTGCTGGAGGTCGACGGGATCGGGCCGGCCACGCTTGCCGACGTCGCACCGCACGTCACGCTCTGACGCCGGTGCCGGAGCCGGAGCGGGACCCGGTCGAGGCGGGGTCTGTCGACCTGCGGATGCCGATGCTGGCGGCGGCTGCCTGGGCGGGCGCCCTGCTCGCTCTGCGCGGCCCCCCGCTGGTGGCAGCCGTGGTCCTGGTGGCGGCCGGCCTCGCGATCGCCGCGGCGGCCGGCCGTGGGCGCCGGGTCCGCGCCGCGGTCGCCTGCCTCCTGGTCGCCGCAGGTGTGGGCGCCGGTGCCGTGGTCCGGACCGAGGCGGTCGTCCGGGACCCGGTAGCCGTGCTGGCCCGCTCCGGCGCCGTGGTGCGGGCCGAGCTGACCGTGACCTCCGACCCCGTGCTCCGGGCCGGCCGCTTCGCGGACCACCTGGTGTTCCGGGCCCGGGCCGACAGCGTGCAGGGCCGGGGCAGGATGTTCGTGTCCCGCACCCGCCTGCTGGTGGTCGCCGAGCCGCAGCACGCAGCCTGGCAGCTGGGCAGCCGGATCGGCGTGCTCGGCCGGCTGTCGCCGGCCGACGACGGGCAGCTGGCCGGTGTGCTGACCACGCGCGGCCCGGTGAGCGTGCGTGCGCCCCCGGGAGCGCTCTGGCACGCATCCTCGGTGGTCCGGTCGGGCATCCGGGCCGCCGTCGAAGGCCGTCCAGCCGCGCCCCGGGCCCTGGTGCCGGCACTGGTCGACGGTGACGACGGCGGCTTTCCCAAGGGGCTCGCCGACGACTTCCGCACCACCGGGCTGACCCACCTGCTGGCCGTGTCGGGCACCAACCTGACCCTGGTGGTGGGTTTCCTGGTCACGCTGGCGCGCTGGTGCGGGGTCCGCGGTCGGTGGCTGCTGCTCGTCGCGGCCGCCGGCATCGCGGCGTTCGTGATGATCGCGCGCACCGAGCCGAGCGTGGTGAGGGCGGCCGCCATGGGAACCGTTGGGCTGATCTCGCTCGGGTCCAACGGGCGGGAGCGAGGCACCCGGGCCCTCGGCCTGGCCGTGGTGGCGCTGCTCCTGGTCGACCCGTGGCTGGCGGTCTCGGTCGGCTTCGTGCTCTCGGTGCTGGCCACCGCCGGGATCCTGTTCCTGGCCCCGGGCTGGCGCGACGCACTGGCGGGCTGGCTCCCGCGCCCGCTGGCCGAGGCGGTGGCGGTCCCCGCTGCGGCCCAGCTCGCCTGCACACCGGTGGTCGCGGCCATCTCCGGCCAGGTCAGCCTGGTCGCCGTCGTCACCAACCTGGCCGCGGCACCGGTGGTGGGTCCGGCTACCGTCCTGGGCCTGCTCGGCGGGGTGGTGGGGCTGGTGGTTCCGCCGGCGGGTCGGCTGCTGGGCTGGGGCGCCTCCTGGTGTGCAGCGTGGATCATCGTGGTGGCCCAGCGGGGCGCGGCGCTGCCCACCGCGGCCGTGTCGTGGGGCACGTCGGCGGTCGCGCTCGGGCTGCTCGTCGCGGCCTGTGTGGTCCTCGTGTGGCTGCTGCCGGGAGTGCTCCGGCGCCCCGGCACCGGTGTGGGCTGCTGTGCCCTGCTCGTGCTGGTGGTGCTGGTGCCACTGCCGACCCCGGGATGGCCGCCGCAGGGCTGGGTGCTGGTCGCCTGCGACGTGGGCCAGGGCGACGGCCTGGTCCTGAACGCCGGGGAGGGCCGAGCCGTGGTGGTCGACACCGGACCCGACCCGCGGGCGATGGACCGGTGCCTGGCCGGGCTCGGCGTGCAGGAGATCCCTCTGGTGGTGCTCACCCACTTCCACGCCGACCACGTCGACGGACTGCCGGGAGTGCTCGCGGGTCGGCCCGTGGGAGAGGTGGAGGTGACGGCTCGCGCCGACCCGCTGTCGGGGGCTCAGGAGGTGCTGGCCGAGGCCGCCGGACGGGTGCCGGTGCGGGTGCCGTCGTACGGCGAGACCCGCACCGTCGGCGACCTGACCCTCCAGGTGCTGGGACCGGTGCCGGGCACGCCGACCCACGAGTCGGGGGAGGGGGACGGGTCCGGGCCCAACAACGCCAGCGTGGTGCTGCTGGTCGAGGTGCACGGAGTGCGGCTGCTGCTCGCCGGTGACGTCGAGCCCGAGGCACAGCGCGCGCTGGCCCGGGCCTGGCCGGGCCTGCGGGTCGACGTGCTCAAGGTGCCGCACCACGGGAGCAGGCACCAGGAGCTGGGGTGGCTGCTGGGCCTGGGGGCCCGGCTGGCCGTGGTGTCGGTCGGCGCCGACAACGACTACGGGCACCCTTCGCCGGACACGCTGGCCCCCCTGGAGGCGGCAGGGGTGCGGGTGCTCCGCACGGATGTCGACGGTGCCGTGGCCGTCGTCGTCGACGGAGGCCGGCTCGGCTCCCGCACCCGGCGGTGAGCGGGGACGGGGGCCGGGGGCGGGAGCGAGGGGACGTCGGTGCGCTGTGGCAGGCTGGGCGCACCATGGCAGCCCCTCACCGCTCCCCGTCCCCGGCCGACGTGCTCGGCCGGGTCACCCTGGTCACCGGTCCGGAGGAGTACCTCAACGAACGCACCATCGTGGCCGTGCGGGCCGCGGTCCGCCGCTTCGATGCCGAGGCCGAGCACTCCGAGGCGGTGGCGGCCGACCTGAGCCTGGCCACCCTCGGTGAGCTCGCGGCTCCGTCGCTGTTCTCCTCGACCCGCTGCGTGGTCGTGCGCGGGCTGGAGAACCTCCCCGAGGAGTCGGTGGCCGGGCTCCTCGACTACTGCGCCGCCCCGGTGGAGGACGTCGCGCTGGTGCTGGCCCACTCGGGCGGGCAGAAGGGCTCGGGCGTGCTCACCAAGCTGCGCAAGCTGGGCCCGGTCGCCGAGGTGAAGTCCGAGCAGATCCGGGCCTCCGAGCTGGCCGGCTTCGTGGCCTCCGAGGTGGCAGGGCACGGCGCCAGCATCGATCGCGAGGCGGCGTCGTTCCTCGTCGAGGCCGTCGGCCAGGACCTCCGGTCGCTGTCGGCGGCCGCCCACCAGCTCACCAACGACTTCATCGGAGAGCCGCTCACCCTCGAGAAGGTCAAGCGCTACTTCGGCGGCCGCGCGGAGGCCAAGTCGTTCGCGGTGGCCGACCACGCGTTCTTCGGCCGCACCTCGGCGGCCCTCGAGGAGCTGCGCTGGGCTCTCGACGGCGGCACCGCGGCGGTGCTGGTGACCTCGGCGTTCGCGGGCAGCGCCCGCGGGCTGGCCAGGCTGATGTGCGCTCCGCGGGGCCTGCGTGACAACGAGCTCGCCGGTGCGGTGGGGGTGCCGCCGTGGAAGCTGCGCACCCTGCGCGACCAGTCCCGCGGCTGGTCCGAGACCGGAATCGGGGAGGCGATCCGGGCGGTCGCCCGGGCCGACGCCGACATCAAGGGCGCCGCCACCGATCCGTCGTACGCGCTGGAGCGGCTGGTGCTCACCGTGACCCGGCTGCGCGCCGCACACTGAGCGTCGGCGCCCAGCCCGGTCGCGGCACGGACGGCCCCACACCGCCTGACAATGAACACAGGCGCCGCCCCGAGGGGACGACGCCTGGTTGCGCGGGGGGCCTGACTCAGAGAGCCGAGGCCTTCTTCGCGATGGCCGACTTGCGGTTGGCGGCCTGGTTCTTGTGGATGACGCCCTTGGACGCAGCCTGGTCGAGCTTCTTGGCCGCGTTGCGGCCGGCGGAGAGCGCGGCGTCCTTGTCGTCGGTCTCGGCGAGCTCGCGGAACTTGCGCACGGCCGACTTGAGGCCGGTCTTGACGGCCTTGTTGCGCTCGCGGGCGGCCTCGTTCTGCCGGTTCCGCTTGATTTGGGACTTGATGTTCGCCACTGGGTGCGCCTCTGCGTTCTTGGTGGTTGCCGGTCGGATGTCTCGAAGTTGATGGTGCGAGTCGGCGTCTTCTCCTGGGCAGGCAGACGCCAGACACGCGACGAGAAACTCTATCAGCGGCCCCGGAGCAGCCCAAATCGGACGGTGACCGCGACGGCCACCCGAGCGGGCAGCCGCTCAGGACCACCCACGGCGCTCCGCCAGCCAGTCCCAGACGACCTCGCCCTGCCAGGCCTGGTGCTGGCGCAGGTAGGGCGAGGTGGGCGGCACCGGTTCGTCACCCTGCCGGAGGAAGTACCCCGCCAGGAGGGCCAGCACCGCGTCGACGTCCTCGGCCGGTACGTCGCGCAGCAGTGGCCGCTGCGCGATCACCGGCTCCACGTCGAGGCCGTCACCACGGGGGCCGACCAGCGCCATCAGGCTGTCCAGCCACGGGGCACCCACCACCGGCCAGTTCCAGTCGCAGATCCAGACCCTGCCGTCGGCGTCCAGGATCACGTTGTCGTCGCGCACGTCGAGGTGCACCACCGTCTCGCCGGCGGTCCCGGGCCCGAAGCCGGCCGCCAGCGCGGCGGCCTCCTCCAGGTGCGGCAGGCCGGGCCGGGTGGCGCGGACGTGCTCCCAGCAGGCGACCAGGTCGGCGGAGTCCTCGGCGAAGGTGTCGAGGTCGAGGCCGTCGGGCGGGGGCGTGAGCTCGGCGACCACGGCCTCCAGCGCGTCGAGCGTCGCGTCCAGCTCCTCCGGGCGCCAGGGGCGGTGCGGGTTGCGACCCTCGACGTACTCCAGGCCGAGCACCACCCAGTCGTGGTCGTGCAGCCAGAGCAGCCGCGGTGCGTCCAGGCTCGGCGGCAGCAGGCCGAGCTTGCGGGCCTCCTCGCGGTAGGAGTCCGCGAAGGCGCGCTGCGCCTTGGTGGAGGCCGCCTTCACGAAATGCCGGGATCCGTCCGCGCAGGTGAGCACCGAGGCGAACCCCGGCGTGTAGCCGCCGCCCTGAGAGACGGCGTCCACGACCGGGGAGCCGCACTGCTTCTCCACCAGGGCACGCACGTGGGGTGGCAGGAAGCGCCACTCGAGTCGCCGTGCGGTGCGGCCCGGCGGGACGGGTGCAGTGGTCATGGGCAGCATCCTCCCGGACGCTCCCGGCCACCGGCGAACCGGACGCCCTCCGGGGTGGGGCGGGCCTCGCCGGGGCGGTGGTAGAACGGAACCCATGCTGCGCTTCTTCGTCCTGGCTGTCCTGGTCGTCCTCGGCGCGCTCACCGTGCTGGCCGCGACGCTGGGCAGCCCGGGGTGGTGGGGCCTGCTGGTCGTGCTGGTCGGCCTGCTCGGGCTGGCCGTGTACGACCTGGTGCAGAAGAAGCACGCCATCCTGCGCAACTATCCGGTGCTGGGTCATCTGCGCTACCTGATGGAGGGCATCCGGCCCGAGCTCCAGCA
>JBBQRV010000122.1:0-10432 GCA_038214475.1 Propionibacteriales bacterium | reverse complement strand
GCCGCTGGTGGTCGCGATCGAGCTCACGGCCGCTCCGCTGATCGGCGGTGACCCGAGCCCGCTGAAGCCGCTCGCCGCGGAGCTCGCGTCAGACCCAGGGGTGGCCTCGGTCGTCGGCCCGATGCCGAACGCCGACGGCACCGCCGCGGTGCTTCGCGTCGTGCCGACCACGAGCCCGCAGGACCAGGCCACCAGCGACCTGATCGACCGGGTCCGCAACGACATCGCCCCCCGGTACCGGGACGCGACCGGGAACCAGCTCTGGGTCGGCGGCCCCACAGCGACCTTCGACGACTTCGCGACCACCATCCGTTCCGCACTCCCGCTCTTCGTCTCCGTCGTCATCGGGCTCTCGATGCTCCTGCTGATCCTCGCCTTCCGGAGCTTGCTGGTGCCCCTGGTCGGGGCCGTGATGAACCTCGTGTCCGTGGCCGCGGCATTCGGCGTCGTCGTCGCCGTGTTCCAGTGGGGTTGGGCCGCGGAATTGATCGGCCTCGGCAAGGCCGGCCCGATCGAGCCGTTCCTGCCGGTGATCCTCTTCGCCATGCTCTTCGGCCTGTCGATGGACTACCAGGTCTTCCTGGTCAGCCGGATGCACGAGGAGTGGCGCCGCCACGGGCGGAACGACGAGGCGGTCCGCGTCGGGCACGCCGACACCGGCAGGGTGATCGTCGCCGCCGCATCGATCATGGTCTTCGTCTTCGGCGCCTTCGTCTTCGGCGACTCCCGGACCATCAAGCTCCTCGGCCTCGGCATGGCATCCGCCGTGCTGCTCGACGCCTTCGTGATCCGGATGCTCATCGTCCCAGCGATCATGCACCGGATCGGCAAGGCCAACTGGTGGCTGCCCCGCTGGCTCGACCGGATCCTGCCGCACCTGACCATCGAGGGTGACCGGACCGTCGGCCCCGAGCCCGTCGCCACCCAGGACATGAAGGGCGGGGCCGCCCGCCACGAACCCAGGCTCCCGGTCGGCGAGCACCATGGCTGACCGGGTCGGCGCCTGCCACCACTGCTGCGCACCGTCAACCGCATGACCGGGCTCTCCTCGGCTCAGGTCAGCACCCTGCTCGCATTCTCAGATGCCGGTCAGATGCCCATGGGGACGACGCAGGGGTCGACGCTGCTGACAGCGCTCGCGCACGAAGGACTCGTCGCACCCGGCGAAGCCCCGCCGGGCCACCGACCGGGGGTCCGGCCTTGCGGCTGACGGAGGCCGGCCGGGCCGCCCTCGGGCAGGTCCAGGGCCTGCGCCCTGGCGCAGCAGCCATCGGGCTGCGAGCCGGGGCGAGTGCCGAGGGGCGGGGTCTACGCCTTGTCGCCTGCCGTCCGGGTGATCCGCACGTGCCACTCGGTGGGCCCTTCGACGAGCATCTCGACCTCGATGGGTGCCCGCTCGGCGAGCTGGGCGAGCAACGGCACCGGGGCGTGGGGCGCCACCAGCACCAGCGAGCCACCGGGCGGGATCGCGTCGAACGCTCCGAAGATGGCTCCGTGGCGCACCGCGTGCGGGATCGTGCGGGCATCGAGCACCGGGTCGGGCTCGGCGTGCCCTCCACATCCGCAGCCGGTCTCGGGTGCGGTGGGCAGGATCTCTACGGGCTGGCTCATCAAGAACTCCTCGTCGTTGGTGCGGTGGGTGTTGCGGTCAAGGTGAGGTGGCAGGTCTCGGGCTCGGCGAACGGCACCAGCCCGACGATGACCTTCTCGCCGTCCCGTGCGCGGGCGGCGAGTCCTTGGAGCAGGCCGAGATGGACCTGGCAGACCACGTGCGGGTGGTGGCTTGCTGCCGAGCGGAACGGGCAGGCGCGCAGCCGGACGCCCCAGTCGACCTGCTCCGGGTCGAAGCCGAGTCGCCCGGCGACGCGGGTCAGCATGGTGCGGGCGTCGCCGCGCGGTTCAGTGAGTCCGGTGGCCCACCGCCGGCCGGCCGCGCGCGCATCCTCCTCCGGCGAGGAACCTCGGCTGGCCGTCGCGTGCGCGAGGGCGTCGATCATCTGATCGCGTGCCGCGCCGAGGTCGGTGTCGACGGCCCAGTAGGACGTGGCGGGCCGGCCACGTCGCCCGGAGTGCTCGGTCTGACGGGCGACCAGCCCGGCTCGCTCGAGCTGGTCGAGATGGAACCGAGCGGTGGTCACGTGCAGGCCGAGACGGTGGGCGAGTGCGGCCGCCGTGAGCGGTCCCGGTGCAGCGTGCAGGAGCCTCAGGACGTCGCGCCGTACGGGCGAGGCGAGCACGGCGTGACGACGGTCGTCGCCGTCCGGCACTGCGGTGTCGTCGCCGACCAGGACCCTCTGGAGGGCCCTGGTCGAGTCGGCGTCCTGACCGTGCATGAATTGAGAGTATCAGGATCCTCTATATTGATCCCATGACGACCCACGACGCCTCCCGGCGCAACGCACGTGTGCCGGCCGGGCGCCTCGTGCTGCTGGCACTGGTGGCGGCCGCGGCGCTCGCAGGGCTGGACGCAGCGCTGCTGCGCCTCGGGGCTCTGGCGCCGGTGCGTTCCGAACCGCTCGCGGCCGTGCACGGCGTCCTGATGGTCTACGGCTTCCTGGGCACCGCGATCATGCTGGAGCGTGCGGTGGCGTTGCGCTCCGGTGGCTTGCGCCGCGACGGCTGGGGGTACGCCGCACCGGCTGCCGGCGGGGCGGGCACCGTCCTGCTGCTCGCCCAGGTGGCCGGCCTCCCGGTACCCGGCGGGCGCCTCCTGCCGGGTGCCGCGTGGGTCGCGGCGACCGCTGCCTTCGTGGGCATCTACGCCGCGATCTGGCGCAGACAGCCGTCGTTCGCCGTTCTGATCCAGGCACTCGGAGCCCTCGCCGGCCTGGGTGGAGCGGCGCTGTGGGCACGCGGCCTCGAGGCCGCGACGATCGTGCCGTGGTGGGCGGCGCTCCTGGTGCTGACCATCATCGGCGAACGGCTCGAGCTGGCACGCCTGGCGTTCGTCTCCGGCCGGACCGAGGCACGGGTGCTGGCGGAAGCGACCGCAGTGCTCGTGGCCCTCGTGGCGTCGCTCCTGGCCCCGACTGCCGGGTACCCGCTTCTCGGCGTGACCCTCGCTGTTCTGGTGCTGGACGTCGGGGCGCACGACGTCGCCCGCAGGACTGTTCGGGCGCCGGGCCTTCCTCGCCTGATGGCTGCGTGCATGCTCGCCGGGTACGGCTGGGCGCTGGTCGCCGCACTCGTGTGGATCGTCGGCGGGCCCGCACTGTCCGGCTACGGCTACGACACCGTGGTGCACGCCCTGACGATCGGCTTCGCGCTCTCGATGGTGGTGGCCCACGCCCCGGTCATCGTTCCCGCGATCGCACGCAGACCCTTGCCCTACCACCCGGTGATGTGGCTCGCTGCGGGGTTGCTCCACGTGGGCCTGCTCGTGCGGGTCCTTGCCGGTGCGCGCCAGGCCGAGTCGGGCTGGCGCCTGGGCGGGACCTTGGGCGTGGTCGCCGTGCTCGTGCTGATCGGCGCGATCGTGGTCCCGCTCGCCACCGGTGGACCGCACCCGAGACGCGGCACGCCGGGCACAGCGTCGAGGGCAGGCACCGAGCGTCGCGGGGCGGGGAACGCGGCGGAACCGGCGGTGAGGAGGTGACGATGCCCGCACGGCCCCTCGGGCGACCACGGCGGCTGCGCACCGACCGGCTGACGACGGCGTGGATGCTCGCCGCGCTCGCCACCACGGCGGTCTCGTTGACGGTCCGGGGTGTGCTGCCCCAGCCACTGTGGACCTCGGTGCACGTCGTGACCCTCGGCGTGCTCACCAGCTCCGTCCTGCAGTGGTCCTGGTACTTCGCCCGGGCCCTGCTGCACCTGCCGGCCAACGACCGTCGATCCGGTCGCGACGCGACGGTCCGGATGCTCATCTTTCACGCCTCTCTCGTCGGACTGGTCGTGGCGATGTGGACCGGGCAGGTGGTGGGCACGATCGCCGGTGCTGCGGCCATCGGGACGGTGATCGCCTGGCACGGCCTGGCCCTGGTCCGGGCGGCACGCACCCGCCTGGCGAACCGCTTCGCGGTCGTCGTGCGCTACTACGTCGCCGCGGCCGCGTTCCTCGTGGTCGGCTGCGTGCTGGCGGGCTTCCTCACCGTTGCGATGTTCGCCGCCGGTGCGCCGGCCTGGCTGCTGGCCGCGCAGGACGGCCTGACTCTCGCTCACGCACTGGTCAACGTCGGAGGTTGGCTCGGGCTGTCGATCACCGGCACGATCGTCACCCTCGGGCCAACCGTCCTGCGCACCCGCATCGACCCGGCCGCGCTGGACCTGGCCGTCGGCGCACTCCCGGCGCTCATTGCCGGAATAGCTGGCGCCGCGACCGCCGCCATAGCGGGATGGATGCCAGGAGTGGGCATCGGGCTGCTCGCCTTCGCGGCCGCGGCAACGGTCGGCGTCGGAATCCCGCTCGCGCGGGCAGCGCGCGCAGCCGGGCCCGGGTCGTTCGCGGTCTGGACGATGGGCAGCGGCCTGGTCTGGACCGGGGTCGGGATCGCAGCGATCGCCGGCAGCGCCTTCGTCGCCGCCGATGCGACCGCACTGCTCGACGCGAGCCTGCCCTGGCTCGCCGTCCTCGGCGCCGGCGGAGTCCTCCAGGTGCTCGTCGGCGCCCTGAGCTACCTCATGCCCGTGGTCATCGGCGGCGGCCCCGGGCCCCTCCGTGCAGGAATGGCCGTGGTCGAGGCCGCATGGCCCGCCCGCACAGCCCTGCGTACCGCGGCATTGGTCCTGCTGGCCGTCGGCACCGCGTCCGGCAGTGGGCCCCAGTCGCTGTGGTGGGGCCTGGTGCTGGCCGAGTACGGGGTCGACGTCGCGGTCCTGGCCCTCGCAGGCGTGCGTCAGTCCCGTGCCCGTCGCGCCCTCGCCGGCGCTGCACCCACCCCGGTGCCGTCCACCGGCGCCCCCATCACGAGGAGCCTGCTGTGACCGAACCGACGCGCCCTTCGGGACCGCGCCCACTGCCCGGCCAGGACCGGCCGCCGCTGCAGCGCGCCGCACTCGCCCTTGTCGGTGTCGTCGCGGTCGTCGCGGTCAGCCTCGCCGCCGTCCTGGCACGGCCGGCGCTGGTCGAGGGGGCCGGCGGCGCGCGCACGCGGGCGGATGCCGCGGTGGTCGTCGCGACTGGGCACACCACCGAGGTGACGGTGACCATCACGGGCATGGCATTTGAGCCGTCCTCGATCGATCTGCCTGCCGGTGACGACCTCCGGGTCACCGTCGTCAACCACGGCGACCAGCGCCACGACCTGGTCTTCGCGAACGGGACCGGGACGGGCACGATCGCCCCGGGATCCCGGGCGACGGTCGATGTCGGCGTCGTGGGATCCGACCTGGACGGGTGGTGCTCCCTGCCGGGGCACCGCCAGATGGGCATGACACTGCGGGTCGTCGCCCAGGGGGCCACACCGACCGCGCCCGAGGCTGCGCTGACGCACGGCGACGCCCTGGGCTCCGGCGGGGCGATGTCCGACGCCGCTGGGACGGCGACCATCGCCCCGACGATGACGCAGCTCGAGCACGCAGCACAGCAGGCCACGCCCTACCCTGCCGCGCTACCACCATTGGCCGACGCGACCGAGCACGACTACACCTTCACGGTCACCGAGGGTGTCCAGGACCTTGCCGCCGGGCGCGCGCGCGCGGTCTGGACCTACAACGGCACCTCACCGGGCCCGATCCTGCACGGGCGGGTCGGTGACACCTTCCACATCACCCTGGTCAACCACGGATCGATGGGCCACTCGATCGACTTCCACGCCGGCGAGCTCGCACCCGACGGACCGATGCGCACCATCGAACCCGGCCAGTCGCTGCAGTACACGTTCACCGCCGGCCGGGCAGGGATCTGGATGTACCACTGCTCGACCACGCCGATGTCCCAGCACATCGCCAACGGGATGTTCGGAGCAGTCGTCATCGAACCCTCCGACCTCGACCTGGTCGACCAGCAGTACGTGCTCATCCAGTCCGAGGAGTACCTCGGGCCTGACGGTGCGCCCGCCGACCCGGTCAAGGTCGCCGCGGGCATCCCCGACCTGGTCACGTTCAACGGCAGGGCCTTCCAGTACGACGCGCACCCACTGACGGCGCGCGTCGGTGACCGGGTACGGATCTGGGTGCTGGACGCCGGCCCGAATGCCTCGTGGTCGTTCCACGTCGTCGGCACCCAGTTCGACACCGTGTGGACCGAGGGCGCATACACCGTGTGGCACGGGGCCGCTGCCGACGGACACACCTCGTGGGCCACGGGGGCGCAGGTCCTTCCCCTGCTCGCGGCTCAGGGCGGGTTCGTCGAGTTCGTGCCCGCCCAGCCGGGTCACTACGCCATCGTCAACCACCAGATGAGCCTCGCGGAGAAGGGTGCCCACGGCGTACTGGCGGTCACCGGCTGACTCCGTCAGCTGCCCCAAGACTCTCAGAAGCGTCGATGACGAGCAGGCCGACCCCCGGCCGCTCAGCGGGCGCGCCGGGTCAGCGACCGAAGCTCACCACTCTCCGTCAATGATCGCCCGCACGCACCGCCCGCCGCAGTCACTGCCACCAGCTCGACGATCGGACCCGTACCCGCGACGTGAGACGGTCGGGTTCGTCACACGCAGGGTCTGCTTCAGCCTGACGCGCGTCGTCCACAGACCGGGACTGCTGTCGGTCGAGTTGATCCTTTGAAGCTCCCGACGAGTTGGCGAGCGCAGGGAATTGAGGATCAGGCCCGGGCCGGACGGCTCCGAGCGGGCCACGAGCACATCCGAAGACCAGGCGCCGGGCCTCCAAGACCTGGACCGGGGATGCTCCTGTTCATCGAAGTACTCGTCCGTGACGATCTCGGCTCGCTTCCGCCGGGCCGCGGCGGCGAATGCTTGCCCATGGGGGCGCGCCTATCCCGATCCTTGCGCAGCGCGCCACGGGACTGGACGAACAGCGACCGGAAGATCGCCTCGTGCGACACCCGCATCTCCAGGTCGTCGGGGAACTGGCGGGCCAACCACTCGGCGACCTACTCGGTTGCTTGGTCCTGGGCCAGTCTGTCCCCGACCACCTCGCGCAGCCGCCGACGGGTCGCGAGCTTGTCGGCCTCGGGCCACACCGCCGCCCAGGCCCCCTGGTCGGCATCGACGGCCCGATACCCGCCCGGGCTACCACTGCGGCCGACCTCACGGCTGACCGTCGAGCGCTCCCGACTCAGCCCGGCCGCGATCTGACGCAGCGACAGACCTGCCGCCAGACCGCGGGAGATCTCCTTCCGCTCGGCCAGGCTCAACCGCACCCCAGCGTGCGTCCGCGGTCGCGGCCGGATCCCACCACACCGCTTCAGCAGGTCACGGACCGTCGAGGGATGGCGGCGCATCGCCCTGGCCAGCACCTTCACCGCCTGAACCGAGCGCCACCGCGACCACACCTCATCGACCTCCGCCAGCGACAACCCCACACGCACCACCACGACGACCTCCACCCCCAGGCCACCACCCCCAGGCCACCACCCGAGGATCAGAGAAGTGTTGCGATCACCGCTGGAGACCACCGGCATGAGCGCGCACTCGCAAGGTCTGGGACGATCGGGGTCGGTGCCTTCTCGGGCCCTGCATCGGCAACGATCATGGGCGAGCCTCGTTCGCGGAGCGTCCCAAGGAGACCGCTTGCGGACCATCTGCGGACCGATCCAGGCAACCTCACGACTCGTCGAGTACGTCGGGGCGCTGACCAGCATGAACGCGCGCTCGCCGACCGCAGTCCGAGCCAACGACCAACGGATCATCGGTCCGCGGGTCATTCGTTGATCAATATCCCTCTGACCTGCACGAACGGTGGGCCAGGTGGGGCTTGAACCCACGACCGACGGATTATGAGTCCGCTGCTCTGACCGGCTGAGCTACTGGCCCGCGTCCCGCAGGCTACCGGTGCGCGGCTGTGGCCGGGGAGTGCGGGCCGCGACCGTCCACGACCTCGTCCGCGCGCGACAGACACCGTGTCGCCTGTTGTGGCGCTCGTGCCACCACCGTCTGCACGAGGTCGGCGGCCCGCGTCGGTCGCGCGAAGAGGTAGCCCTGGGCGTGCCACACGCCGAGCTCGACGAGGCCGTTCGCCTGGTCCTCGGTCTCCACGCCCTCGGCAACGATCTCGAGTCCCATCGCGCGTGCGAGCGCGACGATCGCGACGAGCACCGGCGTGGTCGACCGTTCGCCGTCGAGCCGCATGACGAAGGCCCGGTCGATCTTCAGCTGGGTGACCGGCATCTCCTGGAGCCTGCTGAGCGAGGAGTACCCGATGCCGAAGTCGTCGATCGAGACCCCGACGCCCGCCGCACGCAGGGCCGTGAGGTTCGCCAGCACATGGCCGTCCTCGCGCCCCAGCGTAGTCTCGGTGACCTCGACGATCAGGGCACCGGGAGCCACCCCGGCCCGCGCGCAGATCCGGAGCACCTCGTCGACGTAACCGGCTCGGCACAGCTCCGCGTGCGAGACGTTGACCGCGATCCGTTGGGGCATACCGGCTGTCCCTGCCCACGCCGCGCACTGGCGGCACGCCTCGCCCATCACCCATCGGCCCAGCGCGACGATGCTGCCGTCCGCCTCGGCATCCGGGATGAAGCGGTCGGGGGTGACGAGGGTCCCGTCCTCGAGCACCCAGCGCACCAGCGCCTCCGCCCCGACCACCGCACCGTCCGGGAGCGCGACGACGGGTTGGTAGTGGACCTCGAGCCGGCCGTTCTCGATCGCCTCGTAGAGACGTGCCGCCGTCCGATCGCTCCCGTCGGCGAGCACGGTCCGGTGACCGCCCTGCTCACCGGCCCGGTGCAGCGCGTTGATCAGGCGCCGGGTCAGGCTCGCCCTGGTGTCCATCGGTGCCGCCCCGGCGACGGCGGCGGAGAAGGTGACGGGCACGAGCGCGCGGCGCATCTGCTCCACGGCTCCCATGGCCTCGTCCCGGCCGGCGCCGGGCAGGATCACCACGAACTCGTCGCTGCCGAAGCGGCAGACGACACCCCCGGGTGCGACGACCTCGCTGAGCACACGCGCGGTGCGCACCAGGACCTCGTCCCCACGTTCCGGACCCTGCTGCTGGTTGATGGCGGTGAAACCGTCCAGGTCGATCAGGACCACCGCGAGGTCTCCACCGTCGGCCTGGACCCCGCGGACGGCCTGCTCGATGCGACGGTCGAAACCACCGCGATCGAGCAGGCCCGTCAGGGCGTCGATCGAGGCCGCGGACGCCGCCCGGACGAGGATGCCGACGAAGAGCCCGGTGGCGCCGAAGGCGATCTCCTGGACGACCACCTCGACCATGGGCTGGCCGGTCAGCGCGACGGTCCCGAGGTGCAGTGCGGCACACAGCAGCAGATGGGCGACGGCGAACGGCCAGCCGAAGAAGACGAAGCTGTCCAGCATCACGAAGAGGTAGAGCGCCGCGAACGGGGCCGCCAGCTCGGTTCCTGCCGCGAGCAGGACCGCTGCCGTCACGACGAGGGCGCCTCCTACCGGGACGACCCGCAGGACCCACCACGGCAGCCGTTCCGCCCACCGCATCAGCACGATCCCCGCGATCGCCGCGAGCACCGCGAGCACCACCCCGGGGTCACGGTGGGGTGGCTGCTCGAGGAGTGTCGTCACGAGGCCGATGAGCCCCGCCACCGCGAAGAGCGCCCCGATGACCACGCCCATGGTGCGCTGCGTCGCGATCGCCGGCGCGACACGGAGCACTCGCGAACCCTGATCGCGCGAGGGCGTGGAATCCCGCAGCACGGCCGCGTCCTCCCGAGATCATCTCCGGCCTGGTACTCCCGTTCATCGGCCGGACAGCCACGATCATGAGCCGGTGGGACTGCTTCCACGAACGGGCTAGGTTGCTGGCATGCGCCTGTTCCGCCGCCTTCCCGACGACGTCCGCGCCACGCTCGAGGTGCGTGGCCCGGTGCTCGCGTTCGCCCGGCTCTCCGACGACGGCTGGGCCGCAGGCACGCGGGACGGGCTCCACGTCCTCCTCGGCGAGCAGACGGTGGTCAGGCGGTGGACCGAGGTCGACGGCGCGCGACTGGACGCCGAGAGCGAGACCCTCACCGTGACCTGGGTGGACGGCAGCCCGGCGACCGTCCTCGCCCTGGCCGAGGGCCCGCGCGCCCGGCTCCCCCGCCTCGTGCACCAGCAGGTCCAGGCCTCCGTCGTGCACAGCGAGAAGGTCACCCTGCCGCGCGGCGAGATCGTCCGGGTCGTGCTGCGGCGCGGCGCGGCCGGGGAGCTGTTCACGCAGGTGCTGGGCAGCAGCGCGGTGGATCTGGACGACCCTGCCGTCGCCGGTCTCGTCGACGCTGCAGAAGCCCGCGTGCGCGAGGCTGCAGGGCTCTGACCTCCCGTTTCGGTCAGGGCGCCACCTTCGGGTAGCATCTGAGCCGCGATCCCGCGTAGCTCAATTGGCAGAGCATCCGACTGTTAATCGGACGGTT
>JBBQRV010000121.1:0-10455 GCA_038214475.1 Propionibacteriales bacterium | reverse complement strand
GCCCTGCTCACCGCGCGCCGCAACCTGAAGCAGATCGACGACTCCGCGCTCGACGAGGCCATCGACCGCGTGATCGCCGGCCCGCAACGCTCCAGCCGGCTGATGAGCGAGAAGGAGAAGCTGATCACGGCCTACCACGAGGGCGGCCACGCCCTGGTGGCCGCGGCCCTCCCCGGCACCGACCCGGTGCACAAGATCACGATCCTGCCGCGCGGTCGCGCGCTCGGGTACACGATGGTCCTGCCCGACGAGGACAAGTACTCCCAGACCCGCTCCGAGCTGCTCGACAAGCTCGCCTACATGCTGGGCGGGCGGGCGGCGGAGGAGATGGTCTTCCACGACCCGACCACCGGTGCCGGCAACGACATCGAGAAGGCCACCAGCCTGGCCCGCGCGATGGTGACGCAGTACGGCATGACAGAACGGCTCGGCGCGATCAAGCTCGGCGAGGCCCAGGGGGAGCCCTTCCTCGGCCGCGACATGGGCCACCAGCGCAACTACTCCGAGGACGTCGCGGCGATCGTCGACGAGGAGACCAAGAAGTTCCTCGCGGCCGCTCACCAGGAGGCCTTCGACATCCTGGAGGAGAACCGCGACGTGCTCGACTCGCTCGTGCTCGCCCTCCTCGACCGCGAGACGCTCGACAAGGCCGAGGTGGCTGAGGTCTTCCTGCCGCTGCGACTGCGCCCGGCCCGCCCGGCCTGGACCGGCTCGCCGCACCGCAACCCGTCGGCGATCCCGCCCATCGAGGTGCCGCAGGAGATCCGGGACCGGGTCGCGGCCAACGGTGTGATCGACATGCACAAGCCCGCCGGGGGCGGCGTCGTGATCACGCCTCCTGGTTCCGGCGGCGACCTGCACGGCGGCTCCGATGCCGGAGGCCCGCACTCCATACCTCCGGGCCCGCCGTCGGAGGGCGTGTGACCGACCCGATCGGACTGCCGGTGATCGCGCCGGAGGACGTCCCCGAGTTCGACCACGTCCGCGCCGAGGCCGCCGTCCGCGAACTGCTCTACGCGATCGGGGAAGACCCCCATCGCGAGGGACTGCTGGAGACGCCGGCCCGGGTCGCGCGGGCGTACGCCGAGCTCACCGCCGGCCTGCGCCAGCAGCCGACCGACGTCCTCACCACCACCTTCGACATCGGCCACGACGAGATGGTGCTGGTGCGCGACATCGAGCTGTGGTCGATGTGCGAGCACCACCTGGTGCCCTTCACCGGCGTCGCGCACGTGGGCTACATCCCCGCGGAGTCGGGCAAGATCACCGGCCTGTCCAAGCTGGCCCGGCTGGTCGACGTCTACGCCAAGCGCCCCCAGGTGCAGGAGCGGCTCACCACCCAGGTCGCCGACGCGCTGATGGACATCCTCGAGGCCCGGGGCGTCATCGTGGTGATCGAGGCCGAGCACCTGTGCATGACGATGCGCGGCGTACGCAAGGCGGGCGCCCGCACCATCACGTCGGCCGTGCGCGGGATCATGCACAACGCGGCCACCCGGTCCGAAGCGATGGCCCTGATCCACAGCAGGCGGTAGTGGACGCGCTCGAGGTGGCCGGGCGCACGCTCGTGATGGGCATCGTGAACGTCACCCCCGACTCGTTCTCGGACGGCGGCCGGTGGGCCGACACCCCGAGCGCGGTGCGGCACGGCCTCGACCTGCTCGCCGAGGGCGCCGACATCCTCGACATCGGCGGCGAGTCGACCCGCCCCGGGGCCACCCGCCCGGTGCTCGAGGAGGAGCTCGACCGGGTCGTCCCGGTGATCGCCGAGCTCTCCGGCGCCGGCGCCCTGGTCTCGGTCGACACGATGCGCCACGAGGTCGCCGCCGCGGCCGTCGAGGCCGGAGCGCGGCTCGTCAACGACGTCTCGGGAGGGCTGGCCGACCCCGAGATCCTGCGGGTCGTCGCCGACACCGGCGTGGGGTACGTCGCCATGCACTGGCGCGCCCACGGCGACCGGATGCAGCAGCTCGCCGACTATCCCGAGGGCGTGGTGGAGGCGGTGCTGCGCGAGCTGGGGGAGCGGGTCGACGCCGCCCTCGCGGCCGGCATCGCCCCCGACCGGCTGGTGCTCGACCCCGGCCTCGGGTTCGCCAAGACCTCCGAGCACAACTGGGCCCTCCTCGCCGGGCTGTCCCGTCTCCAGGGTCTCGGGTTCCCCCTGCTGGTCGGATCGAGCCGCAAGTCGTTCCTGGGCACCCTGCTCGCGGGCGCCGACGGCCTACCCCGCCCGGTCGACGACCGCGACGACGCCAACGTGGCGCTGACCACGTTGGTGGCCCATGCGGGGGTATGGGGTGTGCGGGTCCACGACGTGCGTGCGAGCATGGACGCGATCCGGGTGGTGTCCCGGTGGGACGCCGAGCACGACCGTGAGCACACCCGGGAGGGGACCTGATGCGCGACGAGCTCTCCGTCCTCGGCATCGAGTGCTTCGGCCACCACGGCGTCTTCGACTTCGAGCGTCGCGACGGCCAGGCCTTCGTCATCGACCTGGTCCTCGGCCTCGACACCCGCCCGGCGGCCGGCAGTGACGACTTGCACGACACGGTCGACTACGGGAGTCTCGTGGCGCAGGTGAAAGCCGCCGTGGAATCCGACCCGGTCGACCTGATCGAGACCCTGGCCGAACGCATCGCGCAGGTGAGCCTGCGCGACCAGCGTGTTGAATGGAGCCGGGTGACCGTTCACAAGCCCGACGCACCCATAGACGCGACGTACTCGGACGTCGCGCTGACGATCACCCGAAATGTGAGGGCCGACAGTGACTGAGACCCCCAACCCGCACATCGTCGACACCGACACCATCACCGGCGAGATGCACCCCATCCGGCGTGCCGTGCTCGCCCTGGGTTCCAACCTCGGCGAGCGGATGGCGAGCCTGCAGGGCGCCCTCGACTCGCTCGCCGACACCCCGGAGGTGTGGGTGACCGCGGTGTCGCCGGTCTACGAGACCGAGCCGGTCGACTCGCCGGTCGACGCGGAGACGTTCCTCAACGCGGTCGTGCTCATCGACACCACACTGTCGGCGCCCACGCTGATGGACCGTGCGCTGGCCATCGAGGACGCCTTCGAGCGCGACCGGGACGCGGACCGCAACGCTCCGCGCACCCTGGACGTCGACCTGATCGTGGTCGGCGACCGGCGCAGCAACGAGGAGTTCCTGCGCCTGCCGCACCCGCGGGCGGCCCAGCGGGCGTTCGTGCTGCAGCCCTGGCACGACCTTGAGCCCGACGCGGTGCTCCCGGACGCCGGCCCCATCGCCACCCTGCTCGAGGCGGCCGACAGCAGCGGGATCTCCCGGCGAGACGATCTGGCTCTCGACCTCCAGTGACCGACGAGCAGCCGGTCGGCAGCCTGTCGCCGACCCCGCTCGGCGCGCTGTTCGGCACCTTCGCGCTGGGCCTGGTCCTCGGCTGGGGGCTGCACCGGGTGGCGGAGGAGCTGTGGGGGGCCGCACCGCTGGTCTCCTGGACCCAGGTGCTGGCGATCTTCCTGGCCGCCGGCGTGCTGGGCGGCACGGCGTGGGTGACCTGGCGCCACGTGCACGTGCACCGGCGCTGGCTGGAGCCGCACCGCGCCGTCAACCGGCTGGTGCTGGCCAAGGCCAGCGCCCTGGTGGGCGCGCTGGTGTCGGGTGGGTACGCCGGCTACGCGCTCAGCTGGCTGGGCCTGCAGGCCGAGCTGGCTGAGCAGCGGGTGGTCCGTTCGCTGCTCGCGGCGCTGGCAGGACTGCTGGTGGCGCTTGCGGCGGTGGCCCTCGAACGCGCGTGTCGAGTGCGAAACGATGACCCCACCAATTAACCTCAGCCACATGAGTCCCACCAACCCCCGTCGCCGTCAACGCAGCGTCCGCCTCGTCGCGGCCGTTGCCTTCCTCGTTGTCTCGGTGCTCGTGGTCGCAGGTGCCCTGCTCTCCGGCTCCTTCCTCCTCGTGGCGCTCGCCGCGGTCCTCGCAGTGGTGCTCGGCGCCGCGGCGGTCCGCATCACCCACTCCGAACTGATGACCGCCCGCGTCGACGCGGCGCGTGAGCGTGCCGAGCAGGCACAGGCCTACCGCGAGCTGGACAGCCGGCGTACCGCCGAGCACCAGACGCAGGCCGACACGCTCACCGCCCGGATCGCGGAGCGGCAGCACACCGTCCACGAGCTGGAGGGCGAGCTGTCGGCCGTCCAGCGCCGGCTGGCCGAGGAGCACCGCAAGGTGAACCGCGAGGCCCGTCGTGCCGACCTGGCCGAGCAGAGCGTGCTCACCGAGTCCCAGCGTGCCGAGGAGGCCGACCTGCGGGCGGCCGAGGCGATCGTGGTGGTGGCCGAGCTGGAGCAGGAGATCACCGACCTGAAGGCCGAGCTGGCCGCCTGGGAGGCGTCGGTCTCGGCGCCGCTGCGCAAGCACGCCTGACGCGTCCAGACGTGGCCCAGGGGGCGGTGCGCCCGGGGGTACGGCAGAATCGCTGCCCGTGACCCCCGATGACTCCCGCTTCCACAGTGACCCCGACGACCTCGTCGACGACGGCCCGTTGCCTGCCGGCTGGCAGGCCGACAGCGCCGTCGACGAGGACCTCGGGGCACTGACGCTGCTGCTGCGCGCCCACGAGACCGCGGCACGCGGCTGGGCGGGGGCGAGCCGTGAGGACGTCTGGGTCGAGATCTCGCCCCGCGGCCGGAGCACGCGCGAGCACCTGGTGGTGCGCGACACCCACGGGACCCCCCGCGCCTGGGCCAGCGTGCACGACCGTGCCGAGGGCCGGATGCTCTACGCGCACATCGTGGACCCGGCCCTCGACACCCGCACCGCCGACCGCTGCTCGGCGGTGCTGCTGGGCTGGGCGGAGGCGCAGGCGCGCGCGGTCGGCGAGGCCCGGGGGCTGAGCGTCCAGCAGATCGACGCCGGCGCGTTCGCCGACGACCAGCGCCAGCACGGCTGGTTCGCCGCGGCCGGCTTCTCGCACGTGCGCACCTGGTGGCAGATGAAGCGCCCGGTCACACCCGACGAGACCTCGCTGGTGGCCTCGGTGGACCGCTGGGAGGAGGGCGGGGTGGTGGTCCGCCAGGTCGAGCTCCAAGACGACGGCGAGCCGGTGCAGGACGACGTACGCGCGGTGCACGACGTGCTGGAGCAGGCCTTCACCGACCACTTCAACTCCCACGAGGAGACCTTCGACGAGTTCGTGCACCGGGTGCGCGAGGAGTCCGGCCACCGCTGGGACCACTGGTGGCTCGCCGAGCTGGTCGACGGCGACGAGCCGCAGCCGGTCGGCGCGCTGGTGGGCGAGGTGAGTCCGTCCGACGACGGTCCGGACGGCTCCTACGTCTCCTACATCGGGGTGCTGGAGGCCGCCCGCGGTCGCGGCGTGGCCAAGGGGCTGCTGCGCACGATCATCGCCGACGCGGCCGGCCGGGGCCGCGACCGCGTCGGGCTCGAGGTGGACGCCGACTCACCGACCGGCGCCGACGGGCTCTACACCTCGATGGGCTGGGCCACGTCGTACGTGACCCAGAGCTGGCACCGCGACATCCCGCTCGCCTGAGCCCTGGGATCAGGCCGACTGCTGGACCGAGGCCCGCAACGCGCGGTGGATGCCGTTGGGCGTGAGCACGCCCAGGAAGGTCGCGCCGCGCTTGACCCCGAGCACCGCCTTGTCCTCGCGCATCAGCAACGCCAGGGCGTCCTCGAGCGTGGAGTCGACGTCGATCGCCCCGGCCAGGTCGCCGGTGCTCACGCCGTCGAGCGGCTCCAGCAGGTCGGGGTCGATCGGAGTGACGCTGAGCCGGCGCAGACCGCGGGCCGAGCCCACGAAGTCGGACACGAAGTCGTCGGCCGGCGCGCCCAGCAGCGCCGCCGGTACGTCGTACTGGGCGAGTCGGCCGCCCTGGGCGAACACGGCCACCCGGTCACCCATCCGCACCGCCTCGTCGATGTCGTGGGTGACCAGCACGACCGTCTTGCCGAGGTCGCGCTGCAGGCGCAGGAACTCGTCCTGGAGCCGGGTCCGGATCACCGGGTCGACGGCACCGAACGGCTCGTCCATCAGCAGCACCGGCGGGTTCGCGGCCAGTGCACGGGCCACGCCGACGCGCTGGCGCTGCCCGCCCGAGAGCTGGTGCGGGTAGCGCTCGGCGAACGTGTCCGGCTCGAGGCCGACCAGCTCGAGCAGCTCGTGTGCGCGCTCGCGGGCCACCGACCTGCTCTCCCCGTAGAGCCGGGGCACGGTCATCACGTTGGTCTCGATCTTCTGGTGGGGGAAGAGGCCCACCTGCTGGATCACGTAGCCGATGCCGCGGCGCAGCTGCACCGGGTCCTCGTCGGTGACGTCTCGGCCGTCGATCTCGATCCGGCCCGAGGTCGGCTCGATGAGCCGGTTGATCATCTTCAGCGTGGTCGACTTCCCGCAGCCCGACGGGCCCACCAGGCAGACCATCTCGCCGCGCCGTACGTCGAGATCCAGCTCGTGCACCGCCACGGTGCCGTCGGGGTAGGTCTTGCCGACCCCCGTCAACCGGATCATCGGCGCGTCGACCTGACCGGCCACGGTAACGTCCATGCCGTGACCCTACTCGGACTGCAGGTCGCCACCGCGGCCTCGGAGCCCAGCTGCTACAGCCGCGCGGTCAATGACTGGGTCTGCGGCGCCTACCTCGCCGACCGGCGTCAGCAGCTGGTCGAGGCCACCATCGAGCACCTGTGGATCACCACCGCGGCCGTGCTCCTCGGGGTCGCGATCGCGTTCCCGCTGGCGCTGCTGGCCCGCCGCCAGCCCCGGCTGGAGGGGCTGGTCCTGGGCGTGTCCACCGGGCTCTACACGATCCCGTCGCTGGCGCTCTTCCCGCTGCTGGTGCCGTTCACCGGCATCTCGGCCACCACCGTGGTGATCGGGCTGGCGGCGTACGCCCTCACGATCCTGGTGCGCAGCATGCTCGAGGGCCTGCGCTCGGTGCCCGCCGACGTCCGGGAGTCGGCGACCGGACTGGGCTACTCGCCGACCTCGCTGCTCTTCCGCATCGAGCTGCCGCTGGCGCTGCCGGTGATCATGGCCGGGCTGCGGATCGCCACGGTCTCGACCGTCGCCCTCACCACGGTCGGTGCGCTGGTCGCGCACGGCGGGCTCGGCAACCTGATCCAGGACGGCGTGTTCAGCAACTTCCGCGCCGAGCTGCTCGCTGCATGCGTGCTGTGCGTGCTGCTGGCGCTGCTGCTCGACGTGCTGCTGGTGCTCACCCAACGGCTGCTCACCCCCTGGACCCGCGGAGGGGCCGCCGCGTGAACGTCTTCGTGGACACCTGGGACTACCTCTTCGACGGCGCCAACTGGGGCGGCAGCGGCGGGATGTGGCGGCTGCTGGTGCAGCAGCTGCTGATCACGGTCACCGCGCTGGTCGCGGCGATGGCGGTGGGGCTCCCGGTCGCGCTGTGGCTCGGTCACCTCGGGCGGGGCGGGTTCCTGGCCATCAACATCTCCAACGTCGGCCGGGCGATCCCGACCTTCGCGCTGCTCGCGCTGCTGGTCACCCTCGACTGGCCCGGTGTCACGACGTTCGGTCCCTACGGGCGCGCCGGGATCGCCACGCTGCTGGCCCTCACCGCGTTCGCGCTGCCGCCGATCATCACCAACTCCTACGTCGCGGTCACCGAGGTGGCCGCCGAGGTGAAGGAGTCGGCCCGCGGCATGGGCATGACCTCGTGGCAGCAGTTCTCTCGCGTGGAGCTGCCGCTGGCGCTGCCGCTCGTCGCTGCGGGGGTGCGGCTGGCGCTGGTGCAGGTGTGGGCGACGGCGACCATCGCGGCCCTGGTGGCGGGCCCCGGGCTCGGCCGGGTGATCACCGACGGCTTCTACAACTCCTACTACGGGAAGGGAATCGCGGGCGCGGTTGTTGTGGCGCTCGTAGCGCTCGTGCTCGAGCTCCTGGCGGCCCTGGGTCAGCGCCTGGTCCATCCGCTTCCGCGGGCCGCCGTACGACGCACGGATGACAGCATGCCGGCACCCGGTTAGGGGTACCGCGCAACCGGACACGCGTGGCCACGGGGCCGCGGGACACAGAAGGTGGCACAGATGCAGGTACGACGGATCATCGCGACCACGGTCGCGACCAGCGCGGTCCTCCTCGGGGCGGCGTGCTCCGGTGACGACCTCGCCAAGGACCCCGCCGCGAGCGGTGGGGACACCGGCAGTGCCGACAAGGGCGCGGTCAAGATCTCCGGGCAGAACTTCCCGGAGGCCACCCTGGTCGCCAGCATGTACGAGCAGCTGCTCGACGCGAAGGGCTACGACGCCAGCACCGAGCTGGTCGGGACCCGCGACGTCTACGTCGCCAAGGGCCAGTTCCCCGACAGCATCCAGGTGGTGCCGGAGTACGTCGGCGGCATCGTCGACTACCTCAACACCACGGTCAACGGCCCGGAGGCGGAGTCGCTCACGACCAGCGACGCGGCGGCGACCATCGACGCCGCGAAGTCGCTGCTCGACGACCAGGGCGTCACGCTGCTGGACCCGTCGGAGGCCACCGACACGAACGCGTTCTTCGTGACCAAGGAGTACTCCGACAGCAACGGGGTGACCAAGCTGTCCGACCTGGAGGGCACGTCCGTCGTGCTCGCGGCCGCCCCTGACTGTGAGGGTCGCACCGACTGCGAGGGCGGGCTGTCCAACGACTACGGCATCGACGTCACGAAGGTGCTGCCGCTGGGCTACGCCTCCGACCAGACCTACAAGTCGGTGCTCGACGGGGAGTCCCAGCTCGGCGAGACCAGCACGACCGACGCCTCGCTGGAGAGCCAGGGCCTGGTCCTGCTGGGGGACGACAAGCAGATCCAGCCGGCTCAGAACCTGGTGCCGGCCGTCTCCACGACCTGGCTGGCCGACCACCAGGACGCCGCCGACGCGCTGAACGAGCTGATGGCCGCGCTGACCACCGAGAAGCTCACCGAGCTGAACGGCAAGGTGTCCAACGACCGCGAGAAGCCGGAGGACGTCGCGAAGCAGTTCCTCACCGACGCCGGCCTGATCTGACGCTGACCTGTCGTAGATGTACACCTGATCGACGCTGACCTGTCGCAGATGTACCGCCCCGCCCACCGGGACGTGTACATCTGCGACAGGTCAGCGTTCGGTGGGGCGCAGGACGGTGGCGGCGGGGTCGAGGGTGGCCGGGTCGAGCACCGGTACGTCGATCCGGCGTACGCCGCCCGGGTCGGTGACCCGCGCGACGTCGTGCGCCGCGGCGTACTCCTGCACCGCGACCGCGTCGGCCCGCCGGCCCTGCTCGACCAGCCAGCCGGTGAGCCGGTGCACGGGCGGCAGCCCGCTGTGCACCAGGGATCGCTCACCCCAGAACTCGCGCACGCAGTCCTCGAGCAGCGTCCACCACTCGTCGGAGGCGCCGGGGAGCTCGGCGAAGTAGCGCCACATGTCGCCCGCCAGCACCCGGTCGACGAAGACCTCCTGCACCGCCGGTGACCCCTGCTCGCGCACGTCGGCGAGCGTCACCCGCTTGGTGAGCACCCGGTCGGAGAGGTCGCGCAGGCTGGCGCGCTGCTGGGTGATCGAGGAGCCGTCGGCGCGGATCCGCCAGTGGTAGACCACGTCGGGGATCACCTCGAACTGCCCGCGCAGAAAGGCCCTGGTGGTGGTCGGCTGGTCCTCGTAGCGCACCCCCTCGGGCCAGACGAGCCCCGCTGAGTCGACGAAGTCGCGGCGGAACAGCTTGTTCCACGCGAAGACGTCGCCGAGGATCTCGGGGTGGTCGTCGACCCGCAGCCCCCACTGGCGACCGGCGTGCAGCCGGTGCATCCACGGCGGCTCGTGCAGCCCGTCGGCCCCCCAGCGCACCAGGGACCCGGTGACGAAGTCGGACTCGGAGCGCAGCAGCCGCTGCACCATGCTCGCGTAGGCGGTCGGCGGCACCACGTCGTCGGAGTCGCAGAAGGCCAGCAGCTCGCCGGTGGCGTGCCGCATCCCCTCGTTGCGGGCCGCGCCGAGCCCCCGGTTCCCGGTGTGCACCACGCGCACCCGCCGGTCCCGTACGGCGTACGCGTCGGCGATCGCGCCCGAGCCGTCGGGGGAGCCGTCGTCGACCACCACCACCTCGACGTCGGCGTACGACTGCGCCAGCAGGCTGTCGAGGCAGGCCGGGAGGAACGCCTCGACGTCGTAGACCGGGACCACCACGCTCACCCGCGGCCGGCGGCGGCGCAGCACCCTCATGGCCGCACCCTATCCGCGGTCTACGCTGAGCCCCGTGACGAGCGCCCGCAAGGTCCTGTTCATCGCCGGAGCCGGCCGCAGCGGCACCAGCACGCTGGCCGGGCTGATGTCCCGTCTCGGCCTGCACGTGCCCCAGCCCGAGGTCGCGGCCGACGAGTCGAACCCCCAGGGCTTCGGTGAGCCGCAGTGGGTGGTCGACTACCACGACCGGCTGCTGGCCGACGTGCGGGTGCAGGTCTCCGACAGCCGGCCCG
>JBBQRV010000120.1:0-10550 GCA_038214475.1 Propionibacteriales bacterium | reverse complement strand
CGGTGGGCTGGGCGTCCGTGACCTGCGTCAGGCGGCCGCCGAGCTGTCCGTCGACGAGGCCACCGCGGCGCTGCTGGTGGAGGTGGCCGCGGCCGCCCACCTGCTGGTGCAGGCGGCTGCCGACGACGGCACGCCGGTCTGGCTGCCCACCGACGGGTACGACGCCTGGTCGACCCTCGACCCGGCGGCCCGCTGGACCAGGCTGGCCTCGGCCTGGCTGGAGTCCAGCCGGGTGCCCGGCCTGGTCGGCACCCGTGACCAGCAGGACAAGCCGGTCAACGTGCTCACCCCCGATCTCGACAGCCCGCTCGCGGTCGAGACCCGCACCATGGTGCTGCGCCAGCTCGCGGAGGTGCCGCGCGGCACCGTGCTGGCCACCGGCACCGGCAGCCCGAGCCTGATCGCCCGGCTGGCCTGGATCCGCCCGCGGCGTCCCCGCACCCGCGACGACCTGGCCGTCTGGACCCTGCGCGAGGCCGGCGTCCTGGGCCTGGTCGGGATCGGGGGGCTCGCCACGCACGCCCGCGCCCTGGTCGCCGACGAGGACGCCGAGGTCGCCGAGTCCGCGCTGGCCCCGCTGCTCCCCCTGCCCGTCGACCACGTGCTCCTGCAGGCCGACCTGACCGCGGTCGCCCCCGGTCCGCTGGAGAGCCACCTGGCCCGGCGCCTGCAGCTGGTGGCCGACGTGGAGTCGCGAGGCGGTGCGACGGTCTACCGGTTCACCTCAGGCTCCGTGCGCCGCGCGTTCGACGCCGGCTGGTCGGCACTCGAGGTGCACGACTTCGTCGGCCAGGTCTCCCGCACCCCGGTGCCCCAGCCGCTCACCTACCTGATCGACGACACCTCCCGGACCTTCGGCGCGATCCGGGTGGGCGCCGCCGAGTGCTTCCTGCGCGCCGACGACGAGACCGCGCTCACCGAGCTGCTGCACCACCCGAAGGCCTCCTCCTTGGGCCTGCGCCGGATCGCGCCCACGGTGCTGGTCAGCGACACCCCGGTCGACGTGCTGCTGCCGCGGCTGCGCGAGCTGGGCAGCGCACCCGTCGTGGAGGCGCCCGACGGCACGGTGCGGATCGCCCGGCGCGACCAGCTGCGGGCCCGCACTCCCCGCAGCACCAGGCCGGCGGGCCTGGTGGCCGCCCGGGAGGCGGCCCAGCTCGCCCAGGCGGTGCGGGCGCTGCGCTCCGGGGACCGGGTCGAGGTGAGCGCGCGTCCGGCCCTCTCCGACCCCGCGAACCCGTCGAGCTCGCTGGCCGCGCTGCGGGCGGCGGTCGAGGCCGGTCAGCCCGTCTCGATCGGGTACGTCGACAGTCACGGCCGCAACACCGACCGGGTGGTGCAGCCGCAGCGCGTGGAGGGCGGCTGGCTGACCGCCCACGACCAGCGCAGCGACGAGAGCCGCACCTTCGCCGTGCACCGGATCACGGCGGTCCGTGCGGTGCAGGAGCGCTGACCGGCTGAGCCGGTGCGGGGACACCCGGTCAGTAGGCTGGAGGCATGGACTTCCTCCAGTACGCCGAGAACGGGGCCCGGCTGCTCAACGCCGACCTGCCCGACCTCGACGCGCTGGTGACCCACCTGGAGGGCCGCGAGTGGCTGCACCTGCAGTGCACCGACCGTGACCCCGCGCGGCTGCGTCAGTTCCAGCAGGACCTGCGCCCGGTCTTCGAGGCGTCGGGCGACGACGACACCGCAGGCGTGGTCGAGGGACTGAACGCCCTGCTGGAGGCCCACCCGGTCACCCCGGTGATCAGCGCCCACGACCCCGACCGCCTGCACCTGCACGTGGCCAACCGGGCGGCCTCGGTCTCCGAGCTGCTGATCTCCGAGACCCTGCTCGGCCTGGCCACCCTGGTCTGCGACCTGGGGAGCAACCGGCTGGGGGTGTGCAGCTCGAGCCCGTGCATCCAGGTGTACGTCGACACCTCACCGAACCGGTCGCGTCGCTACTGCTCGGAACGGTGCTCGTCGCGGGCCAACGTGGCGGCGTACCGGGCCCGTCAGAAGGCGAGCACGTCGGCCACGATCGGCTAGGTCGGCACAGCGTCGACGGAGCCGCCGTCCGGCCACCGCTCTCGCCGATGCGGTCAGGCCACGCCCGGTCCGTAGGATCGACGGGTGAACGACGGCCCCCTGATCGTGCAGTCCGACAAGACACTCCTGCTCGAGATCGACCACCCCTCGGCAGCGGAGTGCCGCAAGGAGATCGCCCCGTTCGCCGAGCTCGAGCGCTCACCCGAGCACGTGCACACCTACCGGCTCACTCCGCTGGGCCTGTGGAATGCGCGGGCCGCGGGGCACGACGCCGAGCAGGTCATCGACACGCTGCTGAAGTTCTCGCGCTACGCGGTGCCGCACGCGCTGCTCGTCGACATCGCCGAGACCATGGCCCGCTACGGCCGGCTCCGGCTCGAGAAGCACCCCACGCACGGCCTGGTGCTGGCCTCGAGCGACCGCCCCGTGCTCGAGGAGGTGCTGCGCGCGAAGAAGGTCGCCGGGATGCTCGGCGACCGGGTCGACCCCGACACCGTGGTGGTGCACGCCTCCGAGCGCGGCAACCTCAAGCAGGCGCTGCTCAAGCTCGGCTGGCCGGCCGAGGACTACGCCGGGTACGTCGACGGCGAGGCCCACCCGATCGCCCTGGACCAGACCGACTGGCACCTGCGCACCTACCAGCAGGAGGCGGCCGAGTCGTTCTGGCACGGCGGGTCCGGGGTGGTGGTGCTGCCCTGCGGCGCTGGCAAGACCCTGGTCGGCGCGGCCGCGATGGCGCACGCCTCTGCCACCACGCAGATCCTGGTCACCAACACCGTCTCCGCGCGGCAGTGGAAGGACGAGCTGGTGCGGCGCACCTCGCTCACCGCCGACGAGATCGGGGAGTACTCCGGCTCGGTCAAGGAGGTGCGGCCGGTGACCATCGCGACGTACCAGGTGCTCACCACCCGCCGGAAGGGCGTCTACACCCACCTCGAGCTGCTGGACGCGCGTGACTGGGGCCTGATCGTGTACGACGAGGTGCACCTGCTGCCGGCCCCGATCTTCCGGATGACGGCCAACCTGCAGGCCCGTCGCCGGATCGGCCTGACCGCGACCCTGGTGCGTGAGGACGGTCGCGAGGGCGACGTCTTCTCGCTGATCGGCCCCAAGCGCTACGACGCCCCCTGGAAGGACATCGAGGCCCAGGGCTGGATCGCACCCGCCGACTGTGTCGAGGTACGGGTCACCCTGCCCACGAGCGAACGGCTGGTCTACGCGACCGCCGAGCCCGAGGAGCGCTACCGGCTGGCCGCCTGCACCCACCACAAGGTCGACGTGGTGCGCCAGCTGGTCAAGCAGCACCAGGGCCAGCCCACGCTGGTGATCGGGCAGTACCTGGACCAGCTCGACGAGCTGGCCGCGATGCTGGACGCCCCGGTGATCAAGGGCGAGACCAGCGTCAAGGAGCGGCAGCGGCTCTTCGAGGCGTTCCGTTCCGGCGAGATCGAGCTGCTCGTGGTCTCGAAGGTCGCGAACTTCTCCATCGACCTGCCCTCGGCCGAGGTGGCGATCCAGGTGTCCGGCTCGTTCGGCTCCCGGCAGGAGGAGGCGCAACGGCTGGGCCGGCTGCTGCGCCCCAAGAGCGAGGGCAAGAGCGCGCACTTCTACACCGTGGTCTCCCGCGACACCGTCGACGCCGACTTCGCGCAGAACCGCCAGCGGTTCCTCGCCGAACAGGGGTACGCCTACCGGATCGTCGACGCCGACGACCTCTGAGCCCGGTCCAGACCAGGCTCGGCTCGCACCCATCCGGCGCGGCGTCGACTCCGAAGAAGGGTCGTAGTGGGACGACGACCGGCTCCCCGCCTCCAGGTCGTCGTACCGCTCCGGCCGCGTGACCGGGGGCGACCGGACTGGTGTGGTTCGCTCGACGGACGCCGCCCGCCGAGGCCACATACTGGCCGGGTGAGGACGGACAGGCGGGACGTGGTGTCGTTGGCCCTGCTCGCCGCGCTGGGCGGCGGCTGCGCCGTCGCGTTCGGCCTCGTGTACGTCGTCACGGTGCGCACCGCCACCGGACGCACCCTCGCCGACGCCTCCCTGCGCGGGGCCATCCTCAGCCGCTCCCGGGCCGGCCAGCTGGTCGACCAGGCCCTCGGAGTCGTCTCCGTGGCCACCCTGCTCGCCGCCCTGGCGGTGATCGCCCTGATCGCCCTGGTCCGGCTCACCCGCGGTCTCGGCCTGGCCGCGGTCGGGCTGCTGGCGGCCGCCAACCTGCTGACCCGGGTGCTCAAGGACTGGGTGCTCGACCGACCCGACCTCGGCCTGACGGAGGTGGCCCCGGCCACCCTCAACAGCATGCCCAGCGGGCACGCCACCGCCGCGTTCTCGGTGGTCGTGGCCCTGCTGTTCGTGGTCCCGACCCAGTGGCGCCGGTGGGTGGCAGTCGCCGGGGGCGGGTACGCCTGTCTCACGGCACTCGCCACGATGGCTGCGGGGTGGCACCGGGCCGCCGACTCGGTGGCGTCGTTCCTGCTGGTCGGACTGCTCGCCGCGCTCGCCGCCGCCGCGTACGTGGTGCTCAGCGGGCCGGCCGACGACCCCGACCCCGGCTCCGGGCGGCGCCAGGTCGTGGGCCACCCGGTGGTGGCGGGCATCGGTGGAGCCGTGCTGCTCGGCGCCCTGCTGGTCGCCGCCCTGTGGATCGCCCCCTCGATCCGCGAGAGCACCGTGGGGCTGGCCACGGCCTTCGTGGCGGGCGGCCTGTTCGTCGTCGCCACCGCCGCCGCGGTGCTGTTCGGGGTGCTTCGCGTCCTGGACCGGATCGCTCCGCACGGCCCCGGCCCCGCCCGCGTCTCATCCTGACCGGCGATTCCAGCGATGCGCCGCCCGGTGCCTACCCTTGGACCCGTGAAGGTGCTGCTGCTCGAGAACATCCATCCCATCGCCGTCGAGATCCTGGAGACCGCCGGGTTCGAGGTCGACCTGCGCTCCGGGGCGCTCAGCGAGGACGAGCTGGTCGAGCAGCTGCCGGGGGTGCAGTTCCTCGGCATCCGGTCGAACACCACGATCACCCCGCGGGTGCTCGAGGCCGGCAAGGACCTGCTCAGCATCGGGTGCTTCTGCATCGGCACCAACCAGGTCGACCTGGCGGCCGCAGCCACCGCGGGGGTCGCGGTCTTCAACGCGCCGTACTCCAACACCCGCAGCGTCGTGGAGCTGGTGATCGGCGAGATCATCGCGCTGGCCCGACGGCTGCCGGAGAAGACCCTGAACATGCACGCCGGGGTCTGGGACAAGTCCGCCAAGGGCAGCCACGAGGTGCGCGGTCGCACGCTCGGCATCGTCGGCTACGGCAACATCGGCACCCAGCTGTCCAACCTCGCCGAGTCGCTCGGCTTCCGGGTGATCTTCTTCGACACCGCCGACCGGCTCGCGCACGGCAACGCCCGGCGAGTGAGCACCCTCGACGAGCTGCTCGCCGAGTCCGACGTGGTGACCCTGCACGTCGACGGCCGGCCCGGCAACGCCGGCCTCTTCGGCGCCGAGCAGTTCGCCCGGATGAAGCCGCGCTCGATGTTCATCAACGCCTCGCGGGGCATGGTCGTCGACGACGTGGCCCTGCGCCAGAACATCCTCTCCGGCCACCTCGCCGGCGCCGCGCTCGACGTCTTCCCGGTCGAGCCCAAGCGGCAGGGCGACCCGTTCGAGTCGGTGCTGCGCGGCCTCGACAACGTGATCCTCACGCCGCACGTGGGCGGCTCCACTCAGGAGGCGCAGGAGGAGATCGGCTACTTCGTGGCCGGCAAGTTCGTCTCCTTCGCCCGCCAGGGCAGCACGGCGCTGTCGGTGAACCTGCCCGAGGTGCAGGCCCCGGAGCGGCAGGGCGGCTTCCGGGTCGGCTTCCTGCACGTGAACGTCCCGGGCGTGCTCGCCGACGTCAACCGGGTGCTGGCCGAGCAGGGCGACAACGTCGTGGGCCAGTACCTCTCCACCCGGGGCGAGCAGGGCTACGTCGTCACCGACGCCGCCGAGCCGCTCTCCCCGGTGGCGCTGAAGCACCTGCAGGAGTCGCCGCACACGATCTGGCTGCGCACCTGGGAGGACTGACCGTCCCCTGCACGACGGAGTTCGTCAGCCGACCGGGTGCCAGGCCCGGGCGCTGAAACCGGTACGCCGCGGGTGGGCGCCGGGGACGGTGTCGACGTACAGCGTGGCGCGGGCGTCGCCCGGGTCCCCGGCGTAGAGCACCGCGGCCCGCGCACTGACCCAGTCGGGCGAGCCGAGGCAGGAGCGGGGCACGAAGAACGAGATGACGTCGCCGCGGTAGCCGAGCCTGGCGTGCACGCCCGTGCACTCGGGCAGGTTCCCGCCCCGGGTGAAGATCACCTCGCCTCGCGGCTTGTCCGGGGTGGCGATCACGGTGACGGCGTAGGTGTGGCCCGGGGTGCGCAGGTCGACCACGGCGCCGACCAGGCCGGGGCCGGGGCGGAAGCCGTGAAGCCCGATCCGGGCGACCACGCGCTGCTCACCGTGGGCGAGGCGGAAGGTCGAGATGTCGCCCAGGCTGCGCCGCGGCGCAGGGCGGAGGGTCTCCCTGCCGTGCGGGTAGGTGACCTTCATGACGTCTCGGGAGCGGTCGACGACGGTGCGGACGCTGCGGTGCGAGGAGGAGGCGGCCGCGACGGCGGCGGCGTCTGCTGAGGTGGCGGCGAGCGGGACGCCGACGGCAGTGGTGGCGACCAGGGCGAGCAGGGTGCGGAACATGACGGTTCTCCAGTTCGAGAGGGTCTCACCGCGGTGCTCCGCGGTGCCTCGATCCTTCGGCGGCGGCCCGGGTCGCCGCGTGGGTCGCCGTACTCACCGGGCGCAGGCGCTGCGCTCGTTTGTCGCTGCTCCGTAGGCTCAGGTCCATGATCGCTGCGGTGCGGGGAAGACTCGGGCAGGCCCTGTTCCAGCGGGTGGCCGGGCCCGACGGCCCACGCCAGCGGCACCGGATCCACGGCACCGAGGGGCCGCGCTGGTTCGCGGCCGACAGCGCCATCGCGCGGGTGCACGGCGACGCGTCGATGTTCGTGGGCGGGCTTCGTGCGGTGATGCTGCAGACCCTGCACCCGGTGGCCATGCAGGCGGTGGCCGAGCACTCCGGCTACCGCGGCGACATGTGGGGACGGCTGGCCCGCACCAGCACCTACCTGGCCGTGACCACCTTCGGCACCGTCGCCCACGCCGAGCAGGCGGTCAACGCGGTGGCCACCATCCACACCCGGATCACCGGCACCACGCCCGAGGGCGTGCCGTACGCCGCCTCGGACCCGCACCTGCTGGCGTGGGTGCACGCGGCCGAGGTCGACAGCTTCCTGCTCGCCCACCAGACCTACGGAGCCCGGCCGCTCGACCCCGCCGGCTGCGACGAGTACGTCGCCCAGGCCGGCGAGGTAGCCCGCCGGCTCGGCGTCGTCGACCCCCCGCAGACGCAGGCCGAGCTGGCCGCGGTGATGGAGTCGTTCCGTCCCGAGCTGCGGGCCACCCCGGCCGCCGTCGACGCGGTGGAGTTCCTGGTCCGCCAGCCGCCGCTGCCGCTGGCGGCCCGGCCGGCGTACGGCGTGCTGGTGGCCGCCGGGATCGGGCTGATGCCGCGATGGACCCGTGAGCCGCTGCAGCTGCCGTCGTACCCACTGGCCGAGCGCACCGTGGTCCGGGCGATGGGCTCGGCCGCCACCCGCACCATCCGGTGGGCGCTGGCCTCGGCGCCGGCGCCGGTCCGGCAGCCGGTCGCCGGCTGAGGGCGGCTCACGCCTGCTCAGGCCGAGGCGGGGCCCTCACCTCGCGCTGCCGCGACCACGTCGAGCGCGTCGCGCAGCTGCGTGATCCAGGCCTGCTCGTTGCGGCCGACCAGCTTCACGCACCAGGCCAGCGCCTCGGAGCGGGAGCGGGCCACCCCTGCGTCGACCAGCGTGTCCAGGACCAGCCGCTCTGACTGGCGCAGCCGGGTCATCACCGGGATCGCCATCGAGGTGAAGACGTGCGAGCGCTCCCCCAGGGAGGCACCCCACGCGACCTTGCGTCCGAAGCGAGCCTGGGCCTCGTCTGCGATCGTCATCCGGGCGCCGCGGGTCTCCTCGCGGAACCTCTGGATGCGCCCGTCGGCCTCGGCGGCGGTCGGGGCAGCCCCCTCGGGGGCGGGAAGGGGACCGACGACGAGGATCTCCTCGCGGTCGACCGTGATCTGCGCTGCGTCGGCGAACCACTCCTCGGGGAGCCGTCCGGCGAACCATTCGTTGATTTCACTCATACTGTGATTACACAGTTACCGAGTTACAGAATCAAGGATGTTCTCCCACGGCGGAAAACCCGGTGACAGGCGCCCCGACCGCGCGTAGGGTCGACCGGCTTCCGCCTTCCACCTCCCGACAGGAGGACCTTGCGCGTGCCTGCTCCCACGCCACCTGACCGCACCGATCCCGATCTCCACGACGAACGCCGCCACCTCGCCGAGGCCCGCCGCCAGCTGGGCCGGATGCGCGAGCGCACCGCCGGCCTGGACGCCTCCGCGGCCGGCGACTGGGTGAGCCGCGAGTACCTCGAGTCCGCCTTCGCGCTCCGGATGAAGCAGCTGGCCGACGACCCCACCGTGCCGCTGTTCTTCGGCCGGATCAGCTACGACACCGGGGACGCCTTCCACATCGGTCGCCGACACATCTCCGACCCCGACGGAGACCCGATGGTCATCGACTGGCGGGCCCCGGTGAGCCTGCCGTTCTACCGCGCCAGCCGCACCGAGCCGATGGGCCTCGAGCGGCGCCGGCGCTTCGGCTTCCAGCACGGCCACCTCACCGCCTTCGAGGACGAGGACCTCACCGCGGCGGCCGAGGCGGACCACTCCGAGCTGCTCGAGGCGGAGATCGAACGGCCCCGGGTGGGGCCGATGCGCGACATCGTGGCCACCATCCAGCCCGAGCAGGACGTGATCGTGCGCGCGGACCTCGGCGAGTCGGTCTGCGTGCAGGGGGCACCCGGCACCGGCAAGACCGCGGTCGGGCTGCACCGGGCGGCGTACCTGCTCTACGCGCACCGGGAGCAGCTGTCGCGCCAGGGCGTGCTGGTGGTCGGCCCCAACGCCAGCTTCCTGCGCTACATCGGCGACGTGCTGCCCGCGCTGGGCGAGATCGACGCGAAGCAGACCACCATCGAGGAGCTCGTCGGCGCCGCCACCAGCGTGCGCGCCGAGGAGCCTGCCGAGATCGCCACGCTCAAGGGCGACGCCCGGCTGGCCGAGGTGTTGCGTCGTGCGGTGTGGTCGCACGCCGGCTCCCCCACCGAGGGGCTGGTGGTGCCGCGCGGGGCGAGCAGGTGGCGGGTGGCGGCGTACGAGGCCGAGGACCTGGTGGCCGACCTGCGCGCCCGGGGCGTGCGGTACGCCGCCGCTCGCGCGATGCTCCCGCAGGCGCTCGCGCACCGGATCCTGGTGAAGATGGAGCTCGCCGGCGACTCCCCCGACGACCGGGTGCAGGACGCGGTGACCCGCAGCGCTCCGGTCAAGAAGTACGCCGCCGCGCTCTGGCCGGCCGTCGAGCCGCACAAGCTGGTGCACCGGCTGTTGTCCGACGCCGCCTTCCTGGCCGGGGCGGCCGAGGGCGTGCTGACCCCCGAGGAGCAGCAGCTGCTGCTGTGGGCGAAGCCGCCCCGCTCCGCCGGGACGACCCGGTGGACGCTGGCCGACGCCGTGCTCGTCGACGAGGTGGCCGACCAGCTCGAGCGCACCGGGTCGGTGGGCCACATCGTCGCGGACGAGGCCCAGGACCTGTCGGCGATGATGCTGCGGGCCCTGGGCCGGCGCTGCTCGACCGGGTCGATGACCGTCCTCGGAGACCTGGCCCAGGCCACCACGCCCTGGGGCAGCCGGTCGTGGCAGGACGCGTTGGGCCACCTGGGCAAGCCGGGAGCACACGTGGAGCAGCTGACGAGGGGCTTCCGAGTGCCCGGCGAGGTGATCGAGTACGCCGCCCGGCTGCTGCCGCACGTGGCGGTCGATCTGGACCCGCCCACCTCAGTACGCCGCAGCCGCGGCGAGCTGGTGTTCGCGCCCCGCGCCCGGCTCCGCGAGCACCTCGACCAGATCGCCCTTCGCGAGGGCTCGATCGGACTGATCGTGCCCGACGCCCTGCTGCAGGAGGTGCGAGCGCTGCTCGACGGGCTGGTGGTGGCGGTCGTCGGCAGCGCGCCGACCGAGGGGCAGACCGAGTTCGACGCCCACCTCGACCTGGTCCCGGCGTCGCTGGCCAAGGGTCTGGAGTACGACCACGTGCTGCTCGTCGAGCCGGCCGCCGTCGTCGACGGCGAGCCCGACCGGGTGACCGGCCTGCGCCGCCTCTACGTGTGCCTGACCCGGGCCGTCAGCTCGCTGGTGGTGCTGCACGACCGGGAGCTGCCGCCCGAGCTGGACCGGCCGCAGCCGTAGCGGCCCCCGAGGTCGACGCACCGGGCGGAACCGAGCACGATGACAGTCATGTCCCCCCGCGATCCCGACCGCCTCTCGCTCGCCAGCTGGCCCACCCCGGTGGAGCCGGCTC
>JBBQRV010000119.1:0-10593 GCA_038214475.1 Propionibacteriales bacterium | reverse complement strand
ACGCTGATGTTGAGGAACCCGGGTCCGGCGATCTCGACCGCACTGACGCCCTCGGCAGCCTGCAGCCGGCCCTGCAGCAGCCCGGCCAGGTCCCGGGGAGACATCCCCGCCTTCTTGCCCAGCTGCAGGGCGACGTTGGTGGCGTAGTCGCCGTGCCCCTTCTGCCGCGGACGCTCCACCGCGACCGTGTCCGGGAGCCCGTCGGGGAGGGCGACGGTGCCCTCGGCCACCAGGGCCGTGAGCGCGTCGAGGATGGTCGCGGAGAGCTGCTCGGGGGTCACCCGGCAAGCCTATCGGCGGGCGTCGCCGGGGCTCACATCGATATCACCCTCCGGTTTCACCGCGACCGGGCTCGGGTTGTATGGTCATCCAGCACCCAGAGCCCCCGTAGCTCAGGGGATAGAGCGCCGCCCTCCGGAGGCGGAAGCGAAGGTTCGAATCCTTCCGGGGGCACCCCACCGAACGCGGCGAGTCCGCCTCAGCCGCCCAGCGCGCGGATCCGGTTGTTGCGTGCCTGGTGCTCCACCTCGGCCAGCCCGAGCACCTCGAGCACCGGTGGCACGTAGTTGCCGAACCTGCCGCGCAGCCCCTTCTTCAGTCCGTACCACCCACTCACCGGGTTGTCCGCGGAGCGGGCCCAGGCCTCGACGCTGCCGGCGCGGGCCTCCTTCTGCTCGTCGGCGTTGCCCAGCTCCATCCAGTCCCCGCGCTCGACCAGCAGGGCGTGCAGGTCGTCGAGGCAGCGCAGGTGGTAGCGCAGCTGGGTCGCACCGACCTGCACCACGAGCGCGGGTGGGTCGGCCTCGGGCTCGCGCCAGGCCTCGAACTCCGAGCGGCCCGGCGGCGTGAGCAGGATCCAGGGGTCCTCGGGAGTGCCTGCTCCCCGGTCGTGACTGGCGTTCATCGGGTGTCCTCTCCGCGGTTCCTGTGCCTGCTCACGGTAGACCGCGCCACCTGACATCTGTTGTCATGAATTGCTGCGAGAATGGCGACGTGCGCGGCGGTCGACTGCTCCGCCTGATGCTGCTCCTCGAGGAGGGCCGGCGGCTCACCGCCGCCGACCTGGCCGCGCAGCTGGAGGTGAGCGTGCGCACCGTGCTGCGCGACCTCGGCGAGCTCTCCACGGCCGGCGTGCCGGTCTATGCCTCCCGTGGCCCGGGTGGCGGCTTCCAGCTGCTCGGCAGCGAGGGCTCGGACCTGCCGGTGCGACCGGCCCCGCGACCACCGCGCGGCAGCCGGGCCCGGGTGCGGGTCTCCCCCGACGGACGCAGGCTCGCCGCGGTGCTCGACACCGTGCCGCCGCTGCGGATCACGACCAGCGCGCCCCACGACGGTCGGGGCTGGGCGCTGGCCACCTTCGGCTACGAGTCCGTCGAGGGCGCGGCGTACGCCGTCCTGGGGCTCGGCCCACACGTCGAGGTGCTGGCGCCGCCCGAGCTACGCGCGCTGGTCGGTCGGCTCACCCACGAGGCGGCCGCGCACTACCCGGTCCCCTGACGGCTCCCGTCGGGTTCGCAGTCGTCAGCAGGGGCCGAGAGTGGCGTCCTTGCGGGCCTGGTCCCCGAACCGGCGCGCCATCGCGACGTCGGGCAGCACCACGCTGGCGCCACCGATGTTGCCGATGCCGCCCTGCACCACGCAGTGCGTGACCTTGCGCGGGTCGACCCGGGCGATGGCCTGCGCGATCCGGAACAGCTCGACGGGCGACAGGTCGGTGTCCATGTTCTCGATCACCGAGCGCACCCCGGCCTCCATGAAGCCCGGGCGGTCGGCGCGGGAGCGGATCTGCTTGAGGATCCCGATCAGCGTGCGCTGTTGGTTGGCCGAGCGGTCGAAGTCACCCCGGAGCAGGTTGTGCCGGATCCGGGAGAAGGCCATCGCGTCGTACCCGCGCAGGCGGATCTTGCCGGCCTTGAAGCCCTCGGGCTTCAGCGCGCTGTCGGTGAACGCCACCGGGTTGTCGACGGTGATGCCGCCGATCCCGTTGACCATCTTCTGCAGGCCCTTGAACCCGGTGACCACCACGTAGTCGGGCTCGATGCCGATCAGGTTCGCGATCGAGCGGGCCATCAGCTGGGGGCCTCCGTAGTAGAGGGAGGCGTTGATCTTGTCGTAGCCGTGGCCCTCGATGCTCACCCACGAGTCGCGGGGTACGCCGATGTCGGCGGCCGCCCCCGTGCGGGTGTTGATGCCGATCAGCTGGAGGGCGTCACCGCGGGTGTGCGACATGTCCTGGCCCGGGCGGGCGTCGGACCCGATCGCCATGATCCAGACCACGTCGGGGCTGACGTCGACCCCGGACGCGCGCTGCACCTTGACTAGCAGGCTCTGTGCCGGCGAGACCGACGAGTTCGGCACCACCAGCATGGTGACGGCAAGGACGGCCAGCAGCGCCGTCAGCTTGAGCGCCCTCACTTCGAGGCCCTGGTGACGTCGTAGCCGAAGATGTGCCAGGCACCGGCCCGGTTGGCGGTGAGGAACATCCGTCCCTGCACGGTGACCTCCTTGGCGTAGGTGCCGGTCGTCGTGAAGACGAGGCGGAAGCGCGCGGTCGCCCCGACCGGCTTCTGGTCGGCCGCGAGGAGGTCGACCTTCACCTGCCGGAGGTCGGCGGTCACCGTCTCGACGTCACCGCCGATCGACGCGTTGGTGAGCAGGGTGCGGTCCTTGCGGGCATCCTTCGAGGCGCCGTCGGTGAAGCCCGGGAACGCGGTGCCGAAGTCGCCACGCGGGTAGTCACCGGACAGGTAGGCCGCCTGGAACCACCGGTCGACGGCCGTGCCGACCCGGGTCGCCGCCTGCTCCGACAGCTTCGGCTTCAACCGTCCGGACACGGTGCCGACGGCGCTGCGCAGGGGCACCTGCTCGCCACCCGACGCAGAGCCGCTGGGGTCGCTGGTGGGGCTCGGGGCGGGGTCCTCCGAGCTCGTGCAGCCGCCCAGCAGGAGCGCCACGGCACTCACGCTCGCGGCGGCCCAGCGGAGTCGACCTCCAGGTGCTCTCATGTGTTTTGCGTGCTCCTTCGTTGTGGCGCTGCTTACACCCTGCCCGACAACCCGGCCCACGCTCGGCATTTCGGGCCCGGTAGGACTAGCCTTGCAAACTGTCAGTAGCCAGCATTCGCGTGTATCCGGAAGAGGCGATCCAAGCCGTGCCCGAGTCGCAGGACACTCACCCACTCGACGACTTCGGAGCCAACGAGTGGCTCGTCGACGAGATGTACGAGCAATTCCGGAAGGACCCGGCGCAGCTCGACCCTGCCTGGCGCGAGTACTTCGCCGTGCACGGCGGCCCCAACGGTACGACGCCACCTGCCTCGTCCGCGCCGGCACCCGTCGCGAACGGCACGAGCAGCACCCCGGCCAGCACCCCGGCCACCCCGGCTGCGGCCCAGCCGGCTGCGGCCCCGGTCCGCCCGACCGCGCCGGCAGAGCAGGCAGCGCCGGCCGCACCCGCCGCTGCTCCCGCTGCTCCCGCTGCTCCCGCTGCTCCCGCTGCTCCCGCTGCTCAGCCGTCGTCGCCGTCCCCCAAGGCCACCCCGCGCCCGTCGGCGAAGGCGGCCGAGCCTGCCAAGGACACCACCAACCCGGTGCCCAAGGAGTCCGCCCCGGCCGCGCCCGCTGCCGCGTCCGACGAGCCGAGCTTCACCGTGCTCCGCGGCGCACCGATGCGCACCGCGCAGAACATGGACGCCTCGCTCGAGGTCCCCACGGCGACGTCGGTGCGCTCCGTGCCGGTCAAGCTGCTCTGGGACAACCGCACCGTGATCAACAACCACCTGGCCCGCGCCCGCGGCGGCAAGGTGTCCTTCACCCACCTGATCGGCTACGCGCTGGTCAAGGCCATGCGCACCATGCCTGAGATGAACGTCGGCTACCAGGTCGTCGAGGGCAAGCCCAACCTGGTGCAGCCGGCCCACATCAACCTCGGGCTGGCCATCGACATGGCCAAGCCCGACGGCACCCGGCAGCTGCTGGTGCCCAGCATCAAGGCTGCCGAGCGGATGGACTTCGCCGGGTTCTGGACCGCCTACGAGGACATCGTCAAGAAGGCCCGCAACAACAAGCTCACCGTCGAGGACTTCAAGGGCACCACGATCTCGCTGACCAATCCGGGCACGATCGGCACCAACCACTCCGTGCCCCGCCTGATGAAGGGCCAGGGCGCGATCATCGGCGTCGGCGCCATGGAGTACCCGCCGGAGTGGCAGGGCGCCTCCGAAGACGCGCTCAGCCGCAACGCCATCAGCAAGGTGATGACCCTCACCTCGACGTACGACCACCGCGTCATCCAGGGCGCCCAGTCGGGCGAGTTCCTGCGCCGGGTGCACCAGCTGCTGCTCGGCGCCGACGACTTCTACGACGACATCTTCCGCTCGCTGCGGATCCCCTACGAGCCGATCCGCTGGGCCAACGACATCGCGACGTCCCACGACGACGAGATCAGCAAGCAGGCCCGGATCCTCGAGCTGATCCACGCCTACCGGGTGCGCGGGCACATGATGGCCGACACCGACCCGCTGGAGTACAAGCAGCGCAGCCACCCCGACCTCGAGGTGGAGACCCACGCGCTGACCCTGTGGGACCTCGACCGGGAGTTCGCGACCGGCTCGTTCGGCGGCGAGGGCCGCCGCTTCATGAAGCTGCGGCACATCCTGGGCATCCTGCGCGACTCCTACTGCCGGACCACCGGCATCGAGTACATGCACATCATGGATCCCGACCAGCGTCACTGGATCCAGGAGCGGGTCGAGCAGCCGCACACCAAGCCGCCCCGCGAGGAGCAGCTGCGGATCCTGCTCAAGCTCAACCAGGCCGAGGCCTTCGAGACCTTCCTGCAGACCAAGTTCGTCGGCCAGAAGCGGTTCTCGCTCGAGGGCGGCGAGACCACCGTGCCGGTGATCGACGAGATCTGCGAGGCGGCGGCCGCCGCCGGGCTCGACGAGGTCTGCATCGGGATGGCCCACCGCGGGCGGCTCAACGTGCTGGCGAACATCGTTGGCAAGAAGTACTCCCAGATCTTCCGCGAGTTCGAGGGCAACATCGACCCCCGCACCGTGCAGGGCTCCGGCGACGTGAAGTACCACCTCGGCGCCGAGGGCGAGTTCGTGGCCGGGTCCAGGGACAAGATCAAGGTGTCCGTGGCCGCGAACCCGTCGCACCTCGAGGCCGTCGACCCGGTGCTCGAGGGCATCGCCCGGGCCAAGCAGGACGTGCTCGACAAGGGCGCCGCCTACCCCGTGCTGCCGCTGCTGGTGCACGGCGACGCCGCCTTCGCCGGCCAGGGCGTGGTGGCCGAGACCCTGAACCTGTCCCAGCTGCGCGGCTACCGCACCGGCGGCACCATCCACGTGGTGGTCAACAACCAGGTCGGCTTCACCACCTCCCCGGGCTCGTCGCGCTCCTCGCTCTACTGCACCGACGTGGCCCGGATGGTCCAGGCGCCGATCTTCCACGTCAACGGCGACGACCCCGAGGCCTGCATCCGGGTCGCCCAGCTGGCCTTCGAGTACCGCCAGGCGTTCAACAAGGACGTCGTCATCGACCTGGTCTGCTACCGGCGGCGCGGGCACAACGAGGGCGACGACCCGTCGTACACCCAGCCGCTGATGTACGACCTGATCGAGCAGAAGCGCTCGGTGCGCAAGCTCTACACCGAGTCGCTCATCGGTCGCGGTGACATCACGATGGAGGAGGCCGAGCAGGTCCTGCGCGACTACCAGCTCCAGCTCGAGCGGGTCTTCACCGAGGTCCGCGAGGCCGGCAGCCAGCCGTCGGAGTGGACCACCGTCCCGGACTATCCCGACAAGCCCGCCGGCGAGACCCGTACGTCGGTCACGCCCGAGGTGCTCAAGCGAATCGCCGACGCGCACATCACGCCGCCCGAGGGCTTCACCGTGCACCCGAAGGTGATGCCGCAGCTTCAGCGCCGCGCCGCCGCGATCAGCGACGGCCCGATCGACTGGGGCACCGGCGAGATCCTCGCCTTCGGCTCCCTGCTGATGGACGGCCGCCCGGTGCGGCTGGCCGGCCAGGACTCGCGCCGCGGCACCTTCGTGTCCCGGTTCGCCACGATCATCGACCGGGTCAACGCCGACGAGTGGACGCCGCTGGCGACCCTCACCGACGAGCAGGCCAAGTTCCACGTCTACGACTCGCTGCTGTCCGAGTACGCCGCACTGGGCTTCGAGTACGGCTACTCCGTGGCCCGCCCCGAGGCCCTGGTGCTGTGGGAAGCGCAGTTCGGCGACTTCGTCAACGGCGCCCAGACGGTCATCGACGAGTTCATCTCCGCGGGCGAGACCAAGTGGCGCCAGCAGTCCGGCGTGGTCCTGCTGCTGCCGCACGGCTACGAGGGCCAGGGCCCCGACCACTCCTCCGCACGGATCGAGCGCTTCCTCGCCATGTGCGCCGAGGACGCCTTCGTGGTTGCCCAGCCGTCGACGCCGGCGTCGTACTTCCACCTGCTGCGCCAGCACTCGCTCGGCGAGGAGCACCGCCCGCTGGTGGTGTTCACGCCCAAGTCGATGCTCAAGCGCAAGGAGGCCGCCTCCCTGCCCGACGACTTCACCAGCGGCGGCTTCCGTCCGCTGATCGGGGACTCGGCGGCCGACGTCGACGCGGTCGAGACCCTGCTGCTCTGCTCGGGCCGGGTGACGTGGGACCTGACGGTAGACCGGGCCAAGCGCGAGAACGGCGCGAAGTTCGCCATCGCCCGACTGGAGCAGCTCTACCCCCGCCCCGAGGAGCTGATCCGCGAGGAGATCGCGCGCTACCCCAACCTCAGGACGATCCGCTGGGTCCAGGACGAGCCCACCAACATGGGGCCGTGGCCGCACTACGCCCTCAACGTGTGGAACGACCTCGACCTGCCGGTCGAGTCGGTGACCCGCCCGCCGTCGGCCGCGCCCTCGGTGGGCACGGTCAAGCGTCACCAGGAGGAGCAGCGGACCCTGCTCGAGGCGGCGTTCGCCGACTCGTCCCGCGAGGTGGGCACGGACTACTGATGTACTTCACCGATCGCGGGATCGAGGAGCTGGAGAAGCGCCGGGGCGACGAGGAGTTCACGATGGCGTGGCTCGCCGAACGGCTCCAGGAGTTCACCGACACCCACCCCGAGTTCGAGAGCGCGGTGGAGCGGTTCGCCACCTGGCTGGCCAGGCTCGACGACCCCGACGACTGAGGCGCTACTCGGCCGAGGTCGGCTCGGACTCCTCGGTCGAGGCCGGGGCGTCACCCAGTGAGGCCAGCTCGTCGATCAGGGTGCCGACTGCGGCCGCCACCTCGCGCACGGCGCCGAGGAGGATGCCGCCGATGTCGGCGACCGCCCTGGCAGCCGCGTCCAGCCCGGCCTGTACGGAGTCCCGCTCCTGGTGCTCGTCCATCCGCCCAGTGTGACAGCCGGTGCGCCTCCGGGTCAGGTGAGGCGGGGAACCACCGGCCGGATCGTGAGCTCGGGCACCGTCGCGTCGGCGGGGACGTCGATCACGTGCAGGATCGACCGGGCCACGGTCTCCGGGGAGATCCAGCGGCGGGAGTCGTAGACCGCACCCTCCTGCGCGTGCACCTTCTGCTGCATCGGGGTCGCGGTGCGGCTCGGGTAGACGGTGGTCACCCGCACGCCGTGCTCCATCTCCTCCGCACGCAGGCTGTCGGCGAAGGCCCGGGCGCCGAACTTCGAGGCGGCGTACGCCGACCAATGTGCGCCGGCGACCTGACCGGCCGACGAGTTCGCCACCAGGACCAGACCGCGCCTGGCCCGCAGGGCCGGTAGCAGCGCCCGGGTGAGCACCATCGGAGAGACCAGGTTGACGTCGAGCTGGGCCTGCAGCTCGGCGACCGGGAGGTCCGCCACCGGGTTGAGGTCGACCACACCGGCGATGTGCAGCAGCGTGTCGAGACCGGTGGGCAGCCGGGTGTTCCGCAGCGAGCGCTCCAGCCCGGCCGGGTCGGCCAGGTCTGCGATCACGATCTCAGCGCCGGGATAGACGGGCGTCAGCTGGTGCGCACGCTCCTCGGTGCGCACCAGCAGCCAGAGCTCGTCGCCGCGCTCCTGCAGGGCCAGTGCGACGGCGGCACCGATGCCGGAGCCGGCCCCGGTGACCAGGTGTCTCATCGCGGCCTCATCGGGTGAAGACGACCTTGCCGAAGAGCTCGCCCTGCGCCATCGCGGCGAAGCCCTCGGGGGCCTCGGTCATCGGCAGGGTGCGGTCGATGAGGGGTCGCGCGCCGGTGGCGTCGAGCAGCTGCAGCAGCGAGGCGAGCTCGCCCCGGGTGCCCATCGTCGAGCCGATCACGCTGAGCTGGAGGAAGAAGATCCGGGTCAGCTGGGCGTCGGCGACGTCGGGACCCGACGTGGTGCCGCTGATCACGATCCGGCCGCCCGGCCGCAGGGCGCGCACCGAGTGCTCCCAGGTGGCCTTGCCGACGGTCTCCATGACCGCGTCGACCCGGATCGGCAGTCGCGCGTTGCTCTCGAAGACCTGGTGGGCACCGATCTCGAGCGCCCTGGCCCGCTTCGCCTCGTCGCGGCTGGTGGCCAGCACGGTGAGCCCGCCGGCCCTGGCCAGCGTGATCAGGGCGGTCGCGACCCCGCCACCGGCGCCCTGCACCAGCACGGTGTCGCCGGGCTTGAGGTCGCCCTGCACGAAGAGCATCCGGTAGGCGGTCAGCCAGGCCGTGGGCAGGCAGGCCGCCTCCTCGAAGCTCAGCGAGGCCGGCTTCGGCACCAGGTTGCCGCGGGGCACGACCACCCGGTCGGCGAAGGTGCCCTGGTGGCGCTCGGAGAGCAAGGAGCGCCGCGGGTCGAGGGTCTCGTCGCCGGTCCAGGTGGGGTCGGAGACCACGGCGTGCACGACGACCTCGTTGCCGTCCTCGTCGTACCCTGCGGCGTCGCAGCCCAGGATCATCGGCAGCGCGTCCTGCTTCAGGCCGACCCCCCGCAGCGACCACAGGTCGTGGTGGTTGAGCGCGGCGGCCTTGACGGTGACGGTGGCCCAGCCGTCGGGTACGACGGGTTCGGGCCGCTCCCCCACCACCAGGCCGCTCAGCGGGTCGTCGGAGGAGAAGGACTCGGCGTAGACGGCGAACATGGTTCCGAGGCTAGCGGGCGGGCCGAACGGCGGTCAGGCCCGGGCGACGCCGTCGCGCCGGGCAGCCTCGGCGACGGCCGTGGCGACCGCGGGCCCGACCCGGGGGTCGAACGGCCCGGGCACGATCATCTCCTCGCTGAGGTCGTCACCGACGAGCTCGGCCAGGGCGGTCGCCGCGGCCAGCTTCATGCCCTCGGTGATCGCCGTGGCCCGGGCGTCGAAGGCGCCGCGGAAGATCCCCGGGAACGCCAGCACGTTGTTGATCTGGTTGGGGAAGTCGGACCGGCCGGTGGCCACCACCCGGGCGTGCCGGCGGGCGACGTCGGGGTGCACCTCGGGCGTCGGGTTGGCGAGGCCGAAGATGATCGCGTCGTCGGCCATCGAGGCGACGACCTCCTCCGGCACGGTGCCTCCGGAGACGCCGATGTAGACGTCGGCGCCGCTCATCACGTCGGCCAGGGTGCCGGAGCGTCCGAAGATGTCGGCGGTGTCGCGGGCCAGGTCGGCCTTCACCGGGGTGAGGTCGCCACGCGTGGTGTTGAGCACGCCACGACGGTCGACGACCGCCAGGTCGCGGATGCCGGCCTCGAGCAGGATCCGGGCCACCGCCACGCCCGCGGCCCCGGCGCCGGAGATCACCACCCGGGTGCTTCCGGGGGCGCGGCCGGTGAGCCGCAGCGCGTTGGTGAGGGCGGCCAGCACGACCACCGCGGTGCCGTGCTGGTCGTCGTGGAAGACCGGGATGTCGAGGCGCTCCTTGAGGCGGCGCTCGATCTCGAAGCAGCGCGGCGCCGAGATGTCCTCGAGGTTGATGCCACCGAAGCTGGGGGCCAGGCGGACGACGGTCTCGACGATCTCGTCGGTGTCGGTCGTGTCCAGGCAGATCGGGATCGCGTCGATGCCGCCGAACTGCTTGAACAGCACCGCCTTGCCCTCCATCACCGGCATCGCGGCCGAAGGCCCGATGTCGCCGAGCCCGAGGACCGCGGTGCCGTCGGTGACGACGGCAACGGTGTTGGGCACCCAGGTGTAGTGCTGGGTCATCTCCGGGTCGGCGGCGATCGCCTCGCAGACCCGCGCCACACCGGGCGTGTAGGCCATCGAGAGCTCCTCGCGGCCGGTCAGCGCGACCGCCGACCGGATCGCCATCTTGCCGCCGAGGTGGAGGTCGAAGACCGGGTCACCCTGGAAGGGGTGGTCGGTCCCGGTCGGGGTCGTTCCCGGGTCTGGTGCCATGACCGGTCATCCTGCCAGAGCGGCCGCAGGAGACTCGCGCCTGCTCGTCACTCGGCGCCGGGATGTGACGCACGGAACAGTCGCGGCGGCCACACCCGGGCCAGCACCACCGCGTGCACGTCGGCCTCCGGCACCGGACCCCGATGCCGGGAGTCGACCCCTTCGGCCGGGTTGTCGCTGGTCAGCCACCAGGCCGGCCCGCCGGTGCTCGTCGTACGCCTGCGACTGTGGCCTTCGCCACGCTGGGTACGGATGGGACGGCCCAG
>JBBQRV010000118.1:0-10635 GCA_038214475.1 Propionibacteriales bacterium | reverse complement strand
GGTCGTTCCAGACCAGGGTCACCCAGGGCTTGGCGAGGAAGGTGATCTCGTCGGGGGCGAGCGTCGTGTCGAGCCCGGGATCGACCTCGGTGGGACTGGCGGAAGACACGAGCACCATCGTGGCACAGTGGTCGCCGTGCGCAACGGAGCAGCCTCGACGGCACTTCTCACCGACCACTACGAGCTCACCATGCTGCAGGCCGCGCTGCGCTCGGGAGCGGCACACCGGCGCGCCGTCTTCGAGCTGTTCCCGCGCCGGCTGCCCGACGGCCGCCGCTACGGCGTGGTGGCGGGGGTCGACCGGGCTCTCGACGCGCTGGCCGACTTCCGCTTCGACGACGCGACCCTGGCCGCGCTGGACGGCGTGGTCGACCGGCCCACCCGCGACTGGCTGGCCGGCTACCGGTTCTCCGGGGACGTCTGGGGCTACGCCGAGGGCGAGGTCTACCTGCCCTACTCCCCCGTGCTCGTGGTCGAGTCGACGTTCGCCGAGGCCGTGCTGCTCGAGACGCTGCTGCTGTCGATCTACAACCACGACTGCGCGATCGCCTCGGCGGCCTCCCGGATGACCGCGGTGGCCGGCGCACGTCCGTGCATCGAGATGGGATCACGCCGTACGCACGAGGAGGCGGCGGTGGCTGCGGCCCGGGCGGCGTACGTCTGCGGTTTCCAGGCGACGTCGAACCTCGCGGCGGGCGAGCGGTACGGCGTGCCCACCACCGGGACCAGCGCGCACAGCTTCACGCTCCTGCACGACACCGAGGAGGAGGCGTTCCGCGCCCAGGTGGCGTCGCTGGGCTCGGGCACCACCCTGCTCGTGGACACCTACGACGTGACCGCCGCGGTGCGCCTCGCGGTCGAGGTGGCCGGCACCGGGCTGGGCGCCGTACGCCTCGACTCCGGCGACCTGGGCGCACTGGCCCGCCAGGTGCGCCGCCAGCTCGACGACCTGGGCGCCACGGAGACCCGGATCGTGGTGACCAGCGACCTCGACGAGTTCGCGATCGCCGCCCTGGCCTCGGCGCCCGTCGACGGGTACGGCGTCGGCACCCAGCTGGTGACCGGCAGCGGCCATCCCACCTGCGGGTTCGTCTACAAGCTGGTCGCCCGGGCCGGCGACGACGGGGTGCTGGCCGGCGTGGCCAAGAAGAGCGTCGACAAGGCGTCCATCGGCGGACGCAAGTACGCACTGCGCCGGCGCGACCCCGGCGGGGTCGCCGAGGCCGAGGTGATCGGCATCGGCGAGGCCCCCGAGGACGACGGCGACGACCGGGTGCTGATGGTGCCGCTGGTGCGCGGCGGGGAGATCGTAGGCCGGGAGCCGCTCGCCGCCGCCCGAGCCAGGCACGCGGCCGCGCGGGCCGAGCTCCCACTGGCCGCCCAGCAGATGTCGAAGGGTGCTCCGGTGATCCCGACCCTGCACGTGGGCGGGTGACCCGGCCCGGACGGTCGCCCTCGGGTGGGCTCCGTCGCTAGGCTCGATCCATGAAGCGTGCGCTGATCGTCGTCGACGTGCAGAACGACTTCTGCGAGGGTGGGTCCCTGCCGGTGGCCGGGGGTGCGCAGGTCGCCCACGACGTCGCCGAGCTGGTGCACCACTGGTCGCAGCAGGCCCCGGATGCCGCGGACTACGCCCACGTGGTCGCGACCAAGGACCACCACGTCGATCCGGGCGCGCACTGGTCCGAGGAACCCGACTTCGTGGACTCCTGGCCGGTGCACTGCCGGGTCGGTACCGACGGTGAGGCCTTCCACCCCAACCTCGACCCGCTGCCCTTCGACGCGATCTTCCTCAAGGGGGTGCAGGCCGCCGCCTACTCCGGCTTCGAGGGCCGCGACGGCCACGGCCGCAGGCTCGCCGACTGGCTGCGCGAGCACCAGGTCACCGACGTCGACGTCTGCGGCATCGCCACCGACCACTGTGTGCGGGCCACCGCGCTCGACGCCCGGCGCAGCGGCTTCGGGACCCGGCTGCTGCCCGCGCTCTGCGCCGGGGTCGCCCCTGAGACCAGCGCCGCTGCCCTGGTCGAGATGCGGGAAGCGGGCGTGAGCATTGGCTGACCTCGAGCACGCACTCGACGGCGGAGTGCTCCGGCTGACGTTCAACCGGCCGGGCGCGCTCAACGCCCTCACCGACCAGATGACCGAGGAGCTCGCGGAGCGGCTCGAGCAGGCCCAGTCGGACGACGCCGTACGGGTCGTGACGCTCACCGGCGCCAGCGGAGCGTTCTGCGCGGGCGCGGACATCGGCGGAGGCAACGCCCACGAGCGCCTCGACTCGTCGTCCCTGGACCGGGCGGCCCGGGTGGTGCGGGCGATCGTCGCGCTCGACAAGCCCGTGGTGGCGGCCGTCAACGGGGTGGCTGCGGGCGTCGGCTGCTCGATCGCCGTGGCCTGCGACCTGGTGGTCGCCGCGCCGACCGCGTCGTTCCTGCTGGCCTTCGCCCGGATCGGGTTGATGCCCGACGGCGGTGCCACTGCGGTGGTCGCCGCGGCGGTCGGACGGGCCAAGGCGATGCGGATGGGGCTGCTCGCCGAGCCGCTCGACGCCGACGACGCCTACGCTGCCGGCCTGGTCACCCACGTGTCCCCCGACCGCGACAGCTTCGAGCGGATGGTGTCCACGCTCGCCGCCCGGCTGGCCGCGGGGCCACCGCTGGCCCTGGCCGCCACCAAGAAGGCGGTCAACGCCGCCACCCTCGCCGGCCTCGAGGACGCCTTCGACCGCGAGCGCCGAGGTCAGTCGCTGCTGCTCACCACCGACGACGCCGCCGAGGGGATGGCGGCGTTCGCCCAGCGCCGTACGGCGGAGTTCCGCGGCCGCTGAGGCATGGGCCGCTGCGGGGCCGCTGCGGCATGTAACGCGCAGTTGTCCCTACTGGTGCACCCGCGCACGGGTACGTCGGACCGGATAACTGCGCGTTACATGCGCGACGTCGGCCCAGCAGTCCTCCACAGGCACCCCGTGGCGGCGCCCGCTCCACGGAGGTGCCGCCGCACCGGTCACCGGCCCGCGGTGACGGCCACGGTGGCGACATGCTGCCGGACGTCCTCGCCGCCCTCGCCCGCAACCGTGGCCTGATCACCCGCCGGGAGGCGCTGGCCGCCGGGCTCGCGCCTGGACAGGTCGACCGGCTGGTCCGGTCCGGCGCCTGGGTCGCCGTACGCCGAGGGGTCTACGCCGAACGCGAGCTGTGGGAGTCGCTGGACCGGCATCGCGAACGGCCCAGGTGCTTCGACCGGGCGGCCAGCCTCAGCATGGTCACTCCGCACGTGATGAGCCACACCTCGGCCGCGCTCGAGCTCGGCCTGGACGTGCTGCTGCCCGACCCGCGGTTCACCCACATCACCCGTCCGGGCGTGCTCGGGTCGCGCACCCGCTGCGGCGTCAAGCACCACAAGGCCGTCTACCACCCGTCGCAGGTGGAGGTCGTCGACGGCCGGCCGATGCTCGACCGAGCCCGCACCGCCGTCGACATCGCCCGCGAGCACGGCCTCCAGCACGGAGTGGTCGCGTGCGACTCCGCGCTGCGCGCCGGCGTCCCGAGAGCGCGCCTGGAGCGGGCCTACGCGCCGATGCGCAACTGGCCCGGCGTCACGGCTGCCCGCGCCGCAGTGGAGCTCGCCGACGCCGGCGCGGAGTCGGTCGGTGAGTCCCTCGCCCGGCTGCTTGTCTGGGAGCTCGGGATCGGGCGCCCACAGACCCAGTTCGGGCTCACCGACGGCCACCGGACCGTGTGGTGCGACCTGCGGGTCGGACGCCACGTCTTCGAGTTCGACGGTCGGGTCAAGTACCTCCCGGCCGACCGCGGCGGCGTCGGCGTACTGCCTCCTGAGGAGGTCGTCTGGCGCGAGAAGCAGCGCCAGGACTGGCTGGCCGGGCTGGGCCTCGGGGTGTCCCGCATCGTCTGGGACGACCTGTGGGGCGCGGCTCGGCGTCGTACCCGCGAACGGTTGCTGCGCGAGTACGACGCCACCGTGCAGCGGACCGGTGCGTCGATCGACGACCTGTCCCGGTTCGTGATCCGCCGGCCCCGGCGCTGAGCCGCGGCCGACGCGGCATGTAACGCGCAGTTATCCCTACTGGTGCACCCGCGCACGGGTACGTCGGACCGGATAACTGCGCGTTACATGCGCGGCGCGCCTCACGTCACCGTGATCGGCACCCCACCGGACACCAGCCGCCAGTCGACCGAGGCGAACTCGGCCGGGTCGATGGTGCCGTGCGCGACCACCCAGTCGATGAGCAGCTGACGGATCTCGTTCTGCCGGTTGTAGACGACCGGGGCCGTCGACACCGCCGGGAAGCCGCCACCGCCGGACTGGCGGTAGTTGTTGACCGCCATCGCGAACTCCTGGGTGTCGGTGACCGGCACCCCGCCGTAGGCCAGGCCGACGATCCGCGAGCCAACCGGCTGCGAGACGTCGATGTCGTAGGTCAGTGGCGCGTCGAGCCCGGCGACCGTGTCGAAGTTGTAGTCCGGCGTCCCGTTCGGTGCGGTGACGGTGACCGCGTTGGTGACCTGGTCCATCGTGAACGGTCCGGTGCCCGCCACCTGCTGGAAGTAGCGCGCCGAGTACTCCAGGTAGTCACGGACCTCGGCACCGGTGACCTTCACGCCGAGGAGCGTGTTGTCGTAGATGTACAGGCCGGCCACGTCGCGGATGGTCACGTCGCCGGCGGGGAACGACGCGCCCCGGTTGAACGGCGCCGCGATCGAGAGCACCGGGAGCGCGGCGTCGACGCCGGTGAGCCCGGCCTTGACCGCGTCGGCCTGCACGAAGTTCACGAAGTCGATGATCGGGACGTCCTCGACCACGGCCCGCGCGGCGAGCAGCTCCTGGGCCGACGTGCCGACCACGGAGTTGACATAGGACACCACGATGTCGTGCTGCGCCTGCACGGAGGCGAGCACCGCCGGGTCGGCATCGACGGTGTTGGAGTTGAGCGTCTGCGAAGTCGCCGAGGCCAGCTTCCACCGGCCACGGTGCAGCTCGACCTCGAGGTCCATGACGGCCACCCGCATGCCCCAGTAGAGCGGCTCGCAGAGCAGCACCTGCTGGCCGGTGGTGGCGTTGGCGACGTACAGCTGCGGGATCTCGACGTGGGCGTGGCCCACCAGGATCGCGTCGACGCCGGGCACCTGCTCGGCCACCAGCGACGAGGCGTTCTCCGGATAGGGCAGCGCGTCGCCGTACGACGAGGACGTGGTCGCACCCGAGTGCGCCGACACGATGACCAGGTCGCAGCCCATCCGCTTCAGCCTCGGCACGAAGATCTTCGCCTGCTCGACCAGGCCGGGGAACTCCATCCGGCCCTCGACGTTGGCCTTGTCCCAGATCGCGATGCCGGGGTTGGTGAGGCCGAGCACGCCGACCTTGAGCCGGGGCCCGTGCTTCATCCGGAACGACTTCACCACGTACGGCGGGAACACCGGCCGCTTGGTGCGGGGGTCGACCGCGTTGGCGCCCAGCAGCGGGAAGTTCAGCTGCGACTCGAAGGTGCGCAGTGTCTCGATGCCGTAGTTGAACTCGTGGTTGCCGAGCGCGGCCGCGTCGTAGCCGACGAGGTTCATCGCGTTGGCCATCGGGTGCTCGGCGCCACCGGTGATCGGGTCGACCTTGGCGTAGTAGTAGGCCAGCGGGGTGCCCTGGATGGTGTCGCCGGCGTCGAGGGTGAAGATCGGCTCACCCTTGCGCTCGGCGCGCACCGCCTCGATCAGCGTCGCCGCCTTCGCGATGCCGACGTCGTCGTGCTTGCTGTTGTCGTACTCCGCGTTCTTGAAGTAGTCCCAGTTGAAGACGTTGCCGTGCAGGTCGGTGGTGCCGAGCACGGTGAGCCGGGCGCGCGTGGGCCCGTGGCCGTGGCCGTGCTCGTGGCCGTGACCGTGGCCCTTGTCGGCGTACGCCGGGCCGGCGACGAACCCGGCGGCGGCCAGCGCGGCGCCCCCGGTGAGGACCGTTCGACGGCTGGCGGCGTGGGTGGCCCCGTCGTCAGGGCGCTCGGAAGGGGTGGACGGGTCTTGTGAGGTCATCGAACTTCCCGACTGGTCGATAGTGGTCGGCCCGGACGGGCCACCGCCCTTTCTATCGGGTGCCGCGGTTGGCCCGTCAAGAGGCGTCGCGACGAGTTCACCGATTCGCCGTCAGCACCACTTCTCGACCAGCGCCCGCACCACGGTCACGTTGCGGGTGGTCGCGACGCCGAGCCGCTTCTCGAGGCGGGCGTTGGAGAGCACCGCCTCGTTGTACGGCTTGGCCAGCACCAGGTGCACGGCCCGGCCCCGCACCCGGGCAAGCTCGCCGTCGTACGCCATCGCATCCACGGAGGCGGCGACGTCAGCCGACGGTGCCTCCTTGAGCAGGGTGACGTAGTGACCCGACACCGGACGGCCGAGCTCGGCGTCCAGCTCGTCGGCGTCCGCACCGACCGCGCGCAGCTCCGTCGTGGAGTACGCGATGGTCGGCACCGCGAAGCCGCGGTCGGCCAGGAAGGCCTCCTCGAGCAGGGCCTCCACCTTGGCCCGCGAGCGCAGCGTCGTGGTGAGCAGCACGTTGCCGGTGTTGATGTGGGTGGCCACGCTCGTGCACCCCGTGGACTCCACGCAGCCCCGGATGTCGTCCTTGGGGAACTTGCGGGTGGCCCCGAGGTTGATCGCCCGGAGGAATGCGACGTACGACGGCACGGTGCCAGTGTGCCGCAATCGCTCGGCGGGGGGTGTGCACGGTGGACTGGACCAGGTACTAGGGTTCTGAGGCATGACCAACCTCACGTTGAAGTCAGCAGCCACCGCGTCGGTCCTCGCACTCGGCCTCTCCCTCGCCGGGTGCGCCACGGAGACGACCACGACCGCGAGCGGGGTGAAGCTCGTCAAGGACGGTCAGCTGACCGTGTGCACCTCGCTCCCCTACAAGCCCTTCGAGTTCAAGAAGGGGTCCGACGTGGTCGGCTTCGACATGGACATGATGGACAAGGTGGCCAAGGCCAACGACCTGGAGAAGGTTCTCGAGGTGACCGGCTTCGAGGGCATCCAGTCCGGGCAGGCGCTCAACAGCGGCGTGTGCGACGTGGCAGCGGCGGGCATGACCATCACCGACGCGCGGACCAAGGCACTCGACTTCACCGACCCGTACTTCAACGCCACGCAGGCACTGATGACCAAGGACAAGAGCCTCGACTCGCTCGACGCGCTCAAGGGCAAGACACTCGGGGTGATGTCCGGCACCACAGGCGAGCTCTACGCCGAGGACAACGCGCCCGACGGCGTGACCCTCAAGTCGTACGAGGACCTCGGTCTTCAGACCACCGCGGTCAAGACCGGCCAGGTGGACGCGATCATCCAGGACAACGGCCCACTGCTCGACTTCGCCAACTCCAACCCGGGGACGTTCGTGACCGCGGAGTTCGACACCGGCGAGTCCTATGGGTTCGGCGTGCGCAAGGACGGCAACGACGAGCTGCTTGCCTCGATCAACAAGGTGATCGCGGACTCGAAGGCCGACGGCAGCTACGACGACATCTACAAGAAGTGGTTCGGCACCGCCCCACAGTGATCGCGTTGCGCCCCACCGACCTCCCCAGGAGCCCTTCATGGCGATGAGCCCCCGCAAGCGAGCAAGGCTAAGCCGTCTGATTCAGTACGCGGTGCTGGTGGTCGCGCTTCTCGCCCTTGTCCTCACCGCAGACTGGGCAACGCTTCGCGACCAGTTCTTCAACAGTGAGTACCTGCCCCGGCAGTTCCCGGACATCATCACGGTCGCGTTGAAGAACACCATCCTCTACACGGTCGGCGCCTTCATCTTCGGCCTCGTGCTCGGGCTGGTGCTGGCACTGATGAGGTTGTCGTCGGTGGGGCCGTACCGATGGCTCGCCACCGGTTTCATCGAGTTCTTCCGCGGCGTCCCGGCACTGATCGTCTTCATCGGACTCGGCTACGGTCTCCCGATCGCATTCCCGGGTCGGGCGCTGCCGGGAGGCACTTTCGGAACCGTCACCATCGCCCTGGGCCTGGTCGGCGCCGCCTACATGGCCGAGACCATCCGGGCCGGCATCCAGGCCGTCCCCAAGGGGCAGCTGGAGGCCGCCCGCTCACTCGGCATGGGGCAGTCCCGGGCCATGGTGTCGATCGTGATCCCGCAGGCGTTCCGGATCATCCTGCCCCCGCTGACCAACGAGCTGATCCTGCTCACCAAGGACTCCTCCCTGGTGTACGTGCTCGGGCTGGGCATCGCGAACTACGAACTGACCAAGTTCGGCCGCGAGGGCCTCAACGACGTGGCCAACCTGACCCCGCTGTTCCTGGCCGCGCTGTGCTACCTGATCATCACCGTCCCGCTCTCCATCGTCGTACGCCGCATGGAAGCCCGATCCGAGAGGGCGCGCTGATGACCGACTCAGTGAGCACCGACCACCCGGCCATCCTGGTGCAGGAGCTGCACAAGTACTTCGGCGCCAACCAGGTGCTCACGGGCATCGACTTCCACGTGGACAACGGCGAGGTGGTGTGCGTGATCGGCCCCTCGGGGTCGGGCAAGTCCACGCTGCTGCGCTGCGTCAACCTGCTCGAGCAGCCCACCTCGGGCAAGATCTTCGTGGAGGGCGTGGAGATCACCGACCCGGACGTCGACGTCGACGCGGTCCGCAGCCGGATCGGGATGGTGTTCCAGCAGTTCAACCTGTTCCCCCACCTCACCGTGCTGCGCAACCTCACCATCGCCCAGCAGCGGGTGAAGGGGACGGGCAAGGACGAAGCGGTCAGGATCGCGCGGGCCAACCTGGAGAAGGTGGGCCTCGCCGACCGCGAGGGCGCCTTCCCGGCGCACCTCTCCGGCGGCCAGCAGCAGCGGATCGCGATCGCGCGGGCGCTGTCCATGGAGCCCGACATGATGCTGTTCGACGAGCCCACCTCCGCGCTCGACCCGGAGCTCGTCGGTGACGTGCTCAGCGTGATGAAGGACCTCGCCTCCGAGGGCATGACGATGATGGTGGTCACCCACGAGATGGGCTTCGCCCGCGAGGTCGGCGACAAGCTGGTCTTCATGGACGGCGGTGTCATCGTCGAGGAGGGCAACCCCACCGCGGTGCTGGCCGACCCGCAGCACGCCCGCACCCAGGAGTTCCTCTCCAAGGTGCTCTGACCCTCCCGGTGTGAGCAGGGCAACGCTGCTCTCGATGGCCTATACATAGGTATCCGATGTAATGTCGGGCGGGTGAGCGACCCCCTGCACGACCTCAGCGGCGACCTGGTCGTCTACGCCGCCCGGCTGGTGCGCGCCGTACGCCGCCTCAGCGACGCGCCCGGCGCGGCGCTCCGGGTGATCTCCGTGCTCGACGAGCACGGGCCGCTCGGCATCGGTGAGCTGGCCCGGGTCGACCGGTGCGCGCAGCCGACGATGTCCGGCGCCGTGGCCTCGCTGGTCGAACGCGGCTGGGTGGAGAAGAACCCCGATCCCGAGGACGCCCGGGCCAGCGTGGTCACCCTCTCCCCCGATGGTCGGGCCGAGCTGGCCCGGGTGCGCCGGATCAACGCCGACGCGGTGGCCGCCCGACTCGCCGTACTCCCCCAGCACGACCTCGACGACCTCGCCACCGCGGTCGCCCTGCTGCGTGACCTGCTCCCCACCACCTCGGAAGGAACCCTGTGACCTCCATGCTCCGCCAGCCCCGTGCCGTCTGGGCCGTCGCCTTCGCCTGCGTGATCGCCTTCATGGGCATCGGCCTGGTCGACCCGATCCTCAAGTCGATCGCCGAGCAGCTGGACGCGACGCCGAGCCAGGTCTCGTTGCTGTTCACCAGCTACATGGCGGTGATGGGCGTCGCCATGCTCGTCACCGGGGTCGTCTCCAGCCGGATCGGCGCCAAGCGCACCCTGATGACCGGCCTGGTGCTGATCATCGCCTTCTCGGCACTCGCCGGCGCGTCGGACTCCGTCGGCGCCGTGATCGGCTTCCGGGCCGGCTGGGGGCTCGGCAACGCGCTGTTCATCGCGACCGCGCTGGCGACCATCGTCGGCGCCGCGAGTGGTGGCGTCGGCGAGGCGATCATCCTCTACGAAGCCGCGCTCGGTGTCGGGATCGCCACCGGCCCGCTCCTCGGCGGCCTCCTCGGCAGCATCAGCTGGCGAGGGCCGTTCTTCGGCGTCGCGGCGCTGATGGCCATCGCGTTCATCGGAACGTCGACGATGCTGAAGAACACTCCGCCGACGACCAAACCGACGTCGCTGGCCGACCCGTTCCGGGCCCTTCGGCACCGCAGCCTGCTCACCGTCGGCATCACGGCGCTGCTGTACAACTTCGGCTTCTTCACGATGCTCGCCTACGCGCCGTTCCCGCTCGGCGACGCGACGCACCCGATCCACGGAGCGATCCACATCGGCCTGATCTTCTGCGGCTGGGGCGTGTGTGTCGCCGTCTCGTCGGTCTTCCTGGCGCCGCGGTTGCAGCGCGCGATCGGGACCGTCAACGGCATCGCCTTGGCGCTCACCCTGTTTGCGATCGACCTCGCCGTGATGGCCGCCTTCACGACCAACTCGACCGTCCTGATCGTCTGCATCATCCTCGCCGGGTTGTTCATCGGCACCAACAACACCCTCATCACCGAGACGGTGATGATCGCCGCACCGGTTGCACGCCCGG
>JBBQRV010000117.1:0-10637 GCA_038214475.1 Propionibacteriales bacterium | reverse complement strand
CGCCTGGGCGCCGTTCGCGGCCTCGATCGCGGCCTCGACCGCGCCGGCCGTGGTGTTCTCCGAGGAGATGCTCGCGCTGGCCCGGCCGCGCGTGGTGCGCAGGCTGGTCGACGACCTGGCACCGCGCCGGGTGGTCGTGGTGGTCACCGTGCGCGACCTCGGTCGGGTGCTGGGCTCCTACTGGCAGCAGATGCTGATGATGGGCCGCACCGAGACGCTGCCGGAGTTCCTGGAGGCCGTGCGCGACCCCGGGTCGGGGTCCGCGAGCGCCGGTGTGGGCTTCTGGATGCGCCAGGACCTGGTGCGCACCCTCACCGCCTGGGAGACGGCCGTGTCCCGGGCCGACATCCGGGTGGTCCCCCTGCCCGCCCCCGGCCAGCCCGCGGAGCTGCTCAACGACCGCTTCGCCGAGGTGATCGGCGCCCCCGCGGGCCTGCTGCGCGGCAGCCGCAGCACCGGCAACGCCTCGGTCGGGGTGCCCGAGGCCGAGGCGATCCGCCGGCTCAACGTGGCGGTGGGCGACGGCATCACCGAGCAGCGCCGGCTGCGGTTGATGCGGGTGATCCGTGAGGGCCTGGTCGACCGCGACTCCCCGCGCATCGAGGTGCCCGCCGACCAGCTCGGCTGGATCCGGGAGCGGGCCGAGGAGCTGGTCGCCGAGCTGCGCAGCCGCGGCTACCCGGTCGTGGGCAGCCTCGACGACCTGGTGCCACCCGTGGCGCCGACGCGCCCAGTGCAGGCGCCGCTGGCTCCCGTGCCCGCCGAGATCACCGAGGACGACGTGGCCGAGGCCGCGATCGCCGCCCTGGCCGCGGTGGCGGCCGAGAAGATCCGGCGCAGCCGGCGACAGCGCCGCCGACGCGGCCGGGGGAACGCACCGGCCTCCCCGCAGCGGCCGGCGACACCGTCGGGCACGGGCTGGCGCAGCCGGGCCCGGGCCGCGTCGTTCCGCCTGCGGGCCGGCGCCCTGGAGCGGGCCGACCGCAACCGGGTGCTCGGCTGGGCGGCGCGGACCTACCTCAGGAGGACCTCCGGTCGCTGATCCGCCGGGCCTTGCCCAGGCTGCGCTCGAGCGCGTGCGGGGCCAGCACCTCGACCCGGGCGGTGATGCCGATCCGGTGCTTGATCCGCTCGGTCAACCGGCCTGCCAGCTCCTCGTCGGACCCGACGCCGGACACCCCCGCCGACTCCACCTGCACCGTGAGCTCGTCGAGGTTGCCGGGCCGGGTGAGCACGCACAGGTAGTGCGGGGCCAGCCCCTCGATGCCGAGGATGAGCTCCTCGACCTGGGTGGGGAAGACGTTCACGCCACGCACGATCATCATGTCGTCGGTACGGCCGGTGACCTTCTGCATCCGCCGGAAGGCGGGATACGCCGTCCCCGGCAGCAGCCGGGTCAGGTCGCGGGTGCGGTAGCGCACCACCGGCATCGCCCGCTTGCTGAGGCTGGTGAAGACCAGCTCCCCCTCCTCCCCGTCGGGCAGCACCTCGCGGGTGACCGGGTCGACGACCTCGGGCAGGAAGTGGTCCTCCCAGATGTGCAGGCCGTCCTGGGTCTCCCCCGACTCCTGGCTGACACCGGGCCCCATCACCTCGCTCAGGCCGTAGATGTCCACCGCCCGCAGCCCGGCACGCTGCTCGACGGTGCGCCGCATCTCGTCGGTCCACGGCTCCGCCCCGAAGATGCCCACCTCCAGGCTGGTGGTGCGCGGGTCGACACCCTGGGCCTCCATCTCGTCGAGGATCGCCAGGAAGTACGACGGGGTCACCATGATCACCCGCGGCTCGAAGTCGACGATGAGCTGCACCTGGCGCTCGGTCATCCCCCCGCTGACCGGCACCACCGTGCAGCCGAGCCGCTCCGCCCCGTAGTGGGCGCCCAGGCCCCCCGTGAACAGGCCGTAGCCGTAGGCCACGTGCACCAGGTCGCCCGGTCTGCCACCGGCGGCGCGGATCGAGCGGGCCATCACCTCGGCCCAGGTCTCCAGGTCGTCGGAGGTGTAGCCGACCACGGTGGGCTTGCCCGTCGTACCGCTGGAGGCGTGGATCCGGCTGACCTCGCTGCGCGGCACCGCGAACATGCCGAACGGGTAGTTGGCGCGCAGGTCGGCCTTGGCGGTGAAGGGGAACCGGGCCAGGTCGGCAAGGGTCTCCACGTGCTCGGGGCGCACCCCGGCCTCGTCGAAGGCGTGCCGGTAGTGCGGCACGTGCGTGTAGGCGCGGTGCAGGGTCTCGCGCAGCCGGGAGAGCTGGAGGGCCTCCAGCTCGGCGCGGGTCAGGTCGGGGATCTCGCCGGTCATGCCTGCTCCTCCTCGTAGAGGGTGCCGCCGATCTCGCGGCTCCGTCCGGTGAACTCCGCGACCACCGCGTCGGCGTCGGTCACGACCACGTCGAAGACGCCGTCGCGCCCGGCACTGCTCCGCTCGACCGCGCTCGCGGTCAGCACGTCACCGAGCCGGGTCGGGCGGCGGAACCGGATCTCCGCCCCGGCGGCGACCGTGCGCCGGTTGCGGGAGTTGCAGGCGAAGGCGAACGCGGAGTCGGCGAGGGTGAACGTGAGGCCCCCGTGCCCGATCCCGTGGCCGTTGACCATGTCGTCGCGCACCACCATCCGCACCGTGGCCCGCCCCGGCCCGACCTCGACCAGCTCCATGCCGAGCGCCCGGCTGGCGCGGTCTTCGGCCCACATCGCGGCGGCCGATCTACGGGCGATCTCCTCAGCGCTCACGCGGCCCAATGTAACCGGCGCCGTCCGCACCGTCCGCACCGTCCGGGCCCGTACGCGGGGCCACGTCGGGCCGGCCAGTCGGACCCGTCAGGCCGCGTCGACGTCGATCTGCTGGCGCAGGGTGGCGAGCAGGCCGGAGAGCAGCCGCGACACCTGCATCTGGGTGACCCCCACCTCACGGCCGATCTCGGCCTGGGTGCAGCCGCGCACGAAGCGCATCTCCAGGATCAGCCGGTCCCGGCTGGGGAGGCCCTTCAGGAGCGGGCGCAGCGCCACCCGCGCCTCGGCGCGGGCGAACCCGGGGTCGTCGTCACCGAGCCGGTGGCCGGGCCCCTCGTCGTCGTCGAGGTCGGAGCCGTCGAGGGAGGCCGGCGCGAAGCACCCGTGTGCCGCGAGCGAGTCGAGCACGCGGTCGAGCTCGACCCCGAGCCGGGCCGCCACCTCACTGGGTCGCGGCGACCTCCCGAGCTCCTGGGAAAGGTCCGCCTCGGCCGCCGTGATCCGGGGCTGCAGCTCCTGCACGGACCGGGGCGGGCGCACCGCCCAGCCGTGGTCGCGGAAGTGCCGCCGCAGCTCGCCGCGCACGGTGGGCACCGCGTAGGACAGGAAGTCGCGGCCCCGGTCGGGCTCGAAGCCGCGCACCGCCTTGACCAGGCCCAGGTAGGCCACCTGCTCGAGGTCGTCGGTGGCGATGCCGCGGCCGCGGTAGCGGCGGGCCACGTCGCGCGCGACGGGCATGTTGAGCCGGATGATCTGCTCGTGCAGGGTGTCGCGCTCGGCAGGTGCCGCCACCTGGGCGGCGGCGAAGAGGCGGACGGTCTCGGACCGACGGCCCGCGACGGGCCGCGGCGGCTCGGCCGCGACGACGTGCGTGGAGGTGGACACGACTCCCACACAAGCGTGCCGGACCGGCTCCGGACCACACCCCTGTGGGTGATCTCGGCGGGCGTCCCGCCGCTCAGGCGGGCTGCGAAGCCTCCTCGCTGTCGGACCGACCACCGCTGTCGGCGTCCTCGGCGGTGAGCGGGCGGGCGATGTTCTCCAGCGACTGCCCCTCCGCCTTCACCCCGAGGAACGCCTCGACGAGGCCGCCGCCGATCATCAGCGCGGCGCCGAGGAAGTAGCCCAGTGCGATGCCGGTGATGTCCTTGTCGGCAGTGGCGTTGTCGATGAGCTTGCCGAACAGCAACGGTCCGCTGATCCCGCCCACCGCCGTACCGATGGCGTAGAAGAACGCGATGCACAGCGCGCGGGTCTCCATCGGGAACACCTCACTGGCGGTCAGGTACGCCGCGCTGGCGCCGGCCGAGGCGAAGAAGAAGATGATCGCGCCCATCAACGTGAGCGTGGTCGCGTCGAGGCGGCCCAGGATCATCCCGGTGAAGGCCAAGAGCACCCCCGACAGCACGTAGGTGCCGGTGATCATCCGCACCCGGCCGACCCGGTCGAAGAGCGGGCTCAGCACCAGCGCGCCGACGAAGTTGCTGGCCGCGAAGACCGCGAGGTACCAGCCGGTCTGCTTCACGTCGAGGAAGGTGGTGAGGGTGTCGCCGTAGGTGAAGAAGAACGCGTTGTAGAGGAACGCCTGCCCGACGAACAGCGAGAAGCACAGGGCGGTGCGACGGGGGTACATCGTGAAGACGGTGCGCGCGATCAGGCCCAGGCCGATGGTCTTGCGCTGGCGGATGGTGAGCGTCTCGTCGACCGGGTCGAGCTCGGCGCCCGCCTCGTCGGTGACGGTGCGCTCGATGTCGCGCACGATCGACTCCGCCTCGTCCTCGCGTCCGTGGATGAACAGCCAGCGCGGGCTCTCGGGCACGTGCCGGCGCACCACGAGGATGCCGACCGCCAGCACCGCGCCCAGCCCGAAGGCCAGACGCCAGCCCCATGAGGGATCGATCACCGCCGGGTCGAGCAGCGGGATGGTGAGCAGCGCACCGAAGGCCGCGCCGACCCAGAACGAGCCGTTGATCGCGACATCGACCCGGCCGCGGAACGTGGCGGGGATCAGCTCGTCGATGGCGGAGTTGATGGCGGCGTACTCGCCGCCGATGCCGGTGCCGGTGAGGAAGCGGGCCGCGAAGTACCAGGTGGGGTTCATCGAGAAGGCGGTCAGCACGGTGGCCACGGTGTAGACGCCCAGCGTGATCAGGAAGAGCTTCTTGCGACCGAACCGGTCGGTGAGCTGGCCGAAGAACAGCGCCCCGAGGCAGGCCCCTGCGACGTACGCCGCGCCGGCGAAGCCGACCTGGAAGCTGCTCATCCCCAGGCCGGTGTCGGCCGGCTTGAGTGCCGCCGACATCGAGCCCACGATGGTGACCTCGAGGCCGTCGAGGATCCACACCGTGCCGAGTCCGATCACCACCATCCAGTGCCAGCGTGCCCAGGGCAGCCGGTCCAGCCGGGCGGGGATGTCGGTGGTGATCTGGCCGGTTTCGACACTGCCGGACATCGAAGCCTCCTGAACGTCGAGTGCGTGGGTCCCGGGCGTCGTACCCGGAACCCACGCGCTCATGCTTCAGGCGCCGCTCAGCGCGACAGCGCGCGCTCCAGCTCGGCCTTGGTCATCGTCGAGCGACCCTTGATGCCCTTGCTGCGGGCCTCGGCGTACAGCTGGTCCTTGGTGCGGCCGCCGGCGCCGGAGTGGGAGCGCAGGCCGCCGCGCCGCGACGAGGAGAGGTCGTCGGTGGAGGTGCGGCTGGCCTGGTCGGACTCCCCCGCGCGGGCCCGCTCCTTGTTCACGGTGCGGGCCGCGATCTCCTCCGCGACGTCCTCGTCGCGGCCGCGGTCGGTCAGGCCGTCCTTGATGTGCTCGTACTGACGCTCGCGCTTCTTGCTCCAGCTCTTCTCGGGCAAGGATCAGCCCTCGTCGTCGGCCGCCGCGGCGGCCTCCTTCTCCGACGTCGCCCCCTCGGTGGACAGCCGGCCGCCGGTGTCCTCGAGGTGGGCGCGGATGAACCAGTGGAACAGCTCGAGCTGCTCGGTCTGGGCGATGAACATGTCCTGGGTCACCAGGTCGAGCCTGTCGAGCTCCTCGAGACCGGCCCGGTAGCTGCCAATCACCCCCTGGTAGACGAGGTCGAGGGCGGCGAGGTGCTCCTGGGTGGTGGCCCGCGCGATGCTGTAGTCGTCCCAGTCCCGCTCGGCGACGATCGAGCCCGGGGTGCCCTTCGGGGAGCCGCCCAGGGTGGCAATCCGCTCGGCGAGGTCGTCGGCGAAGCCGCGCACCGCCTCGACCTGCGGGTCGATCATCTCGTGGACCGCGATGAAGTGCGGACCCACCACGTTCCAGTGCACGTGCTTGAGGGTCAGGTGCAGGTCGTTGGCCGCGTGCAGGCGGCTCTGGAGCAGCGCTACGACGCGCTCGGCGTCGGCCTGGCTCATGCCGGGGATGGTGTAGTGGAGGGACGTCTTCGTAGCCATGTTTCGACCGTACCCAACGCGCCTGAGGGCAAACGGTGGCCGCTCCGCGTCATCCGTCGGGGGCGTGACCAGCCCGCCGGTGGTCATCGCCGCTCCCTTCTCCTCGGGCGGACCCACTGGTCCGCGGTCACCTACCCACCAACGGCGACAGGCGAATGAGAAACCGCGCGCCGCCCGCGGCGCGAGCGCGCGTCCCCCGCCGCTCATCGCCCCTCACGCGCCCGGATCTCGGCGCGCGCCACGTAGTCCACGGTGCTGTTCTCGTGGGGAAAGGGCAGGTGAGGGACTGGTACGCCGAGAGCGCGACAGAGCGGCTCCCAGCCGTCGTCGGGCTGCCACTCGACGAGTCGGTCCGGTGCGATCTCCGCGCGGACCTCCGCGAGCCACCGCTGGTAGCCAGCCATGACGTCCTCGGGGTCCTCGGAGTCGGTGAAGAGGTCGCGGAAGAGGACGCGAAAGAGGGGCACCATCGGATCGTCGCTATGCCTCGTCAGCATCTCGCGGGTGCGGGGCAGGACGGTCGCCTCCATGCTGCGGTGCCAGACCTCGGCGCTGTCGCGGCGGGACAGCAGCACGGGGGCGTCCGGGTACGCCGCGGCCAGATCGCGCCAGCAGTTCGAGAACGGAGCGTCCACTCCAGCCGCGTACCCGGCCAGGAAGTCGTCCCAGACCGGCGGATCCCCCGTGATCGCGGCCACCCACGTGAGGGCGTGCTCGGGGTGAGCGAAGGCCTCGCTCATGTGGTAGACCGGCGCGCCGAGGAGGTGCCGCAGCGCCTCGCGCAAGGAGGAGGTGCCGGTGCGGGGCAGCCCGGCACCGATCAGTCGCAGGGTCACCTCGGCAGGCTAGTCGTCAACGGCTCGCGAAGTGGAGTGCATTTCCGCTCCACACCCGCACCGCGTCACAGGGTTCAGTGAAGCTCAGAGGGCCCGGTCGAACAACGCCCGCAGCTCCGCGAAGTGCCGCTCGGTGGCGGCCTCGTCGTACATCGACGTGTCGGCCATCGAGTAGCCGTGCGCGGCGCCGGCGTACACCTCGTTGCGGGCGACCAGCCCGTGCTCGGCGAGCGTGGCACCGAGCGAGGCCACCGCTTCCGGCGGCATCGACCGGTCGTTGTCGGCGTGGCCGAACACGAACTCGGCCCGAGCCCCGGCGAGGCCCGCGTGCGGGCTGTCGGGCTCGTCGGTGACCAGTCCGCCACCGTGGAAGCCGGCGCAGGCCATCACCTCGTCGGGGTGGGCGCAGGCGGCGCGCACCGAGAGCCGCGCGCCCATGCAGTAGCCGACCACACCGATCCCCGACGACGCGACGCCCGGGAGCGCGCGCAGGGCGGCGACGTACGCCGCGATGTCGGGGACGGCAAGGTCGGACGTCAACGCTCCCACCCGGGGCATGGCCCCGGCGAAGAACGCGTCGCGCTCACCCGGCTGGGTCAGGTCGGCCCGTGGTGCGAGCTCGGCCGCGGTGCCGTCACGGTGGAACACGTTCGGCACCAGCACGACGTAGCCCCACGACGCGATCCGGTCGGCCATCTCCTCGAGGCGCGGGCGCAGCCCGATGGCGTCCATGAAGAGCAGCACGCCGGGGTGCTGCTCGTCGTCGGGCCGGGCGACGTACGCCTCGGCAGGGCCGGCCGAGGTCTGGATCTCGATCATGGCGCCAGCCTGCCAAACGCCACCAACGCGGTGGCCGGGTCAGGCGGCCGAGGCGAGCTTGCGCACCATGGCGATGTCGACCGGCCCGAGCGTGTACGACGCCCCGTCACCGGCGGCGAGCTGCCAGAGCCGCTCGCGCATGCCCAGCACGGACTCGCGAGGCACCATCGCGACGCGACGGCCCCGCTCGTCGGTGAACGAGAGGCACATCACGCCGGTCTTGGGGTGACGCGTCAGCGTCACTCCGAGCTGGGCGCCCTCGAGCGTCACCAGCCTCATGATCGGCACTACGCCCTGAGATCGCACAGCCATGTTCCCCACCCCCGTGGATTGATGCCGGGTGACCCCATCACACCGACATTGGAAAGCATACGTGTCCAATGACGTCGGTGAGGCAGAACCCGAGGATGTACCAGCGGGTGGGCGCTCGCCAGGTCAGAGCTCGGACTGGATCCCCGCCAGGAGCTGACGTGCCATCACGATCCGCTGGACCTGGTTGGTGCCCTCGTAGATCTGGGTGATCTTGGCGTCGCGCATCATCCGCTCGACCGGGTAGTCGCGGGTGTAGCCGTAGCCGCCGAGCACCTGCACCGCGTCGGTGGTGACCTGCATGGCCACGTCGGAGGCGAAGCACTTGGCCGCGGCACCGAAGAAGGTCAGGTCCTTGTCACCCCGCTCCGAGCGACCGGCCGCGGCGTAGGTGAGCTGGCGCGCGGCCTCGACCTTCATGCCCATGTCGGCCAGCAGGAACTGCATCCCCTGGAAGTCGGCGACCGACTTCCCGAACTGCTGACGCTCCTTGGCATAGCCGAGCGCGTAGTCGAGGGCCCCCTGGGCCACGCCGACGGCCTGCGCGGCGATGGTGATCCGGGTGTGGTCGAGGGTCTTCATCGCGGTCTCGAACCCGGTGCCCTCCTCACCGATCATCCGGTCCGCGGGGAGCCGGACGCCGTCGAAGTACACCTCGCGGGTGGGGCTGCCCTTGATGCCGAGCTTCTTCTCGGGGGCGCCGAACGAGACGCCCTCGTCGGACTTCTCGACGACGAAGGCCGAGACGCCCTTGGCGCCCTTCGCGGAGTCGGTCACCGCCATCACGGTGTAGAACTCCGAGACACCGGCGTTGGTGATCCACCGCTTCACGCCGTCGAGGACCCACTCGTCTCCGTCGCGAACCGCTCGGGTCTTCATGCCGAGGGCGTCGGACCCCGCGTCCGGCTCGGACAGGCAGTAGGAGAAGCCCCCCTCGCCCGCGGCCAACCGGCCGAGGTACTTCTTCTTCAGCTCCTCGGACCCCGCGATCAGCACCGGCAGGGACCCGAGCTTGTTGACCGCCGGGATCAGGCTGCTGCTCACGCAGGCCCGGGCGATCTCCTCGATGACGAGCACCGTCGCCAGCGCGTCGGCACCGGCACCGCCGTACTCCTCCGGCACGTGCGGTGCGTGGAAGTCGGAGGCCAGCAACGCCGCCGCGGCCTCCTCCGGATAGCGGGCCTGCTCGTCGACGTCCGCGGCGTACGGCGCGACCTTGGCGTCACACACCGCCCGCACTGCCTCGCGGATGGCCTGGTGCTCCTCGGACAGGGCGTACATCGGGTAGTCGCTCATGGCTTTGATCCTACTTCCGGGTAACTGTGCGTCGACAGGCGTCCCCCCGGCGCTACGGTGTGGGAATGGCCACCTCCTGGCAGGATCCCGAGGCGATCTCACTGATGCTCGACGACTGCGAGACGTGGGCCGTCGTCGGCCTCTCCGGCGACCCGTCGCGGACGGCCTACCGGATCGCGGCGCTGCTGCAGGAGCGCGGCAAGCGGATCGTGCCCGTGCACCCCAGTGCCCCCACGGTGCTCGGCGAGCAGGGCTACCCCACGCTGGCCGACGTGCCGTTCCCGGTCGACGTGGTCGACGTCTTCCGGCGCTCCGAGGCAGCCGGCGAGTTCGCCGACCAGGCGGTGGCGATCGGCGCCCGCGGCGTGTGGTTCCAGCTCGGGGTGATCGACCAGGACGCGTTCGACCGTACGGCGCGGGCCGGCGTGCCGATGGTGATGGACACCTGCCCCGCGATCGAGTGGGGCCGGCGCCGCGGATGAGCCGCCCCGGTGACGACCTCGACGTGCCCCCGGGGCCCGGCCTCCCGGAGGGACTGAGGATCCCGGCGGCCGAGCTGGTCGAGCGGTTCTCCCGCTCCCCGGGCCCCGGCGGGCAGTCGGTGAACACGACCGACAGCCGGGTCGAGCTGGAGTACGACGTCGCGGCCTCGACCGCACTCACCGACGGCCAGCGGCGTCGGGCCCTGCGCCACCTCGACGGCCGACTCGTGGGAGGACGGGTGGTCATGGTCGCCTCCGAGCACCGCTCCCAGCACCGCAACCGGGTGGCCGCGCGGGAGCGGCTGGCCGCCCTGCTCCGCGAGGCCGTGGCCCCACCCCCACCACCACGCCGGGCCACCCGGCCGAGTCTCGGTGCGAAGCGGAGACGGCTGGACGCGAAGAAGCAGCGCGGACGGACCAAGGCGCTGCGCGGCCGGGTGCGCGACGACTGAGCCGGGCGGCCGGCACCGTCTCGCGGGCGAGCGGTCTCCACCTGACGGCCGGTGAACCGGCACCTGCGAGGGAGGCGCCGGACCACCGGTGGTTCCTAGCGTGGGGTGCATGACGATCCTGCTCTCGGACCCCGAGGTCCGCGCCGTCCCGGTCCGCGACAACGGGGAGCCGCTGGTGCGGCTCGACCGGGGCCTGGGCCGCCGTGCCTTCGTCCGTTCCGGGCTGGCCGACCGGCTGGCCGCGGCCGCCGCGTTGCTGCCCGCCGGCATCCGCCTGCACGTGGTCGAGGGG
>JBBQRV010000116.1:0-10762 GCA_038214475.1 Propionibacteriales bacterium | reverse complement strand
CTCCTCATCCTCGGGTGGTTCGTCGGACTGACCCGGGGCCTGTGGTGGACGCCTGCACGCGAGGGCCCCTGACGCCTACCGTCTGGGCATGCGCTCCCCCGACCGACCGAGCCCGTGGGCCGGTCCCCCTGAACGGTTGCCCCACCGGCTGGCCCGCAGGCTGGGCGAGGCCGTGCGCGCCCTGCGCCGCGCGGTGCTGCTGCGGCGCCGCCCGCTGGCCGCGCTGCTGGTCGCGGTGGCGACCCTGGCCGCCCTGCGCAGCACGTCGTCCCCCTCGCCGCCCACGGCCGCGCTGCTCACGGCCGCCCACGACCTCCCGGCGGGCACCGTCCTGACCGCGGTCGACCTGGTCAGCCTCGAGGTGCCTCCCGGCGGTGTGCCCGACGGCAGCACCACTGCGGCCGAGGCGACCGGGCGCACGCTCGCGGCCCCACTGCGGCGCGGCGAGCCGGTGACCGACGTCCGCCTGGTCGGCGCCGGCCTGCTACGGGGGTACGACAGCCTGGTGGCAGTCCCGGTACGGATCCCCGACGCCGCTGCGGTCGCCCTGCTCCGCACGGGTGACGTGATCGACCTGCTGGCCACCGACCCACGCGGCGGCGGCACCGACCTGGTGGCGACCGACGTACCGATCCTGGCGCTCCCGGCCCTCGACCCGGACGACGTCACGTCGGCCTCGGGGGGCGCCGCGGGACGCCTGGTGCTGCTCGGGGCGCCTCTCGGCCTCGCTGCCCAGCTGGCGGACGCTGCGGTGCGGCGCTATCTCACGGTCACAATTTCCCGCTAGCGTGTCGCACTGTCATTGATTCGGCCCCACTTCCGGGGCCGCACTGAGGGAGCAGACATGACCGGTTTCAGAAACTTCGTCCTCCGGGGCAATCTGGTGGACATCGCCGTGGCGTTCATCATCGCCAGTGCCTTCGGCGCCGTCGTCACCACGTTCACCGAGTGGCTGACCGGGCTGATGCCCGCCTCGGCAGACAGCGTCTTCGGCACCGCAAAGCAGAGCTTCGGTGCCTTCCTGAACGCGGTCATCGCGTTCGTCATCCTGGCCGCCGTCGTCTACTTCTTCGTGGTCCTCCCCTACACCAAGGCCAAGGAGAAGTTCTTCCCGGCCGAGGAGGCCGGCACCCCGGCCGACATCGCGCTGCTCGAGCAGATCCGCGACCTGCTGGCGAGCCGACAGGCCTGAGCGACACCTGCAACACCCGTCTTCACGGCGAAGGGCCCCACCGATCCGGTGGGGCCCTTCGTCTTGTGGTCCTGAGACCGTTCAGCCGCCGTGGTGCGGCGGCACCTGGTCACGCAGCCAGGCATCGCCGGCGCCGTCGACCGGCGTCCCGCTCTGGCCCGGCTCGCGGTCGTCGGACGTGCTCTCCGGCAGCACGTCGCCGAACACCGCGGCCAGTCGCCGCCGGCGGGCCCACTCGGTCTCGTCGCCCTCGGGCGGCGCCGGCTGGTCGGGTGACTGGGGGGCGCTCATGCGCAGAGCCCGTTGGCCTCGGCCTCGGCCGCCGCGTCGGCGGAGGTGCCGGCCGAGGGGGACGACGACCCGCTGGGCGAGGCGGAGCCCGACGGTGACGCACTGCTCGACGCGCCGGGCTTCGACTGCTCCTGGGCGGTGATCGCGTCGGTGGCCAGGCGCCGGGTCAGCGGCTCGTCGTTGCGGACCTTGGCCCACAACCGGTTGGAGAGCTTGGGGTTCCAGATGATCCGGTTGGGGTCGGGCTCGTACCACTCGAACGGCACCGTGATGAACTGGATGTTGTCGAGGCCGATGTCCTTGAACTGCTTGCCGAGCCGGGCGAGGCTGAGCACGTTGCCGACCCCGGTGTCGAGCGCCAGCGACTTGGTCGCGGAGTCCAGGAAGTTCACGAGCCGGTCCGCGCGGGTGAGCGTGCCGGCGGACACCACCTGGGCAGCCATCGAGGCCACGAAGGACTGCTGCCGCTTCATCCGACCGATGTCGGAGCCGTCACCGAAGCCGTGGCGCACCCGCACGTAGTCGAGGGCGGCCTGGCCCTTGATCGTCTGGGTGCCGGCCTTGAGGTACATCTTGTACTGGTCGTCGTTGATCTCGTGGGGAACGCACACCTTGACCCCGCCGATGGCGTCGACCATGTCCTTGAAGCCGTTGAAGTTGACCACCACCCAGTGGTCGATCTTCACCCCGGTGAGCGACTGCACGGTCTTCACGGTGCAGGCGACCCCGCCGTAGTAGAACGCGGTGTTGAACATGACGCCGGACTCGGCCGGTACCTCGCCGTCGTCGGTCTTGCAGGTGGGACGGTCCACGATCGCGTCGCGGGGCAGGCTCACGCCGTAGGCGAACTTCCGGTCCGACGACAGGTGCATCAGGATCGTGGTGTCGGAACGGGCGCCGCCGTTCTCCATCTGCTGCACGCCCTCGGCGCCGCCGCGGGAGTCGGAGCCCATGATCAGCACGTTGATCGGGTCGCCGGGGGCGACCTTCTCCGGGCTCTCACCCACCTTGTCGGTGATGTCGATGACGGTGAGGTTGTCGTTGAGGTGGCGGTAGAAGAACACCGCGCCGAGGCCGACCACGAGGGCGATGGTGACCGAGCAGGCCAGCAGCAGACCGAGTGCACCGTGCCGACGGGAGCCGCGACCGCGGTGGCGGGCCTGGCTCAGCGCATCTTCGTCGGACACAGGTGGGGACTTCCTCGAGGTCGGGCGTCAGGGACGGACAGGTCGCAGTGCGTGCGGCCCGGACCGCCTGCCCAATGTAGGGGAACCCACAAATTGTCGCGGTCGGCGCCCGATCCGCCAAACCGGCAGCGCCGCCGGGGGCGGCGGGTGACCGGTCAGTGGGTGGCGAGCTGGCCGGTGAGCCGGCCGTGCATCGAGGCGCTCGCCTCGTTGAGTCCGAAGATCTCGACCTGCTTGCCCTTGGAGCGGTACTTGGTGACGATCCCGTCGAGGGCCGCCACCGTCGAGGCGTCCCACACGTGCGAGGCCGAGAGGTCGATGACCACGCGCTCGGGGTCCTCGGCGTACTCGAACTGGGTGTAGAGGTCGTTGCTGGAGGCGAAGAACAGCGCTCCGGTCACCGTGTAGACGGCGTGCACCGTGCCGTCGGGCTCCTCCACCAGCTCGCGCCTGGTCTCGGCGAGGTGCGCGACGCGGCGGGCGAAGAGGGTCATCGCGACCAGCACGCCCACGGCCACGCCGATCGCCAGGTTGTGGGTGGCGACCACGACGACCACGGTGGAGACCATCACAGTGGTCTCGCTGCGCGGCATCCGCCGCAGGGTCGCCGGGTGCACGCTGTGCCAGTCGAAGGTGCCCACCGCGACCATGATCATCACCGCGACCAGAGCCGCCATCGGGATGAGGGCCACCACGTCGCCGAAGCCGACGACCAGGATCAGCAGGAAGACGCCGGCCAGGAAGGTCGAGATCCGGGTACGCGCACCCGAGGCCTTCACGTTGATCATCGTCTGACCGATCATCGCGCAACCGCCCATGCCACCGAAGAACCCGGTGATCACGTTGGCGGCGCCCTGGCCCCAGGCCTCACGGGTCTTGTGCGAGTGGGTGTCGGTGATGTCGTCGACGAGCTTGGCGGTGAGCAGCGACTCGAGCAGCCCGACCAGCGCCATCGCCAGCGCGTACGGCGCGATGACGCGCAGCGTCTCCAGGGTGAAGGGCACGTCGGGGATCAGCAGCGACGGCAGCGTGCTCGGCAGCTCGCCCTCGTCGCCGACGTTGGGCACCTGGCCTGATCCGAGGAGCACGAAGGCCGTCAGCAGCACGATCGCGACCAGCGGCGCCGGCACCACCATGGTGAACCGGGGCAGCAGCACGATCACGGCGAGGCCGACCGCCACCATCGGGTAGACCAGGGCCGGGACGTCGACCAGCTGGGGCACCTGGGCGAGGAAGATCAGGATCGCCAGGGCGTTGACGAAGCCGACCATCACCGAGCGAGGCACGAAGCGCATCAGCCGGGCGACCCCGAGCAGACCCAGGACCACCTGGAGCACGCCGCCGAGGATGACGGTGGCAATCAGGTAGTCGACCCCGTGGTCGCGCGCCACGGGGGCGATCACGAGCGCGATGGCGCCGGTGGCGGCGGAGATCATCGCCGGGCGGCCACCGAGGAACGAGATGGACACGGCCATCGTGAACGACGCGAACAGGCCGAGCCGTGGGTCGACGCCGGCGATGATGGAGAACGAGATGGCCTCGGGGATCAGGGCCAGGGCGACCACGAGGCCGGCCAGCACCTCGATCCGGAGCAGCCGTGGCGAGCGGAGCGCGGCGCGCACACTCGGCGGGGCTGTCGGCGGGGCAGGGTTCTTCACGGAATTGGGCAAGATGATCTCCAGGCGCCCCGGCGGACGGGGCTGGATCGGGGATGCCCCGGCTCCGCGCGCCATGGTGCGGTCGCGATGTGCAGGGCTGGACAGGTGCAGGTGGTGCTGCACGCCAACCGCGTGCGCGCCGAGCCAGTCGGCGGAAGTCTGGGCCCAGACTACCGGCGGTCACCGTCCTGCTCCCAATCGCGCGCGTGACAAGATGTGCGGCGACGCGGCGCAGGCTCCTGCACCGCGACAGGCCCCAGTAGCTCAGCGGATAGAGCAGCCGCCTCCTAAGCGAAAGGTCGCAGGTTCGACTCCTGCCTGGGGCACCCTCTCGCCGGCAACCTCACGGCGCCTGACGGCGTGTGCGCCAACCCACTGGACCCGACCCTTGCGGGGACCCCCCCGCCTGCTGCTACGTTAGTTAGGTAAGCCTTACCTACTCATCAGGAGTGCCCCGTGCTCGGCAACTTCCTCATCGGCCTGCGCGAGGGACTCGAGGCCAGCCTGGTCGTGGTCATCCTGATCGCCTACCTGGTCCGCTCCGGCCGACGCGAGCTGCTCCCACGCATCTGGCTCGGTGTCGGCGCGGCCGTGGCAATCTCCCTGGCGTTCGGCGCGCTGCTGACCTTCGGGCCGCGCGGTCTCACCTTCCAGGCCCGGGAGGCGCTCGGGGGCACGCTGTCGATCCTCGCCGTCGGCTTCGTGACCTGGATGGTCTTCTGGATGGCCCGCAACGCCCGCGGCCTGTCCGGTGAGCTGCACGGCAAGGTCGACCAGGCGGCGACGGCTGGTCGGCTCAGCCTCGCCGTGGTGGCACTCCTCGCCGTCGGCCGCGAAGGCCTGGAGACCGCCCTGTTCCTCTGGGCGGCCACCCAGGCGGCGACCAGCGCCGACGGCTCGAGCCTCACCCCGCTGCTCGGCGCCCTGCTCGGCCTGCTCACCGCCGCCGCGATGGGCTTCGCCTTCTACAAGGGGGCGCTGCGGATCAACCTGGCGAAGTTCTTCGCCTGGACCGGTGTCGTCCTGATCGTGGTCGCCGGCGGTGTGCTCGCCTACGGCATCCACGACCTCCAGGAGGCCGGGATCCTCCCGGGCGAGCACAACCTCGCCTTCGACGTCAGCGCCCAGATCGCGCCCACCTCGCTGCTCGGCACCCTGCTCAAGGGCACCTTCAACTTCTCGCCGGCCACCACCTGGCTCCAGGCCGTGGCCTGGGTCGCCTACGTCGTCCCGACGATGACGCTGTTCGTGCGCCGGATCCGGCGCAACACCGCCCCCCGTGCCGCCGCCCCGCCGGTGCCGGCGGACCGCTGACCAGCGCCCTCACCTGCACTCCTCCGCACCCGAAAGGCCCTCCCGTGCGTCTCCAGCTCGTCGCTGCTGCCTGCGCCGTCGCGCTCAGCTCGACCGCCTGCGGACTCACCGAGTCCAACGGCCCGTCGGTCGCGACCGACGGCACCGTCACGGTGACCTCCACCGACGACGCCTGCGAGCTCTCCACCGACCAGGTCGGCTCGGGCAACGTGGTCTTCGAGGTGACGAACGCCGGGAACCAGGTCACCGAGTTCTACGTGTACGGCGACGACGGGCTGCGCATCGTCGGAGAGGTCGAGAACGTCGGGCCGGGACTCACCCGCGACCTGGTCCTGCGGGCGGCCCCCGGCAGCTACGTCGCCTCCTGCCGCCCGGGCATGAGCGGGGAGGGCATCCGCCACGGCTTCACCGTCACCGACTCCGGCGACGACGCCGCCATCCAGGGCGTCACCCAGGCCGCGATCGACACCGCGACCGACCAGTACGCCGACTACGTGCGGGACCAGGCCTCCCAGCTGGTCGACCGGACCGCCGAGTTCCTGGCGGCCTACCGAAGCGGCGACGACGACGAGGCCCGCCGGCTGTTCCCGCTGGCCCGCGTGCACTGGGAGCGGATCGAGACCGTGGCCGAGTCGTTCGGTGACCTCGACCCGCTCACCGACCTGCGCGAGGCCGACCTCGAGCCCGGCCACAAGTGGACCGGCTGGCACCGCCTCGAGAAGGACCTCTGGCCCCCCGCGAAGGGCTACACCCCGCTCACCGACGCCGAGCGCGCGACGTACGCCGACGACCTGGCCGGCAACATCGCCATCCTGGACAGCCGGGTGGAGGACCTCGAGTTCACCGTCGACCAGATCGGCAACGGCTCCAAGGGCCTGCTCGACGAGGTGGCGACCGGCAAGATCACCGGCGAGGAGGACATCTGGTCGCACACAGACCTCTACGACTTCCAGGCCAACGTCGACGGTGCCCGGGTGGCCTTCGAGGGACTCGAGCCGCTGCTCGAGGTCAAAGACCCGGAGCTCGCGAAGACCATCGCCGCCCGCTTCACCGCCCTCCAGTCCCTGCTCGACGAGCACCGGGTGGGCGAGGACGGCTTCGTGTCCTACGACACCGTCACCACGGCGCAGCGCAAGGGGCTCTCCGACGCCGTCAACGCGCTCTCGGAGCCGCTCTCGCGGATGACCGGCGCGATCACGCTGTGACCGAGCCGTCCGCACCGCACACCCGGGGCGTCTCCCGACGTGGCCTGCTCGGCGCCGCCGGGGCGCTCTCGGTCGGCGCCGGTGCAGGCGGCTTCGCGCTGGCCCGGGCCGCCGCCGACGACGGAGCCGGCACCGCCGGGAAGGGCACGACGTACCCCTTCCACGGCACCCACCAGGCGGGCATCCTGACCCCGGCCCAGGACCGCCTGCACTTCGCGGCGTTCGACGTCACCACCGACTCCCGCGCCGCCCTGGTGGCCCTGCTGCAGGAGTGGAGCGCGGCCGCGGCCAGCATGACCGCAGGGCAGCCGGTGGGCTCCGGCGAGCCGCCCGCGCCGTACGACGGACCGCCGGCCGACACCGGCGAGGCACTCGGGCTGCCCGCCTCCGGCCTGACCCTCACGTTCGGCTTCGGCCCCACCCTGTTCGAGAAGGACGGCCGGGACCGGTTCGGGATCCGAGCCCGTCGCCCGGAACCGCTGCGCGTGCTCCCGCACTTCCCGGCCGACAACCTCGACCCGGCGCGCAGCAACGGCGACCTGTGCGTGCAGGCCTGCGCCGACGACCCGCAGGTCGCGGTGCACGCCATCCGCAACCTGGCCCGGATCGGCTTCGGCACGGCAGCGATGCGGTGGTCCCAGCTGGGCTTCGGCCGCACCTCGTCGACGTCGACCGCGCAGACGACGCCACGCAACCTCTTCGGGTTCAAGGACGGCACCGCCAACCTCACCTCACAGGACGCCTCCGACGTCGACGACTTCGTGTGGGTCGACCGCGGTGACGACGGCGCCGCCGACTGGCTGACCGGCGGCTCCTACCTGGTGGCGCGCCGGATCCGGATGCACCTCGAGACCTGGGACCGCACCAGCCTGCGCGAGCAGGAGGCGCTGGTCGGGCGGGACCGCACCGAGGGCGCCCCCCTGTCCGGCGGCACCGAGTTCACCGAGCCCGACCTCGACCTGGAGGGCAACGACGGTCCGCTGGTCCCCCTGGACGCGCACGTGCGGCTGGCCCACCCGAGCGTCAACGGCGGCACCCGGATGCTGCGTCGCGGCTACAGCTTCACCGACGGCGTCGACGACCTGGGCCGGCTGGACGCAGGGCTGTTCTTCCTCGCGTTCGTGCGCGACCCCGACCGGCACTACATCCCGATGCAGACCCGACTGTCGCAGCAGGACGGCCTGATGGAGTACCTCCAGCACACCGGCTCGGGACTGTTCGCGGTCCCACCGGGCACCGACAGCGTCAACCGCGGCGGCTGGGTCGGGGAGTCGCTCTTCAGCTGAGCGTCTCGAACGAGATCCCGGCGGCCTGGAGCCGTGAGGTCAGCCGCTCCCCCATCGCCACCGCCGTGGTCACCTGCCCGGAGGTCTGCGGGTTGTCGTCGAAGGCCAGGCACAGCGCCGACTCGGCCAGCATCTTCGCGGTCTCGGTGTAGCCCGGGTCTCCCCCCGACACCCGGGTGTGCACCGTGCGGCCGTCGGCCTCGCCGATGAAGTCGACCGTGAACCACGACCTGGCGCGGCGCGACTCGTCGGGCCCCTCGCCCAGGGGCACCTGCCTGAGCAGGGCCCGGCGCAGCGGCCCCACCTGGGCCGCGGCGAACAGCCCGCCCACGGCAGCGGCGCCGCCGACGGCCACGGGGAGCCGGCGTACGCCGACGAAGTGGGAGTAGCGGAAGCTCGGGCCGTACGACGCCAGCGCCGCACCGGACCGGGCCACCACCTGCGGGTCGAGGGTGGGCAGCGGGAGCAACCACAGTCCGAGGACGGGATCGCGGTGCGGCCGGCCGGCCACCGCGCGCGACGAGCGGCCCTCGAGGCGGGGCTGGGTCCGGATTCGGTCTCGGAAGGTCCGCCTGCCCTGGTGGACCCGGGTGAAGGCGCCCATCGCGGAGTGGAAGGTGCCGCCGGAGAACATGCCACCCGCCCGCACCACCCCGCGCAGGGCCACCGGTCCCTCGGGGTGCAGCTGCTGCACGGCGTGCAGGGCACCGAGGTCGTGCGGCACGGAGTCGAAGCCGCACGCATGCACCAGCCGGGCCCCCGAGGCCTGCGCGGCGCCCTGGTGGGCGAGGTACATCCGGTCCACGAACTCTGGCTCACCGGTGATGTCGACGTAGTCGCTGCCCTGCCGGGCGCAGGCAGCCACCATCGGCTCGCCGTGCCGCAGGTAGGGACCCACCGTGGTGATCACGACGCGGGCCCGGGCGGCCACCGCGTCCAGCGACGCCTGGTCGGCGACGTCGGCGTGCAACAGCTCCATCACGTCCAGGCGCGGGTCGATGCGGGTCAGCCGCTCGCGCACCGCCTCGAGCTTCGACGGCGTGCGCCCGGCCAGCGCCCAGCGCAGGTGCGCCGGTGCGTGCCGGGCGAGGTACTCGGCGGTCAGGCCTCCGGTGAAGCCGGTGGCGCCGAACACCACGAGGTCGAGGTCGCGGGGGTCGCTCATGCCCCGAGTCTCGCGCATCCCCCACCGGTCGGGAACCGGGGCCGCTCGGGAGCCGTCCCACCACCGAGAGCCACGCACCGCACCCACCGGAGGACCAGCTGATGGCACGCACCCGACCCACCGCCTGGTGGCGCACCTCCACGGCCGGTCTGGCCGGCCTGGCCGCACTGGGGGGCGCCTTCGCCGCGGGCACCGCGTGGGGTGACGGCGGGAACGGTGCCGGCACCCGCGCCCTCACGCCCACGCCCACCGGCAGCGCGCACCTCGCCCTGGCCAGCGGCCCGGTGCGCGCCGCCACCGACTGCGCCGACCTGCTCGACCACTACGTCACCGGCAGCACCGATCTCGTGGGGCCGTGGGGCTGGGGCGGCGACGCCCCCGTCTACCCGGTCTTCGCCGGGCCGATGGAGCTCGGCGGCGTCCGTCGTGACGCGCCGGTCCCGACCGCGGCCGCCCTGCCCACGCTGCAGCGCAGCACTTCGAGCGGCACCGGCACCAACGTGCAGGAGGCCGGCGTCGACGAGCCCGACGTGGCGAAGACCGACGGCAGCCTGCTGGTGCGGGTCCACGACCACGTGCTCACGACGTACGACGTGGGCGGTGCCGCACCGCGACGGCTGGGCAGCCTCGACGTGCCCCGCGAGATCACCGACCCCGAGCTGCTGCTGGTCGGCGACCGGGTGGTCCTGCTCGGCAACGACTACGACCCGCAGGACCTGCGTGCCACCCGCACCCACCAGCTCGACGTCGACGTGAGCGACCCGTCGACGCCCACCCTCGTCGACACCCGCACGTACTCGGCCCGGCTGGTCAGCGCCCGCCAGCACGGCGACGTGGTGCGGCTGGTGCTGGGCGTGGGCCTGCCGAGCCTCGACTTCGTGCAGCCCACCGGACGTCGCGGCCAGGAGGCCGCCACCCGGCGCAACCGCGAGATCCTGCGCGCCTCGACCATCGGCGACTGGGTGCCCCGGGTGACCACGGCCGACGGCTCGGCTCCCGTCGCGGACTGCGCCGACGTCGCGGTGCCGGCCGGGGCACCCGCCAACGGCGGGGTCTACGTGGCCGGCTTCCACCCGGGCAGTCCGGGCACCGCGTCGACCACCGGGCTGGCCACCGACACCGACCTGGCCTACGAGTCGACCGACCGGCTCTACCTCGCCACCGGCGGGTTCGCCGCGACCTGGTGCTGCCAGCCTCGCGACCTGGCGGTGCCGCAGGACGACTGGGGCCGCACCGACGTGCACGCCTTCGCCCTCGACGGCACCGACACCACCTACGTGGCGTCCGGCACCGTCGACGGGGTGATCGCGGACCGCTGGTCGATGGACGAGTACGACGGCGTGCTCCGCGTCGCGGTCGGGCCGTCCCCGGCCACCGGCAACTTCAACTCGATCCTCACCCTTCGCGAGAAGGGCACAAACCTGGTGCTGGTCGGGCAGCTGCACCACCTGGGCGACGACGAGC
>JBBQRV010000115.1:0-10967 GCA_038214475.1 Propionibacteriales bacterium | reverse complement strand
TTCTTGGCCCGATCGACGATGTTCTGGATCATCGCGCCGGAGTTGAAGTCCTTGAAGTACAGGACCTCCTTGTCGCCGTTGGCGTAGGTCACCTCGAGGAACCGGTTCTCCTCGGTCTCGGTGTACATCCGCTCCACGGTGGCCTGGATCATCCCGGCGACGCACGCGGCACGGTCACCGCCGAACTCCGCGAGGTCCTCGGCGTGCAGCGGCAGATGCGCCCTGAGGTACTTGGAGAAGATGTCGCGTGCCGACTCGGCGTCGGGGCGCTCGATCTTGATCTTCACGTCGAGGCGGCCGGGTCGCAGGATGGCCGGGTCGATCATGTCCTCGCGGTTGGAGGCGCCGATGACCAGCACGTTCTCCAGCGTCTCGACACCGTCGATCTCGCTGAGCAGCTGCGGGACGATGGTGTTCTCCACGTCGGAGGAGACCCCTGAGCCGCGGGTGCGGAAGAGCGAGTCCATCTCGTCGAAGAAGACGATCACCGGGGTGCCCATGCTGGCCTTCTCCCGGGCCCGCTGGAACACCAGTCGGATGTGCCGCTCGGTCTCGCCGACGTACTTGTTGAGCAGCTCGGGACCCTTGATGTTCAGGAAGTAGGACTTGCCCTCCTGCCCCGTCTTGGCAGCGACCTTCTTGGCCAGCGAGTTGGCCACCGCCTTGGCGATGAGGGTCTTGCCGCAGCCGGGCGGACCGTAGAGCAGCACGCCCTTGGGCGGCTTGAGCTGGTGCTCGGTGAACAGCTCCGGGTGCAGGTAGGGCAGCTCGACGGCGTCGCGGATCTGCTCGATCTGGGCGATCAGGCCGCCGATCGCGGAGTAGTCGATGTCGGGCACCTCTTCGAGGACCAGCTCCTCGACCTCGGACTTGGGCACCCGCTCGTAGGCGTAGCCGGAGCGCGAGTCGAGCAGCAGCGAGTCGCCGGCACGGATCTGCTCGCGCCGCAGCGGCTCCGAGAGGCGTACGACGCGCTCCTCGTCGGCGTTGGCGATGACCAGCGCGCGCTCGCCGTCCTCGAGGATCTCCTTGAGCATCACCACCTCGCCCACCGTCTCGAAGGCGAGCGCGAGCACCCCGTTGAGCGCCTCGTTGAGCATGACCTCCTGGCCACGCTCGAGGGTGTCGAGGTCGACGCTGGGGCTGACGTTGACCCGAAGCTTGCGGCCACCGGTGAAGACGTCGATGGTGTCGTCGTCGTTGCGGGCCAGGAAGGTGCCGAAGCCGGCGGGCGGCTGCGCGAGCCGGTCGACCTCCTCCTTGAGGCTGACGATCTGGTCGCGGGCCTCGCGCAGCGTCTGGGCGAGCCGTTCGTTCTGCGTGGTCACCGCCGCGAGCGAGTGCTGGGTGTCGGCCAGGCGCTGGTCCAGCGCCCTGGAGCTCCCGGGCGCGTCGCTCAGTCGCCGGCGCAGGTCATGGACCTCGGCCTCGAGGAACCGGATCTGGCTGACGAGCTCTTCGTGGCTGGTGTTCTCCGATGCGGACATCTGTGCCACCTCCCTACCCGCTCGACCCTACCCGCGGTCGACGCGAACGGAAGCGGTTATCTCGCGGTGTCGGTCACGATTTGGCTGCACCGATCTGGCGCCGCCCACCCACCGCTCACGCGTCGGGCGGCAGGTCTGCGGGGATGTCGGGCGGACGAGGCCCGGTGTAGTCCGGGCCGTAGGCGCCCGGAGCCGGCCGACGCTTCTTGCGGGGCGCCTGCTCGCCGGGAGCCATCCGGCGCGCGGTCACCAGGAACGCGGTGTGCCCCACCATGCTGTGGCCCGGGCGGACGGCGAGTCCCTCGACGTGCCAGTCGCGCACCAGTGACTCCCAGGCCTGCGGCTCGGTGAACACCCCGTGCGCCCGCACGGTCTCCACGTAGCGCGACAGCTGCGTGGTGGTCGCGACGTACGCGCACAGGATGCCGCCCGCGACGAGCGACTCGGCAGCGACCTCCACGCACTCCCACGGGGCGAGCATGTCGAGGATGATCCGGTCGGTGCGCTCGCCGGACGCCGGCAGCGCCTCGGCGAGGTCGCCGAGCGTGAGCGCCCACGCGGGGTGGTCGCCCCCGAAGAACTGGGTGACGTTCTGGCGGGCCACGTCGGCGAACTCCTCGCGGCGCTCGTACGACGACACCCGCCCGTGCGGCCCGACCGCGCGGAGCAGGGAGCAGGTGAGGGCGCCCGAACCCACTCCGGCCTCGACCACGCGGGCGCCCGGGAAGATGTCGGCCATCGCCACGATCTGGGCGGCGTCCTTGGGGTAGACCACGGCCGCGCCGCGGGGCATGGACACCACGAACTCGCTGAGCAGCGGCCGGAAGACGAGGTACTCGCCGCCGGCCGAGGAGGTGACGGTGAAGCCCTCCTCGCGCCCGATCAGCTCGTCGTGCTCGAAGTGGCCACGGTTGGAGAAGAACCGGGTGCCCGCGGTCAGGCAGATGTTGTGCCGACGACCCTTGGTGTCGACCAGGCGCACCCACTCACCCTCGCGCAGCGGGCCGCGGTGCACCCCCGACCATGCCTCGGCGGGAACGTCGGGGTAGGCGTCAGGCATGCCGGGGACTCTAGTGGCGCTGCCTGCGGAACGCCTTATCGACGTCGGCGGTCGTGAGCACGCCGTAGATGGACCCGTCGTCCTCGACCAGGAGGTACTCGTGCGCCGGCCGCCGGCTCACCGCGAGGATCAGGTCCTCGCCGAAGATCGTGGCCGGCAGCGAGAGCCCCGGCTCCATGCTGCGGGCCACTGTGGACGTGGCCACCCAGGGGCGCCGGTCCTCGGGCGTCGACTGCAGCGCGATCTCGTTGACGATGCCGGTGGGCCGTCCGTCGGTGGTGACGGTGACGATGCTGCCGGCCTCGACCTCCTGGGCCCGCCGTACGGCCTCGGCCAGAGGCAGGTCCTCGGGCACGGTGAGGGTGCGCCGGGCCAGCTTGCGCGCCACCAGCGACGGCAGCCGCCGGCGCAGCCGGGCGCTCGACATCGCGGCGGTGGCCCCGGTCCAGAGGAAGACCGCGACCACGCCCGAGAAGACGAAGTCCCACAGCTGCGGCCGCGCGTTGAACAGCGGCGCCACGACCAGGGGCAGCAGCGGTGCGAGGATGGCGGCCACCCGGCCGCCCCAGGCGGCGACGATGGTGCCGCGGTGCGGGCTTCCGTCGGCGGCCCAGACCGCCGACTTGAGCACTCGACCACCGTCGAGCGGGAGCCCGGGCACCAGGTTGAGCACGCCGATGAACAGGTTCGCCGCCATCAGCAGCGCGGCCGCGAACTTGAGCAGTCCCGAGGGCAGCACCAGCCAGGCGAGCAGTGACACCCCGCCCACCCCCAGCGAGGCGAGCGGTCCCACGACCGCGATCCAGAACTCTTCGCGGGGTCGCCTCGACTCCCCCTCGATCGCGGTCACGCCGCCGAGGAAGTGCAGGGTGATCGAGCTGACGGGGTGTACGTAGTGCAGCGCCATGAGAGCGTGCGCGGCCTCGTGCACGAGCACGGACAGGTAGAGCAGCACGGCGAACGCGAGGGCCGCCAGGTAGCGCCATCCGCCCAGCCCGGGGTGGACCTGATCCACCATCGGCGCGAGCGAGATCGTGAGCAGTCCAGCGACCAGGAACCACGACGAGGTGACCAGGACGTCGATGCCCGAGATCTGGCCGATCCGGATCGTGCCGGGAGCGCGTTCGCGCCGGGCCGGCTGTAGATCGGGATCGGGGGCGCTCACACCTGCGAGGCTATCCGATCGACCCTCGCTGTCGGGGTCGTCACCTAGTGTTTCGGCCATGACGTCTCACCCGGTGCCTGCACGCTCGCCAGGCTCGCCCGCCGAGGTGCACTCCACACCGGTGGACGGGGTCGACGTCCTGGGAGCACTCTCGCCGAGCCGGGCCGGTGACTTCATGACCTGCCCCCTGCTCTACCGGTTCCGCACCGTCGACCGGATCCCCGAGCCGTTCTCTCCCGACGCGGTGCGCGGCACCGTCGTCCACAAGGTCCTGGAGGACCTCTTCGACCTGCCCGCTGGGGAGCGGACACCCGAGCGGGCCCGCGAGATGCTGACCCCGGCCTGGGCGGCCCTGCTCGAGGCCGACGCGGGGCTGGCGGAGATGTTCGGTGGTGAGGGGCCCGACGTCGCCGGATGGCTGGCGTCGTGCCGTGACGTCCTCGAGCGCTACTTCACCCTCGAGGACCCGCGCCGGCTGGAGCCGGCCGAGCGCGAGCTGTACGTCGAGGCGTTGCTCGACTCCAAGCTGCTGCTGCGCGGGTTCGTCGACCGGATCGACGTCTCGCCCGAGGGCCTGATCCGCGTGGTTGACTACAAGACCGGCCGCTCCCCGGGCGAGATGTTCGAGGCCAAGGCGCTGTTCCAGATGAAGTTCTACGCACTGGTCATCTGGCGCACCCGGGGCGTCATCCCGTCGGTGCTGCAACTGGTCTACCTCGGCAACGGTGAGGTGCTGCGCTACACCCCCGACGAGCAGGACCTGGTCGCCACCGAGCGCAAGGTCGAGGCGATCTGGCAGGCGATCCGGGCCGCCGAGGAGTCCGGCGACTGGCGTCCGCGCACGTCACGGCTCTGCGACTGGTGCGCCCACCAGGCGATCTGCCCGGCCTACGGCGGGACTCCCCCGCCGTTGCCGGCCCGGCCCCAGCCCTCGCCTGCCGACGACCCGGCGGGTGACCTGCACACCGACGACGGTCTGGTCGCCGGACCCTGACGCTAGGCCCTGACGCTGGGCCCTGACGCTGGGCCCTGACGCTGGGCCCTGCAGTCGGGCCCTGTAGTCGGGCCCTGTGGCCGGCCTCAGCCGAGGTGGCGCTCGGCCCAGAGTGCCGCCTGGGTCCGATCGGTCACCCCGATCCTCGAGAACGTCGAGGTCAGGTGCGCCTTCACGGTGCGTTCGGAGATGCCGAGGCGCCGGGCGATCTGCTTGTTGGCCAGCCCGGCCCGCACCAGGCCGAGCACCTCGGTCTCCCGTGGCGTCAGCTGGACCTCGGCCGGACGGCTGGAGCGCGCGGTGAGCAGCTCGCGGGCCGCCTTGGGGTGCAGTGGCGACTCGCCGCGGCTGACCGCCCTGATGCCGTCGAGCACCTGGTCGGGGTCAGCGTCCTTGAGGAGGTAGCCCACGGCGCCGGCGTCGAGGGCGGCAACGATCCGCTCGGCGTCCGAGAACGACGTGAGCACCAGGACGTCGACGTGCCAGCCGCCCGTGGTGCTCTCCTCGACGAGGGTGCGGGTGGCGGCGACCCCGTCGACGCCCGGCATCTGCAGGTCCATGAGCACCACGTCGGGTCGCTGCTCGCGGGCCATCTGCAGGGCCTCGGAGCCGTCGGCTGCGAGCCCGGAGACCTCCATGTCGGAGGCGCCCCGCACCAGCTCGGCGAGGCCGGCGCGCAGCACCGGGTGGTCGTCGACCAGCAGCACCCGGATCCTGGCACCGTTCATCGGACCGTCACTTCCATCCGTACGGTCGTGCCCTGACCGGGCAGCGAGTCCACCACGATGCTCCCACCGCTGTCGGCGACCAGTCCGTTCAGGCCCCTCAACCCGAAGCTGGTGGTCGCGGGCGTCTCGGCGGGCTGGAACCCGACACCGTCGTCGACGACCTCGAGCACCACGCGGGACCCGAGCCGCCCCACGCGCACGTGCAGCGTGCTGGCGTGCGCGTGCCGGATCGCGTTGCGGACGGCCTCCTGGGCGACCCGCCACACCAGCGCCACCGTCGGCGCGGAGACGCCCTCGATGCCCTCGACCTCGACCTCGGCGTGGATGCCGGCGGCCTGCGCCGGGGCAGTCAGGTCGACCAGCGCGGCGCGGAGCCCCTCGGCACGCAGGTCCGGCGGATGGATCTCCACGAGCAGGGAGCGCAGGCTGCGCAGGCCGTCGCGCAAGGACCCGGCAGCCCGGTCCAGCGCGGCCCGGCGCTCGGGGTCGCCCTCGACCCGGGCCAGCGCGGACACCGAGAACGCGGTGCCGGCCAGGTCCTGGACCACACCGTCATGCAGGTCGCGGGCGATCCGTCGTCGCTCGGCGTCGGAGGCCTCGACCGCGGCCTCCAGCAGCCGCTGGCGCTCGGTGGCGGCCCGGGTCAGCCGGCGGGTGAGCACCCACAGCATCGGGGTGGCGACCCCCACCAGCACCGCGAGCGCGCTGAGGGTGATCCGGCGGAACGGCCGGAACACCTCGACCTTGCGGGCCTCGATGTCGGCGGCCGAGTAGTAGGCCTCGAAGAGCAGCGGCTCCCCCTCGGGGGACTCGATCCGGGTGTAGACCTCCAGCAGCCCGCCGCCGCCGCGTTCGAAGCGGTTCTCGGGCTTGCTCAGGTCGGACACGTCGGCCTCGCTGCCGCCGCTCTCCAGGATCTCGAGCTCGTCGTCGCCGAGCACGAACTGCTCCCCGATCAGCTCGGTGCGGTCGGAGTAGACGATCCGCCCGTCTCCTGCCCAGATCTTGATCCGGCGGACGTCACCGACCAGCAGCCGCGTGAGGACGCTGCGGTCGAGGCGGTCGACGGCACCTGCGTCACCGTCCACCAGGCCGCGCGGGATGGCCGGCTGGGCCACCGAGCGACCGAGCAGCTCGGTCGTGCTGCGGGCGTCGCTGACGGCCTCGGTGGACGCAGCGCGGCTGCTCAGCACGCCGGAGCCCACCAGGATCGCGGCCAGGGTGACGGCCCCGAGCGCGAGGAACTGCACCACGGGATTCCTGAGGGCTGCGCGCATCGAGTGGCCGTCCTGCTGGTCTGGTGGGTCGCCCACAGGGTAGGCGGTGGAGCCCCTCAGAGGGACACGACTCCGCGGCACACCTCACCGGAACCGGCGTTCTTCGCGCGGAACACGATGGTGTCCTTCCCTGCGAGGTCGACCATCCGCCGGGTGACCGAGAACGAGCCACTCGGCCCCTTGGTGGTCGCTGTGCCGCGGGCGGAGACGGAGCCGTTGTGCCGCATCGTCCACGACCACGTCTGGCCGTTGTGGTTGCTGTCGATCTCGCCCTCGATCTCGAGGCGGCCGTTGTCGGGCTTGCCCTTGAGCTTCCAGTGCGCGGAGCCCGAGCAGGTGCCGCGCTTGATCGTGGCATTGCCTCCGCCGGAGGCCGAGGCGGGTGCGGCCACGGAGACGGGGACGGCGAGGGTGCCGACGAGGACGGCGATGGCGAGGGTGCGGTGACGGTTCATGGTCTTCTCCTAGTGGTGGGGAGACCAGCGTGCGTCCGGGCGCGGGCAGGCCGCCATTGTCCGGTGGTCCTAGGACCACCGGACTCCCCGGCGGATGGCGGCGACCGACGGTGCGGCTCAGGTCTTCGCGGTGGCCCGGATCTCGCGGAGCCGGTCGGCGAACTCGATCGCGTCACCCTCGGGGATGTCCATCGAGTGCCGGTCGGGCCTGGCGAGGAACAGGTAGAGCAGGCCGCTGAGCAGCACCACGGCCACCCCGATCGCGACGATCCATCGGTCCACGAACCCACCCGTGTCGCCGGGACGCACCAGCAGGTAGATCGCGAACACCCCGTAGGCCAGCGCCACCACGTTGACCGCGAGCCCGGCCGATCCGAGGGTCCACAGCCCGCCGGGACGCCAGCCCCGGAAGCGCTGCAGCAGGGCAGCCAGCACCACCGACTGGAAGGCCAGGTAGATGCCGCACACCGCGAAGGCGGTGACCCTGGCCAGCGAGTCCGGGCGCCAGTCGACGAACAGGCAGATCACGATCGGCACCACGCACGACACCAGCAGTGAGTTCACCGGCACCCGGTGCCGCTCCGACAGGTGGCCCAGCCAGGAGCTGCCCGGCAGCATCTTGTCGCGGGCGAAGGCGAACATCAGCCGGCTGCCGGCCGCCTGCAGCGACAGCACGCACGAGACGAAGGCGGTGATCGCGATCAGCAGGAACAGCTTGGAGCCGACGGTGCCCAGGGTGGCCTTCAGGATCGACGGGATCGGGTCGGGATCGTTGCCGGCCACGATGTCCTGCAGGTTGGGGGCGGCCAGCACGTAGCCGGCGAAGGACACCAGGCCCGAGACGCCACCGATCAGGATGGTGAGGATCATCGCCCGCGGGATCTGGCGTGTGGGGTCGTCGACCTCCTCCGCCACGTCGCCGCACGCCTCGAAACCGTAGAAGAGGAACAGGCCGCTCAGCGCGGCCCCGAGGAACGTGACGCCGTAGCTCTGCCCGGCCCCGGTGCCCATCGAGTCGAAGAACACCGAGAACGACTGCTCACGCTGGAACGCGAGCAGGTAGAGGCCGAGGGCGATCACCCCGATGAGCTCGGCCGCCAGGCCGATCCGGGCGATCCGGGCGAGCATGTGGGTGCCGCTGAAGTTGAACGCGAGCGCGAGCACCAGCAGGCCCACCGCGGTGAGCAGCGAGACCTCGGCGGTGACCGAGATGCCGAACAGCGCGGCCACGAAGCCTCCGCCGTACTCGGCGACCGCGGTGACCGTCACCAGCACCGCCCACAGGTAGACCCACGAGACGATCCACGCCATCCGGCGGTTCCACAGCCTCCGCACCCAGGGGTAGATGCCGCCCGCCAGGGGGTACTGCGACACCACTTCGCCGAAGACCAGCGCGACCAGCAGCTGGCCCGAGCCGACGATCACCAGCCACCAGATCGCGGGCGGACCGCCCAGGGAGAGGCTGTAGGCGAACAGCGAGTAGACGCCGACCAGCGGCGAGAGATACGTGAATCCGAGGGCCATCGTCGACCAGAGGCTCATCGAGCGATGGAACGCCCCGGAGTAGCCGAGTGCGGCGAGATGGGCCTCGTCGGTGGAGGATCCCGCTGGAGCTGGGGTGGAAGAGGACACGGCGTACCCGCTTTCGATCGTCCCCGTCCAGGCCCACGCCTGCACACCGGAACCTAGGGCCACGGGAACCCCCGCCACAAGGCCTGAGGGTCAGCCGACCCCGACCGCCAGCGCGGTCAGCTCGGCCGAGGTGATCCCGAGCAGCGTGTCGCGGAAGATCCGGCGGTCGCCCGGCGGCACGGGGACGTGGTTGGGCACGGCCAGCACGAGGCAGCCCGCGGCCTCCGCGGACCGGACGCCGGTGTGGGAGTCCTCGATCGCCAGGCATTGTCGTGGGTCGACCCCGAGCAGGGCGGCGGCGGTCAGGTAGGGCTCGGGATGCGGCTTGCCCTGGTCGACCGCGTCACCGGTCACCACGGCGGCGAAGGTGCCGGGCGGCAGCTCGGCGAGGATGGGCTCGACGAAGGTCTGGTAGGACATCGTGACCAGCGCGCACGGCACCCCGTCGGCGACCAGCCCGGCCAGCAGCTCACGGGCGCCCGGGCGCCACGGCACCGACTCCCGCACTCGCGCGATCACGCCGTCGAGCAGCTCGCGCACGATCTCCTCGGGAGCCAGGTCGAGCCCCGTGTGCTCCCGGATGTAGTGGGCGCTGTGCAGCAGGTCGTTGCCGACCAGCGCCAGCGCGTGCTCCTGGGTCCAGGTGAAGCCGTAGCGCGCGGCCAGGTCGTACTCGGCCTCGATCCAGTACGGCTCGGTCTCGACGAGGGTGCCGTCCATGTCCCAGAGCACGGCCGCGTGCCGGCTCCCCCCGTCGGACGGGTCGCGGGTGGTCATCGTTCAGTCCTCCGGGTCGTAGCCGAGGTTGGGCGAGAGCCAGCGCTCGGCCTCGGCGAGGCTCCAGCCCTTGCGCTCGGCGTAGTCGGCCACCTGGTCGCGGCCCAGCCGGCCCACCACGAAGTACTGCGACTCGGGGTGTGAGAAGTACCAGCCCGACACCGCCGCACCGGGCCACATCGCCATCGACTCGGTCAGCTCGATGCCGGTGTTGGCCTCGACGTCGAGCAGGTCCCACAGCAGCAGCTTCTCGGTGTGGTCGGGGCAGGCGGGATAGCCCGGGGCCGGCCGGATGCCGTGGTAGCGCTCGGCGATCAGGTCGTCCTTCGAGAGCTGCTCGGCGCTGTGGCCCCAGAACTCCGTGCGCACGCGCTCGTGGAGTCGTTCGGCGAAGGCCTCGGCGAGCCGGTCGGCGAGGGACTCCGCCAGGATCGCCGAGTAGTCGTCGTGCTCGGCCTTGAACGCCTCGACGCGCGCCCGCAGCCCGATGCCAGCGGTGACGGCGAACCCGCCCACGAAGTCGGCGAGGCCGGTCTCGGCCGGGGCGACGTAGTCGGCCAGGGACCGGTTCGGGATGCCGCCGCGGTGCTCGCCCTGCTGGCGCAGGTGGTGCAGGCGAAGTGGGCCGTGCGGTCCGCTGACCTCGAGGTCGTCGCCGTGTGCGCTGGCCGGGAAGATCCCGTAGACGCCGCGCGCGGTCATCCACTTCTCCTCGATCGCGCGGTCGAGCATCGCCTGAGCGTCGTCGTACAGCTTGCGCGCGGTCTCGCCGGAGGCCGGGTTGTTGAGGATGTCGGGGAAGCGACCCTTCATCTCCCACGCGTTGAAGAACGGCTGCCAGTCGATGTAGTCGCGCAGCTCGGTGAGGTCGTAGTCGTCGAGCACGTGCACGCCGGCCTGGCGCGGCACCGGGGGTGTGTACGACGACCAGTCGATCGCGCTCCGGTTGGCCAGGGCCGCGTCGTAGCCGAGCAGCTTGCGGTCGTGCTTGGCCGCATGCCGGGCCCGCAGGGCGTCGTAGTCCGCCTTGACGTCGGCGAGCAGCTGCGGCCGCAGTCGGTCGTCGAGCAGTGCGGCGGCGGTCGGCACCGACCGGGAGGCGTCCTTGACCCAGACCACGGGCCCGTCGTACTTCGGCTCCACCTTGACCGCCGTGTGGGCGCGCGACGTGGTCGCTCCGCCCAGCAGCAGCGGCATGGTGAGCCCCTGGCGCTGCATCTCGGTGGCGAAGTTGACCATCTCGTCGAGCGAGGGCGTGATCAGCCCGGAGAGTCCGATCATGTCGGCGTCGTGGTCTCGGGCCGCGTCGAGGATCTTCTGGGCCGGCACCATCACGCCGAGGTCGATCACCTCGTAGTTGTTGCACTGCAGGACCACGCCGACGATGTTCTT
>JBBQRV010000114.1:0-10968 GCA_038214475.1 Propionibacteriales bacterium | reverse complement strand
CCCCTCGCTGCGGAGTGTTCCTGCGCGACCGGCGCCCGAATCCGCTACCGGACCTTCCGAGCCGAGGACACCATGACCAGTTCCGAGACCATCGCGCACACCACGCAGCGCGCCAGCGGCATGCCCGTCGAGCGCTACCGGGCCTTCCCGCCGATCGACCTCCCTGACCGCACCTGGCCCAGCCAGTCGATCACCCGCGCCGCACGCTGGCTGTCGACCGACCTGCGGGACGGCAACCAGGCCCTCATCGACCCGATGAGCCCGGCCCGCAAGATGAAGATGTTCGACCTGCTCGTGAAGATGGGCTACAAGGAGATCGAGGTCGGCTTCCCGTCGGCCAGCGAGACCGACTTCAGCTTCGTGCGCCAGCTCATCGAGGGCGACCGGATCCCCGACGACGTCACCATCTCCGTGCTGACCCAGGCCCGTGAGGACCTGATCGAGCGCAGCGTGCAGTCGCTCGTCGGCGTACCAAGGGCCAACATCCACCTCTACAACGCGCTGGCCCCGCTCTTTCGCCGAGTGGTCTTCCACGCCGGCAAGGACGAGATCAAGGACATCGCGGTCCGCGGCACCCAGCTGGTGATGAAGCACGCCGAGAACCACCTGGGCGCCACCGTGATCGGCTACGAGTACAGCCCCGAGATCTTCACCTCCACCGAGCTGCCCTTCAGCCTCGAGGTCTGCGAGGCGGTCTCCGACGTGTGGCAGCCCGAGGACGGTCGCGAGATCATCCTCAACCTGCCCGCCACCGTCGAGTCCGCCACCCCGAACGTCTACGCCGACCAGATCGAGTGGTTCTCCCGCCAGCTCACCCGCCGCGAGAACACCGTCATCTCGCTGCACCCCCACAACGACAGGGGTACGGCGGTCGCGGCCACCGAGCTGGCCATGATGGCCGGGGCGGACCGGGTCGAGGGCTGCCTGTTCGGCCACGGCGAGCGCACCGGCAACGTCTGCCTGGTGACCCTGGGCATGAACCTGTTCAGCCAGGGCATCGACCCGATGATCGACTTCAGCGACATCGACGAGATCCGGCGCACGGTCGAGTCCTGCACCCAGCTGCCTGTGCACCCCCGGCACCCGTACGCCGGCGACCTGGTCTACACGGCGTTCTCCGGCTCCCACCAGGACGCGATCAAGAAGGGCCTGGAGGACCTCGAGCAGCGGGCCGCCGAGCAGGGGATCCCCGTCGCCGAGATCGCCTGGGAGGCGCCGTACCTGCCGATCGACCCGAAGGACGTCGGTCGCAGCTACGAGGCCGTGATCCGGGTCAACAGCCAGTCGGGCAAGGGCGGAGTGGCCTACATCCTCAAGGCCGAGCACAAGCTCGACCTGCCGCGCCGGGCCCAGATCGAGTTCAGCCGGGTGGTCCAGGAGCGCACCGACGCCGAGGGCGGGGAGATGGCGGCCGAGGAGATCTGGTCGGTGTTCTCCGCGGAGTACCTGCACCGGGAGGCGCCGCTCAAGCTCAACTCGGTGCACACGTCCAGCGCCGCGGGCGAGAAGGACGCGCTCTCGGTCAACGTCTACGTCAACGGCGAGCTGCGCACCCTGGAGAGCACCGGCAACGGCCCGATAGCGGCCTTCGTCAACGCCCTCAACGAGCTGCCGGAGGACTTCGACGTGCGGGTCCTCGACTACGCCGAGCACGCGTTGTCGTCGGGTGGCGACGCGATCGCGGCGGCGTACGTCGAGTGCGCGGTCGGCCACCAGATCCTCTGGGGCGAGGGGCTCGACCCCAACATCGTCACGGCGTCGCTCAAGGCGGTCACCAGCGCGGTCAACCGGGCCTGAGCGGCAGGACCGCTCAGGGCAGCACCAGGGAGTCGACGAGGACCGCCGAGCCTTCGCGCAGGGGCTCGGTCTCGCCGGTGGCCACGAAGCCGGCGCGCTCGTAGGCGGCGCGCGCGGCGACGTTGCCGCGCGCCACGTCGAGGCGGACCTGCCGCCCCTCGGCGCGGGCCGCTTCGACGACGGCGCGCAGCACCAGTGAACCCAGGCCGCGACGGCGGAACTCGGGCGCGGTCCACATCGCCACCACCTGCACCCAGCCCGGGCGGATCCGGTAGCCCCCTCCCAGGGCCGCCGGGATGCCGTCGACGAGGGCCACCACCGGCATGCTCCGCATGCGGTCGCGCCACTCGGCCTCGGTGAACGCCTGCTCCCGGGCGAGCATGGACCCGAAGGCGTCCGGGGACTCGGCCAGCGACCGCAGGCGCAGGTCGCGCCACACCTCCCACTCGTCGGGGGGCAACCTGCGGACCTCGATGCTCATCCCCCGAGGGTGACAGGAGTGACCGGCTCGGTGCACCGGATTTGCGGCTGCGCACGGCAGAATGGGGTGGTGCCCCTCTACCGTGACGAAGCGATCGTGCTGCGCACCCACAAGCTGGGTGAGGCCGACCGGATCATCACGATGCTGACCCGCTCGCACGGCCGGGTGCGCGCGGTCGCCAAGGGCGTACGTCGCACCACCTCCCGCTGGGGTTCCCGGCTGGAGCCGTTCACCCACGTCGACCTGCAGCTGGCCGAGGGGCGCAGCCTCGACGTGATCACGCAGGCCGAGACGCTGACGCCCTTCCACTCCCGCCTCGGCCTCGACTACGAGCGCTACACCGCGGGCACCGTGATGCTGGAGACCGCCGAACGGCTGGTCACCGAGGAGCGAGAGCCCTCACTGCAGCAGTTCCTGCTGCTGGTCGGCGGGCTGCGGGCGATGACGGGGGAGGAGCGCGCCGCCGGCGTGGTGCTCGACTCCTACCTGCTGCGGTCGTTGTCGGTCGCCGGCTACGCCCCGTCGTTCGACGCCTGCGCGCGCTGCGGCCAGGTCGGCCCGCACCGCTGGTTCAACCCGGCCGCCGGCGGGATGCTCTGTGCCACCTGCCGGCTGCCCGGCTCCGCCAACCCGTCCGCCGAGACGGTGGCCCTGCTCGGCGCCCTGCTGGCCGGCGACTGGCCGTTGGTCGAGTCGGCCGATCCCCGGCACCTCAAGCAGGCCAGTGGGTTGGTGGCGGCGTACCTGTCGTGGCACCTCGAGCGCGGGCTGCGCTCGATGGCCCACCTGCAGCGTTAGCGCCGGCTAGAGCTCGGGGCCGACGGCGGGATCGCCCTCGGCCATCCACTGCTCCACGGTCTCGTTGAACCGGCGCAGCGAGCCGGCGAAACCGGCTCGCTCGTCCTCGGTCCACCCCTCGAGCACGCGACGCAACATCTCGCGCCGGTAGGCGCGGGCCTCCTCGATCGCGACCCGGCCGTGGTCGGTGAGGCTGAGCAGCGAGGCGCGCCGGTCGCTGGGGTCCACCGACTTCTCGGCCAGGCCGAGCCGCTCCACGGCCTGCACCTGGCGGGTGATGGTCGAGGGATCGAGGGTGAAGGCCTGGGCGATGGTGCCCAGCCGCTGCGGGCCCTCGTCGAGGACCAGGCACAGGATGCCGTAGGAGGAGCGCTCCAGGAGCACGTCGCCGGTGGCCGTGTGCACGTGGATGGCCTGGGTACGCCGAAAGAGGCGGAGCAGCTGCTGCTCGATGTCGTCGTTGGGGTTGCCCACCCTGCGGATCCTTCTTGTTCGGAAAATCACGGTCCCCGTCTGTCCACACTATCGTTCGTGGGGTGGCCCGAAATGTGAGACTTCCCGCACCCCACCCGTCGGGTGCCACCCCGCCGTCGTTGCCGCGTGAGCTGGTGCCCCGCCACGTGGCCATCGTGATGGACGGAAACGGCCGCTGGGCCAAGGAGCGCGGACTGCCACGCACGGCCGGCCACACGCAGGGCGAGTCGTCGCTGTTCGACGTCGTCGAGGGGGCGATCCAGATCGGCGTGAAGGCGATCTCGGCGTACGCCTTCTCCACCGAGAACTGGTCACGCTCGCCCGACGAGGTGAAGTTCCTGATGGGCTTCAACCGTGACGTGATCCGGCGCCGCCGCGACGAGATGCACGAGCTGGGGGTCCGGGTCCGCTGGGCCGGCCGGGCGCCGCGACTGTGGAAGTCGGTCATCAAGGAGCTCCAGGTGGCCGAGGAGCTGACCCGGGACAACGACGTGCTGACGCTGACCATGTGCGTCAACTACGGCGGCCGCTCGGAACTGGTCGACGCCGCCCGCTCGATGGGGCGGGCCGTCGCCGCGGGCACGCTCAACCCCGACAAGATCGACGACAAGACGTTCGCCAAGCACCTCTACGTGCCGGAGCTGTCGGAGGCCGACCTGATCTGGCGCACGTCGGGGGAGCAGCGGCTGTCGAACTTCATGCTCTGGCAGGCGGCGTACGCCGAGCTGGTCTTCACCGACGTGCTCTGGCCCGACGTGGACCGGCGTCACCTGTGGCAGGCGATCGACACCTACGCCCGTCGCGATCGGCGCTACGGCTCGGCCTGACCCCCGCGTCGACCCGCCGGGGCGAGCGGGCACGCGTACGGCGGGACGTCTCAGAGACCGGCGGTCCGGATCAGCCACTCCACCTCGCGGAGCTCGTCGTTCTTCTCCGCGGGCGGATCGCCGTCGGGCTGCGAGGTGATCATCTCCTCGACCGGGATCGGCTCGGGCAGCCGGGCGTACGGATTGGGCCGCGGTGCCTCAGGTGTTGCGGACATCGTGCTCACCTCGCTGGGTCGACTCCCTCCAGCGTACGTCGTGACCGGGGTGCCTCACTTGCGACCGCGTTCGACGGAGGAGGACTCGGACATCTCGTAGATCCAGTAGGTGTCCTCGCCGGGCCCACCGTGGATCGAGTCCACGGCGCTGTTGGCGTTTCTCGCGTCCTTGTCGCCGGAGAGCGTGTCGGGTCCGCGGCCTCCGAAGAGGCAGTCCCTGCCCGTCCCCCCGATGAGGGTGTCGGCGCCCTTGCCTCCGTAGAGGATGTCGCGGCCGCCCTTGCCCTTGAGGACATCGTCGCCGCCGAGCCCGACGAGGATGTCGTTCCCCGCGGTCCCGACGAGGACGTCGTCACCTGAGGTCCCGCGGATCATGTTCCCGCCCGCGGGACACGTGCTGCTCCCTGCCGACGAGGCAGCGCCACCGGCGGCGAGCGCGGCGACGGCGAGAACGGCGGCGGAGACGATCCGGGTCGAGGTGCGGATTTTCATGAGGTGCTCCTGAGCATGGTGCTGGTACGACGCCGGAGGTCCCGGTCCGCCGCGTGGGGTCTGGGTGTGCCGGGAGTGAGGACGCGGGGGTCCGGGACCGGTGCCTCGATCGCGACCATCGCCTCCTCCCACCGGGCGAACGCGCGCCTGGCCTCGCCGTGCCGTCCGGCCCGGACCAGGGCGTGGACGAGTCCGCGGTGCGCCGCCTCGTCGTACGCGTCGGTGGCGAGCAGCCGGACCAGCAGCCCGGCCGACTCCTCGTGCCGACCAGTCCGGTTGCGCAGCACGGCGAGGTTGCGCAGCGAGCGCAGGGCCGCGGCCCTGGCCTCCTCCCGGAGCCCGTCGGCCCATTCGGCGTACGGCTCGTCCTCGAGCGCTTCTCCGACGTAGGCGGCGTCGATGGCGCCCAGGATCTCTGCGGCGGCGTCGAGATCGTCGGCGCGGAGCAGGTCCTCGGCGTGCGCGGCGTCGGCGAGCAGCCGGTCGACGTCGAGGCTGACATGGGTCAGGTCCAGGGACAGCCCCGTCAGGTCCGCGCGGATGTAGTGATCGGCCGGCCACGAGTGTCCCGGGTCGAGCACCGCCCGGACCGCCGACAGCAGCACGGACAGTCGGTGACCCGTCTTGACGGGATCGTCATCGGGCCAGAGCAGCTCGCACACCTCCGAGCGGGTGAGCACCCGTCCCCGGCGCGAGGCGAGGAGCTTGACGAGGGTCCGCGCCTGCCGTGATCGCCAGGCAGACACCGGGACCGGCCGACCACCCACGAGCACCTCGAAGCCACCGAGCAGCTGGACGACGACCGCGGCCGAGGCGTCCGCATCGTCCAGCGGCCGGCCGTTGACAGTCCGGATCCCCGCGCGGCGCAGCCGGGCGCCGGCCTCCCGGGCGGCCGACCGGGAGGGGCCGTCCGCGCCGGCCAGGCCGCCGATCAGCACCCTGACCCGGTCCGCGGCCGCCCCGGCTCCGCCGCCCGACCAGATCGCCAGCGACTCCTCGAGGGCGAGGCGGGCCTCGCGGGGCTCGGTGGCCACCTCCGCGGTCAGCTCGAGCGCGTCCGCCAGTGCGTCGATGGCGGCCGTGTCGCGGGCGGCGTCACGGGCGCGGGCTGCCCAGCGGGCCGCCCCCTCGCGGTCGCCCTCCGCCACCGCGACCCAGCCCTGGGCGAGGTGCGCCGCCGTCGCGAACTCGGGGCAGGCCAGTCGCTGGGCCTCCTCCGCAGCTGCCCGGGCGGCCGGGAGCTCTTCGGGAACCTGCGCTCGCAGCCGGGCGAGACCGCACAGCACCGGGACCAGTATCTGCACCTCCCCGGTGCGCCGGGCCTCGTCCAGGGCGTGCTGGTAGGCGACGAGGCCCTGCTCGCGCCGCCCCAGCGCACGATGGATCTCGGCCACCCCCCACAGGCCGAACGCCGAGCGCTGAAGACCGAATTCGCGGGACACCGCGACGGATCGGCGCAGGTGTAGCTCCGCCTCGTCGTAGCGGCCGGTGCGCAGCAGTGCCTCTCCGAGGTTGTGCAGGGCGACCGTGCGGGTGCCCGGCGGGCAGCCGCGCTCCGCGATGCGGACAGCGTCGCCTGCCACGTCGACAGCCTCGTCGTAGCGTGCCGCGGCCAGCAGGTCGCAGGCGATGTTGAGCAGCGCCAGCCCCGTCATCGACACGTCTCCTGCCCGGGTCGCGAACTGCCGGGCGCGGGTCAGGTGTCCCTGCCTGGTGGTCCCGGTGTGCGCGTTGGCCGCGGCGAGGTGCGCCGAGGCGTGCGCCTCGTCGTTGCCGAGCATGTCGGCTGCCACCACCGCGGCATCGGCCTGGGCACGGGCGCCGACCTCGTCCCCCAGCATCGACAGCGCGTGCGCGCGGTAGGCCAGCACCTCGAGCCGGTCCGCGTCGACGGGTCCTTGGTCGGATGCCCGATCGAGGACGTCCAGGGTGCCCCGGAAGTCGGCTCGCATGTAGCGGATGCGTGCGGAGCGCCACGCCAGCGCGGCCGGCCACTCGTCGGTCGCCTCGGCCGCCTCGACAAGAGGGGCCAGGGCTCGGTCGGCCGCGGCCGTGTCACCGCACATCCGCAGGGCGTCGGCCAACAGATAGCGCCGGGTGGTCCCGGCCGGCTGTGCGTCGCCACCGAGCAGGTCCACGACCGCCGCGGCGGCACCTGCGCCGAGGATCTCCTTCCCGCGCCGCTCGAGCAGCGCCACGCACTCGGTCTCGCGCCCGGACCGGCGCAGCGCCTGCGCCGCGGCCAGGGGCTGACCGTGCGCCTCGTACCAACCGGCCGCCGCCAGCAGCCGGTCCGGGTCCCGGGGCGAGCCGCCCGAGCCGGGCGACAACCGCCGGGCCACTGCGGCCACCAAGGGCACCGTGGAGAGACAGCGCTCGCGGCGCGGATGTGGCACCAGCAGCCCGGTCCGGAGCAGCCAGGCGCCCTGGTCCGCGGCCGAGCCGGGCACGAGGAGCGCGAGCAGGTCGGCGGTGACGACGTCGAGGTCGGCGACGGCCTCGAGTGCCGCCCGGGCCGGCCCGGGCAGGTCGGCCAGCACCTCGTGCTCCACCCAGGTGGCTGCGGCTGCCCCCGGGCCCGACAACGCGTCGAGCTGCTCCGAGGGCGAGGTGGCGTGCGCCAAGGCGTCACCGGCGAACTGGACGAGGGCCGGCCAGCCGGCGGTCAGCTCGTGCACGCGCCCGGCCAGGGAGGTGTCCTCCACCCCGTGCTCGTCGCGCAGCACCCGGGCCACGGCCTCCGGGGACAGGGCCAGGTCCGTGGGGCCTCGCTCGAAGACCAGCCCGGGTACCAGCCGTCGTACGGAGGGCGCGAGCGGGGCACGCGCCGCGATCGACAGCCGTACGTCGCCCGGGAGCGCCGCGAGCTCCCGCATCAGGCGTTCCTGGTCCTCGAGGGACAGCTCGTCGAGGTCGTCGACCCCCAGGTGCGGTGTCCGCGGCGGAGTCCGCCCGAGCAGGGTCCTGGCTCGGACCACGCTTCCGTCGTCCAGGCCGCCGTCGAGCGCCACGGTCTTGCCGTAGCCCGCGGCGGCCACGACCAGAAGTCTGGCCGGGCCGCGTCGAGTGGGTCCGGGTGAGGTCGAGGTGCTCATGGGTCGCCGCGTTCCGTCGGAGAGGGGCCTGCGCTCCTTGAGGAGGCGCGAGACCCGGACGGAATACGACGAGGATCAGGCGGGCAGGGTCCGGCAGCGCCGGCAGGTGCCGAAGATCTCGAGCGTGTGCGACACATCGGTGTAGCCGTGCTCGTCGGCGATGCTGCGCGTCCAGCGCTCGACGGCCGGGCCGTCCACCTCCACGGTGGCGCCGCAGGAACGGCACACCAGGTGGTGGTGGTGGGTGTCGGAGCAGCGCCGGTAGCTGGCCTCCCCGTCCTCCGTGCGCAGCATGTCGACCTCGCCGGCCTCGGCCAGTCGCTGCAGGGTGCGGTAGACCGTCGCCAGCCCGACGGACTCGCCGCGGCGGTCGAGCAGGTCGTGGATCTCCTGAGCGGAGCGGAAGTCGCTGAACGTGGCCAGCACCTCCGCCACCGCGAGCCGCTGCCGGGTGGGCCGGGCGCCCTTGAGGGGCGGGCGGGTGGGTTCAGTGCTCGTCATAGTGCTTCCCGTGCGGTGCGTGGCGGTGCCCGTCGTGCACGTAGTCGACGTGGTCCCGGTGCGGTACGGCGCGGTGGCCGCAGTTGTCCCCGTGCAGGTGCGGGTGCTCCTCCGGGCTCTGCTCGTGCTGGGGCGGTTCCGGTGCGGCCTCGTCGGTGAACGGGGCCAGCAGCCGTTGCCGGCGGCGCAGCACGACCCCGATCGGCCAGGTGAGCAGGAAGCCGGCCAGGGCGAGCAGCACGATGGTCGATCCCGGGGCCACGGTGACCCCGCTCGACGCGAACGCGGAGATCACCAGGCCGCCGAGCGAGGCGAGGACGCCGAGCGCCATCGCCAGCGTCAGGGTGCTGCGGAACGTGCGGGTGACCTGCTGGGCGGTCGCCACCGGCACCACCATCAGCGCGGAGACCAGCAGCAGCCCGACCGTGCGCATCGCCACCGTGACGGTGACCGCGGCCAGCACCGCCACGAGGAGGTTGTAGGCCCGTACGTTGAGCCCCGCCACCTTGGCGAACTCCTGGTCCTGGGCGACCGCGAACAGCTGCGGCGCCAGCCCCACGCACACGACGACGACGACCAGGGCCAGCACCATGGTGACCCAGACGTCGGTGACCGAGATGGTGAGGATGGAGCCGAAGAGGTACTGCTGGAGCGTGGACGCGCTCTGTCCGCCCAGCCCGGTCAGCAGCACGCCGCCGGCCAGGCCGCCGTAGAACAGCAGTGCCAGCGCCACGTCGCCGTTGGTGTGGCCGCGTTCGCGGATCACCTCGATCAGCGCGGCGCCGAGCACGGCGACCACCACGGCGGTCCAGGTCGGCGAGGTGCCGGTCAGGAGGCCCAGCGCGACCCCGGTGACCGCCACGTGCCCGATGCCGTCGCCCATCAGGGCGAGCCTGCGCTGGACCAGGTAGGTGCCCACGGCGGGCGCGGCGAGGCCGGTGAACACGGCCGCGAGCAGGGCGCGTTGCATGAACTCGTAGGTGAAGACGTCCATCAGGCGTGTCCTCCGTCGAGGGGCGACCCCACGTGCGGCGCATGGTCGTGGCGCTCGACGGGCGTGGGGTGGTGATGGGCATGGGACTCGCCGAAATCGGGGGCGTGCACCTCGTGGTCGGCGAGCGGGGGGCCGTCATAGGCGATCCGGCCGTCGCGCATCACCACCGCACGGTCGATGAGGGGTGCCATCGGGCCGAGCTCGTGGGCGACCAGCACGATGGTGGCCCCGCGGTCGGAGAGCACGTGCAGGGCATCGGCGAGCGCCTGCTGGTTGGGCAGGTCGACCCCTGCGGCGGGCTCGTCGAGGAAGAACAGGTCGGGCTCCCCGGCCAGGGCGCGCGCGATCAGCACCCGCTGGTGCTGCCCTCCGGAGAGCTGGGAGACGCCACGAGTGGCCAGCTCGGTCAGTCCGACCACGGCGATGGCGTCGTCGATGGCCACGCGGTCGGCCCGGGACAACGGCCGCAGCAGCCGCCGCCGGGTGAGACGCCCGGAGGCCACCACCTCGCGCACCGACGACGGGACGCCGGTGGCGGCACTGGCCCGCTGCGGCACGAATCCGATCCGCTGCCAGTCGTGGAAGGACGCGATCGGCGTACCGAACAGGGTCAGGGTTCCCGCGGTCAGGGGGTTCAGACCGGTCATCGCCCGCACCAGCGTCGACTTGCCGGACCCGTTGGCCCCCATCAGGGCCAGGAACTGGCCGGTCTCGACGGTGAGGTCGATGCCGCGCAGGATCGGACGCCCTGCGATCGCGACGGCGCCGCCGCACACCTCGACGGGCGGGCTCAACACCCGTTCGCCTTCTCGAGGGCGCTGAGGTTGGCTCGCATGAGGGAAAGGTAGTCCTGGTCGGCGGTGCTGTCGCTCAGCCCCTCGATGGGGTCGAGCACGGCACTGCCGATGCCGAGGTCGCCCGCGAGGGTCTGCGACATCTTGGGGCTGGCCAGGGTCTCGGAGAACACCGTGGTGATGCCCTCCTCGGTGATCAGGGTCTGCAACCTGGCCAGGTCGGCGGGGGTGGGCTCGGCGCCGGGGGAGAGGCCGGCGATCGGGTCGAGCTCGAGCCCGTACTTGGACAGGTAGCCGAAGGCGTCGTGCGACACCACGATCGTGTCCCGGGTGCATCCGGCCAACCCCTTGGTGTACGCGGTGTCGAGCGCCTCGAGGTCGCCGCGCAGGGCGGCGGCGTTGGCCGCGTAGTCCGTCGCGTGGTCGGGGTCGATCGCGGACAGCTGCTCGGCGACCACGTCCCCGAGGGTGGCCAGGCGGAGCGGGTCCTGCCAGAAGTG
>JBBQRV010000113.1:0-11180 GCA_038214475.1 Propionibacteriales bacterium | reverse complement strand
GACGCCCGGGCCGCGGAGTGGGAGCACGTCAAGCCGGGCGACGCCGACCGGTTGTTCTACAAGATGACCTGGTGGAAGAAGGTCGTGGTGATGGCCGGGGGCCCCACGGTCAACATCCTGATCGCCTTCTTCCTCTTCTGGGGGATCTTCGCGCTGCACGGCAACGCCCGGATCGACGCCGACCCGGTCGTCGACGCGGTGGTGCCCTGCATCGTGCCCGCGGCCGAGGACGGACGCACCTGCACCGCCGCCGAGCTCCGCGACGACCCGAGCCCGGCGGCTGCCGCGGGGCTCCAGCCCGGCGACAGGTTCGTGTCGTTCAACGGCACCCCGGTGAGCAGCTGGGAGCAGCTGCAGGGCCTGATCCGGGGCAACGACGACAAGAGCGCCGTGCTCGGCGTGCAGCGTGACGGCGCGGTGATCGAGGTGCCGGTCACCACGAAGGTGCAGCCGCGACCCACGGACGCGACCGACCGGACCAAGCTGGAGCCGGTGGGCTTCCTGGGCGTGAGCCCGGTGCAGCGCGTCGTCCTGGTGAAGGGCGGGCCGGTCTACACGGTCCAGCAGATGGGGCACATGACCGTCGAGGTGGCCCAGACCCTGGGCCAGCTCCCCGTCAAGGTGTGGGGTGTCGCCAAGGCGATCGTCGGGCTCGAGGCGCGTGACCCCAACGGCCCGGTGAGCATCGTGGGCGGCGGCCGGCTGGCCGGCGAGGTGGCCGCGGACCAGACCTTCCGGCTCTCCGACAAGCTGGTCGGCCTCGTGGGCCTGATCGCGGGCTTCAACTTCTTCATCGGCCTGTTCAACTTCGTGCCCCTGCTGCCGCTCGACGGTGGGCACATCGCCGGCGCGCTCTACGAGGCGCTGCGCCGCGGCCTGGCCCGGATCCGGCGTCGTCCCGATCCCGGGTACGCCGACGTGGCCAAGCTGCTGCCGATCGCCTACGTGATGGCGGGGCTGTTCCTGGTGATGGGCGTCGTGCTGATTGCGGCCGACATCGTCGTACCCGTCCACCTGGCCGGCTGACGCACCGGCTGGGCGTTCGCCCCCCGGTCCTAGACTGGGCGCCATGACCACCAGCCAGCCCGTGGGCCTCGGCATGCCCGCGGCCCCGCCGCCCGTCCTCGCACCCCGTCGCAAGACCCGCCAGATCCAGGTCGGCAAGGTCGGCGTCGGCAGCGAGTCACCGGTCTCGGTGCAGTCGATGACCACCACGCTCACCTCCGACATCAACGCGACCCTCCAGCAGATCGCGGAGCTGACCGCGTCCGGGTGCGACATCGTCCGGGTCGCCTGCCCTAGCCAGGACGACGCCGAGGCGCTGCCCGCCATCGCGACCAAGTCGCAGATCCCGGTGATCGCCGACATCCACTTCCAGCCCAAGTACGTCTTCGCGGCGATCGACGCGGGCTGCGCGGCCGTGCGGGTCAACCCCGGCAACATCCGCAAGTTCGACGACCAGGTCAAGGAGATCGCCAAGGCGGCCCGGGACCGCGGCACGTCCATCCGGATCGGCGTCAACGCGGGGTCGCTCGACAAGCGGATCCACGACAAGTACGGCAAGGCGACCCCGGAGCCACTCGTCGAGTCGGCGGACTGGGAGGCCGGCCTCTTCGAGGAGCACGACTTCCACGACTTCAAGATCTCGGTGAAGCACAACGACCCCGTGGTGATGGTCAAGGCCTACGAGATGCTCGCCGAGCGCGGCGACTGGCCGCTGCACCTCGGCGTGACCGAGGCCGGGCCGGCCTTCCAGGGCACCATCAAGTCGTCGGTGGCGTTCGGGTCGCTGCTCGCCAAGGGGATCGGGGACACCATCCGGGTCTCGCTCTCCGCGCCCCCGGTCGAGGAGGTCAAGGTCGGCATCCAGATCCTGCAGTCGCTCAACCTGCGGCCCCGCAAGCTCGAGATCGTCTCCTGCCCGTCGTGTGGCCGGGCCCAGGTCGACGTCTACACGCTCGCGGAGCAGGTGACCGCAGGTCTGGAGGGCATGGAGGTGCCGCTCCGGGTCGCGGTGATGGGCTGCGTCGTGAACGGTCCCGGCGAGGCCCGTGAGGCCGACCTGGGGGTCGCCTCCGGCAACGGCAAGGGCCAGATCTTCGTCAAGGGGGAGGTCATCAAGACCGTGCCCGAGTCGCAGATCGTGGAGACCCTGATCGAGGAGGCGATGCGGCTCGCCGAGGGCATGGAGGCCGTCGACGGCGCCGCCGCCGAGGTGTCGGTCTCCTAGAGGTACTACGACCGAGGTCCGATTCCCGGGTCCGACCGGATCACGGACCATCGGGGGATGGGAATCCGTCGGCCTCGCGACCGCGCCCGGCCCGCGTCGGTGCGTGGCCTGCTGGTGCGCTTCACGGCAGCGGGGCTGGTCACCATGGTGGTGCTCGCCGCGGTCATCGCCGCCCTGTCCCGCCAGGCCGGCACCGACCTGGCGGTGCAGTCGGCCCGCGAGGTGAGCTGGGTCAGCGCCACCGGGATCGCCCAACCGCTGATGACCGCCGCCTTCGTGGCCGGTGACCCCGGGGCGATCGCGAGGTTCCACCGCAGCATGCGGGAGCACGTGCTGCAGGGCTCGCTGGTCCGGGTCAAGGTGTGGAACGCCGACGGGCGGATCATCTACGCCGACGAGGCCCGCCTGATGGGACAGACCTTCGAGCTCGACGAGGCCGAGCGCGTCGCCCTGCGCGACGGCTCGACCGACTCCGAGATCAGTGACCTGGAGAAGCCGGAGAACACGTTCGAGCGGCCCTTCGAGAAGCTGCTCGAGGTGTACGTCGGGGTCACCGGCAGCACGGGGGAGCCGCTGCTCTTCGAGACCTACTTCCAGTACGACGCGGTCGCCGAGGCCGGTCAGGCCCAGTGGCGCAAGTACGCGCCCCCCGTGCTCGGGGGACTGCTCGTGCTGCAGCTGGTGCAGATCCCGGCGGCGCTGGGCCTGGCGACCCGCCTCCAGCGCCAGCAGCGGGAGCGGGAGGGGTTGCTCAGCCTGGCCGCGGACGCGTCGGGCGCGGAGCGGCGCCGGATCGCGGCCGACCTGCACGACGGGATCGTCCAACAGCTCACCGGGGTGACCTACACGCTCGACGCGGCCCGGCTGGGTGGTCCCGACCCCGAGCGCGACGCCGCGCTGGTGGCCGAGACGTCCACCCGGCTGCGTACCTGCATCGGCGAGCTGCGCAGCCTGCTCGTCGACATCTATCCGCCGGACCTGGCGACCGAGGGGCTCTCCGGGGCCGTGGGGGAGCTGGCCGCGGGCCTGGAACGCACCGGCGTCCACCTCACCTGGCACGTGGACGACGCTGCCGCGTCACTGCCGCTGGTCTGTGCCGGGGTGGTCTTCCGGGCGGCCCAGGAGGTCGTGCGCAACGTGACCACGCACAGCGGGGCCACCCGGGTCGAGCTCTCCGTGACCGTCGAGGACCGGCTCGCGGTCCTGGTGGTCGACGACGATGGTCGCGGCTTCGACGGTGACGTGCTGGCCCGCCGTACCGCGCAGGGTCATGTCGGGCTCAGGTCGCTGGCCGACCAGGTGAAGGACGCGGGCGGTGCACTCACCGTGCGCTCCGCCCCGGGGCGGGGCACCCGCACCGAGGTGCTCGTGCCGATCCGTGACGACTCGTGACAGGGGACCAGAGGATGAACCGCAGCACCGTGATGATCGTCGACGACCATGCCATCGTGCGGGGCGGGCTGGTGTCCCTGCTGGCCACCACCGACGACCTGGCCGTCGTCGGCGAGGCCGAGTCGGGGGCCGACGCCGTACGGATGGCCGCCGAGCTGCGGCCCGACCTGGTGCTGATGGACCTGTCGATGCCCGGTGAGCTCGACGGGGTCGGGGCCACCCGAGGCATCCGGGCCCACGACCCCGAGGTGCGGATCCTGGTGCTGACCTCGATGGCCGAGCGCACCTGGATCATGCAGGCCGTGGAGGCGGGCGCGGACGGGTACCTGCTCAAGCACAGCGAGCCGGAGGTGATCCTGTCCGGAATCCGGGAGGTGATCGCCGGGGGATCACCGCTCGACCCGCAGGCGGCGCGGGCAGTGCTCTCGAGCCGTCGGGCAGAGGCGCAGGAGGGCATCGTGCTCACGCCACGGGAGGAGGAGGTGCTGCGGATGGTGACCGAGGGCTTCGCCAACAAGGCGATCGCTCGCCGGCTGGGGATCACCGAGCGCACGGTCAAGTCGCACCTCACCCACATCTTCCAGCGCCTCGGGGTGGCCGACCGGACCCAGGCGGCGCTCTGGGCCACCCGGCGCGCGTCGGAGCGGGGTCGCGGGTACTAGTACCGCCGTACGATGCCGCCGGCGGCGGCCCCGGGGGACGCTGGGACGGTGCCCAACCCGCCAGGATCGCCCGCGCCCACGGAACGCCCCGTCGTCCTCGAGGTGCTCGCCCCGCTGCCGCCGGCCACCACCGGGCGCGCCGGCTGGCTGGGTCGGATCGGCCTGGCCGCTGCCGGTGCGGTGGCTGCCGGAGCCCTGGTCGCGGCGGCCTCGGCCTGGACGGTCGTGGAGTCGGTGGGCACCAGGCCCCCGGACCCGCTCTGGGTGACGCCGGTGGGCGCCGGACACCGGGACCGGCCCGACGTCCGCCCGGTCCAGCCCGCGCGCACGTTCACCGAGGACGCCCCGGCCTCCGGGCCCTCGGGCGACGCGACAGGGCCGTCGCAGGCCGACGCCGGACAGGACGGTCAGGACGACTCGGATCAGGACGACTCGGGTCAGGACGAGCAGGAGCAGCACGGCCACGGCCAGGACGACGGGCCGGGCGGCGTCGAGGACTCGGACGGTCCGGGCGACGAGCAGACCGACGACCAGGCGGATGACGGGCACCACGACGGGTCCGACGACGGGTCCGACGACGGGGACCATGACAGGTCCGACAGTGGATCCGGGGACGGCTCCCACGGTGACTCCCAGGGTGACTCCCACGGTGACTCCCACGGTGACTCCGACGGTGGCTCCGGGGGCAAGGGCCGCGGCTGAGCCACCGCGGCCGGCGCAGGGCCGCCGCCGCCTCGCGCCGACCGACTAGAGTCCGGGACGTGCTGACCACACGGCACGGCATCCGACTGCTCGGCGCCGACGACCTGACCGAGTTCCTCGCCCTGGCGGCGACGGTCCCCGTCGTCAACCTGGTAGTCCACCACCGGGCCCGCACCACCCGGCTGCAGCCCCGCTGGCTCGGCGGCGAGATGTGGGGCCGGTTCCAGGACGGGCACCTGGTCGCGGCGTGTCACGTCGGCGCCAACCTGGTCCCGGTGCAGTGCACCCCCGAGGACTCCGCTGCGTTCGCCGAGCGGGCGCTGACCCGGCGCCGTACCGTCTCCACGATCGTGGGTCCACAGGCACCCGTGGACGCGTTCTGGCAGACCGTCGCCGGTGACTGGGGGACGCCGCGCGAGGTCCGGGCCGGCCAGCCGCACCTCGCCCTCTCCACCGCTCCGGCCGTCGCCCCTGACCCGGAGGTGCGTGCCACCCGTCGCGCCGACCTCGAGGCGCTCTACCCGGCCTGCGTCGCGATGTACACCGAGGAGGTCGGGCTCTCTCCCGAGGCCGGGGGCGGCGCCGACCTCTACCGCGCCCGGGTGACGCAGCTGATCGCGCGCGGCTGGTCGTTCGCCAAGTTCGAGCACGGCCGGGTCGTGTTCAAGGCTGAGGTGGCCTGCGTGTCGCCGTACGCCGCCCAGGTGCAGGGGGTCTACGTCGCGCCCGACCGGCGTGGCCAGGGCCTGGCCACCCGCGGCATGGCGGCCGTGGTCGAGCTCGTCCGCGCCGACATCGCGCCGACCGTGTCGCTCTACGTGAACGAGTGGAACGCCTCGGCACGCCGGGCCTACGAGAAGGTCGGGTTCGCCGAGACCGAACGGTTCACCACGATCATGTTCTGACTGGAGCTCCGGCGCGCGGCCCGGCTGGGGAAACCGCGTCGCGACCCGGCCCGACCCACAAGTAGCCTTGCCGCATGATCCTGCGCATGTCCCAGCTCTTCGTCCGGACGCTTCGTGACGACCCCGCCGACGCGGAGGTCCCGAGCCACCGGCTGCTGGTCCGTGCCGGCTACGTACGCCGGGCCGCGCCCGGCATCTACTCCTGGCTCCCGCTCGGGCTGCGGGTGCTGCGCAACGTGGAGGCGGTGATCCGCGAGGAGATGGACGCGATCGGTGCCCAGGAGCTCCAGTTCCCGGCGCTGCTGCCCCGGGAGCCTTACGAGGCCACCGGCCGCTGGACCGAGTACGGCGACGGGATCTTCCGGCTCAAGGACCGCAAGGGCGGCGACTACCTGCTGGGGCCCACCCACGAGGAGATGTTCACCCTCGTCGTCAAGGACCTCTACTCCTCCTACAAGGACCTGCCGGTCTGGCTCTACCAGATCCAGACCAAGTACCGCGACGAGGCGCGACCCCGCGCCGGCATCCTGCGCGGCCGTGAGTTCGTGATGAAGGACTCCTACTCCTTCGACGTCTCCGACGAGGGCCTCGACGCCTCCTACGCGGCCCACCGCGAGGCCTACATCCGCACCTTCGACCGGCTCGGCTTCGACTACGTCATCGTGAAGGCGACGTCGGGCGCGATGGGTGGATCGAAGTCGGAGGAGTTCCTGGCCCGGGCCGAGGTCGGCGAGGACACCTACGTACGGTGCACCCGGTGCGACTACGCCGCCAACGTCGAGGCCGTGCAGGTGCCCGCACCCGCCCCCACGCCGTACGACGACCTGCCGGCCGCACACGCCGAGCAGACCCCCGACACGCCCACCATCGACACCCTGGTGGCGCACCTCAACGAGAAGTACCCCCGCAGCGACCGCCCGTGGGCGGCCGGCGACACCCTCAAGAACGTGCTGGTGGTGCTCAAGCACCCCGACGGCACCCGTGAGCCGCTCGCGATCGGCGTGCCCGGCGACCGCGAGGTCGACCAGAAGCGGCTCGAGGGCCAGCTCGAGCCGATCGAGGTGGACGCGATGGACGAGGCCGAGTTCGCCCGGCACCCGGCGCTGGTCAAGGGCTACATCGGGCCCGGCGCGCTGGGGGAGAAGTCCGCCTCAGAGATCCGCTACCTGGTCGACCCGCGCGTGGTCGAGGGCACCGCCTGGGTGACCGGAGCCGACGTGCACGGCTCGCACGTGCTCGACCTGGTCGTGGGCCGCGACTTCACCCCCGACGGCACCATCGAGGCAGCCGAGGTGCTCGACGGCGACGCCTGCCCGAACTGCGACGGCGGGCTCCTCGAGACCGCCCGGGGCATCGAGATGGGCCACATCTTCCAGCTCGGCCGCAAGTACACCCAGGCGCTCGACCTGCGGGTGCTCGACGAGAACGGCAAGCTGGTGTCGGTCACCATGGGCTCCTACGGCATCGGCGTCTCGCGCGCCGTGGCCGCCATCGCCGAGGGGAACAACGACGACCTCGGCCTGATCTGGCCGCGCGAGGTCGCCCCGGCCGACATCCACCTGGTGGCCGCCGGCAAGGACCCGGCGCTGTTCGACGCCGCGGCGGTCCTCGCCACCGAGCTGTCGGCGGCCGGGCTCGACGTGATCTACGACGACCGGGCCGGCAAGGTCAGCCCCGGCGTGAAGTTCAAGGACGCCGAGCTGATCGGCGTCCCCACGATCGTCACCGTCGGTCGCGGCCTTGCCGACGGCCTGGTCGAGGTCAAGGACCGGCGCTCGGGGGAGCGGGTCGACGTGGCCGTCACTGCCGCGGTCTCCCACCTGGTGGCGTTGGTCCGGGGCTGACGCCCGCGGTCAGGGCCGCGGGGTCATCGGCTGGTCCGTCCCGCCGGAGCGGAGGTGGACGACCCGGAACCTGTCGCCGACCTCGTCGGCGACCTGCTGGGCGAGTGCCCGGCCGCGCGCGTTGAACTCCTTCTCGGCGTCCGGCGAGGCGAACGCGGCCGCGCCCGGGTCGTCCTCGGGGAAGATCGTGTCGAAGTCGTCGGCCCACTCCTCGAGGGCGCGGCACAGCGGCCCGCTGAGACCGAGCTCCTCGGGGGCGGGGTTGTCGGTGCCGTCGGGGTGCAGCAGCCACACCGGGTAGGCGCGGTACTCCGCTGCGACCCGCAGGGTGGTCTGCTCGCCGGTCATCGGGTCAGGCTCCTCGTGTTCGCGCTCATCGTGTGGCCATTGTGGCCCACCTCGGTGGTGGCCCGGCGGCGAACCCCGTCCCGCGGTAGGTTGCCGGGATGGGCATCGACGCGGTGATCTTCGACTGGGGCGGCACGCTCACGGCCTGGCACGACGTCGACTTCCATGCCGAGTCACTGGCCCTCGCGCAGGCGGTGCGCGACGCGGGCGACGCCGACCACCCGGCCAACGCCGGCCGGCTGCACCGGGCCGGCGAGGTGGTCTGGGGGCGCAGCCGCGACCACCAGGAGAGCTCCACGGTCGGCGACCTGTTCGCGGAGGCGGGGCTCGAGCACGACCCTGCGCTGCTGGCCGCCTACTACGCCTTCTGGGAGCCGCACACCCACACCGACCCCGAGGTCGGGCCGCTCCTGCGTGCCCTGCGGGCTCGCGACATCAGGGTGGGCGTGCTCTCCAACACGATCTGGCCGCGGGCCTGGCACGAGGGCTTCTTCCGCCGCGACGGCGTCCTCGACCTGATCGACGGCGACGTCTACTCCAGTGAGATCCCCTGGACGAAGCCGTCGCCGCACGCCTTCGAGGCGGCCATGAAGGCGGTGCAGGTCAGTGAGCCGGAGCGCTGCGTCTACGTCGGCGACCGCCTCTACGACGACGTCTGGGGCGCGCACCAGGCGGGCATGCGCGCCGTGCACGTGCCGCACAGCAGCATCCCCGCCGACCAGCGCGGCCACACGGACGGTGAGCCCGACGCCGTGGTGCACCGGCTGGGCGAGATCGAGGCCGTCGTACGGCGCTGGTGAGCCCGTCGAGGCCTGCATCTTTGTGCATTGCACGAAGCTGAGGGGGCCAAGGCCTCCTGCTCACCCCGAATGTGGCGCACGATCTTCGTGCAGGTGGTCGTCCGCTCGGGGGGTGGCCCACGGACGGACGACAGGGCTATCACATGCGCAGACCCAGGACGTGGCAGGCGAGCGCCTTCTGCTCGCTCGGTCTCTTCCTGTCCGTGCTGGTCGGCGCTTCGCCGGCATCCGCGATGCCCCACCCCGAGGCCACGGCCTGCGTGACCGCCCCCGCCGCGATCGGGACGGCGGAGGCGGCGCGCGGGGGGCACGGCGTCGACACCCGTGAGGTGTCCCCGCGCCAGCAGCGGGCCATCGAGGCGCGCACCCGGCACCTGCTCGCGGCCAAGGGCGCCGTCCTGGGGCGCAGGGCGGCCGTCGAGATCGCCGTCTACGTGCACGTGATGGCCTCCGCCAGCGGCGCAGGCGACGTGAGCCAGACCCGGATCGACCGCCAGATCGTCGAGCTCAACCAGGACTTCGCCGGCGGTGAGTCCGCCGCGGCGGCCGACACCGGCTTCACGTTCGCGCTTGCCGGGGTGGACCGCTGGTACGACGACGCCTGGCACCAGAACCAGCAGGCCTCCGCGTTCCGCGCCGCCACCAGGCTCGGCGGCAAGGAGTCCCTGAACATCTGGGTGCTCGACATGAACTACCTCGGCATCGCCACGTTCCCGTGGGACTACGCGGCCAGCCCCGACACCGACGGCATCCGGGTGCAGTACACGACGCTGCCCGGCGGCATCGAGACCAACTACAACCTGGGCAAGACGGCCTCGCACGAGACCGGGCACTGGCTCGGGCTCTACCACACCTTCGAAGGCGGCTGCACGACCCCGAACGACCGGGTCTCCGACACCCCGGCCCAGGCCAGCGCGACAGGTGGGTGTCCCACCGGCCGCAACTCCTGCTCGCTGGCCGGCAAGGACCCGATCCACAACTACTTGGACTACAGCTACGACAGTTGCTACAACCAGTTCACCGCTGGGCAGAGCAACCGGATGTCGCAGATGTGGCAGGCCTATCGGGCCTGACCCGGAACGGGGCATCCGCGCCTGCACCGCGGATGCCTGGGCCCTCGGGGGCCCACGGCGGTCCGCGAACCCGGCGGGGCCGGGGAGGATCTCGGGACTTCCTCGGAAAGGACGGGGTTCGCGGACCGCTCGGCACGTCTGGCGGCCCCTCAACTTCCTGCAGTGCACGAAGATGACCCGCCCCGGACCTTCACGGCACGCCGGATCTCGTTGAAGTATCGACGCGCAGGACGCTGCATCGTGCAGGTCCGCCCCAACGAGAGGAACTCCTCCAGCATGCGGAACAAGACGAATTTTCGGGTCGTCTCCCTCGCCGCCCTGACCCTGGCCGCCACCGGCCCCCTCGCCGCCGCCCCAGGCTCGGCGATGCCCGCCCCGGACGCCGTACGCACGGCGACCCAGACCTGCCTCCACCCCTCGGGCCACGACGCGGCGGACAGCGCCCGTGGCGGCCGTGGCGGTGACACCCGCGCAGTGTCGCTCGCCGAGCAGCGCGCCATCCAGGCGCGCACCGACGCCCTGCTGCAGGGCCGGGAGCGGCGGGCCGCGCGGGCGAGCGCCACGATCCCGGTCTACGTCCACGTGATGCTGTCGGCCAGCGGCGCCGGCGACGTCACGTCGAGCCAGATCACCAGCCAGGTCAGCGAGCTCAACCAGGACTACGCCGGCGGCGAGTCGTCGTCGGCCGCCAACACCGGCTTCGCGTTCAGCCTCGCGGGCGTCAACCGCTACTACAACAGCACCTGGCACACCGACGGACAGTCCACGACGTACCGCTCACAGACCCGCCAGGGTGGTGCGAACGCCCTCAACATCTGGCTGGTCGACTTCAGCTACCTGGGCATCGCCACCTTCCCGTGGGACTACACCGCCAACCCCGGCATCGACGGGATCCGGGTGCAGTACTCCTCGCTGCCCGGCGGTTCGGCGACGAACTTCAACCAGGGCAAGACGGCCTCGCACGAGGCCGGTCACTGGCTGGGGCTCTACCACACGTTCCAGGGCGGCTGCACGAGCAGCAACGATCTGGTGAGCGACACCCCGGCCCAGGCCAGCTCCACCTCGGGCTGCCCCGCCGGGCGGGACTCGTGCTCGCTGCCGGGTGTGGACCCGATCCACAACTACATGGACTACAGCTACGACAGCTGCTACAACCAGTTCACCCCGGGCCAGGGCACCCGGATGTCGCAGGCCTGGGCGGCCTATTGCGCCTGAGGCGCGCGC
>JBBQRV010000112.1:0-11210 GCA_038214475.1 Propionibacteriales bacterium | reverse complement strand
TTCGCTCTGACCGGCTCTCACCGCGGCGAGCCGTTCGGCGCGCAGGTTCGGGCGGGTACAGATGGGCCACTAGTCGCCACCTGGAGACCTGAGCTGGGCCGCCGCACTGCGCTCGGGCAACCTCCAGCTGCAGGGAGAACCGGCCGCACGGAGCTCGCTGCCGAGCTGGCTCAAGCTGTCGCCACTTGCTCCCACGCCTCGACCCGGGGCCGTCGCCGGCTGACAGCGCGCCCCGGGTGCTGGGGCGGCTGGCGAGCTGGACCACGAAGGAGCGGGGGACGTGGGGTGGTGCGAATCTGCTTGCCGGATGGTGGGAGACCGGCACAGACTGGAGTGTTTCGGCCAACCGCGGCCGCCCCCTTTCGTGAAGGAGCCTCGCGATGTCATCCGGGAGCAAGGTAGACCTGCCCGACCACATCGACGCCGCCGTGCTGAAGATCGCGGGCGTGGTCGTGCTCGGCGCCGTCATGTCCATCCTGGACATCACGGTCGTCAACGTCGCGCTGCCGACGTTCCAGACGGTCTTCGGCACCACCGACAACCCGATCGCCTACTCGACGGTGGCCTGGTCGGTCACCGCCTACACGCTCGCACTGGCCACGGTGATCCCGATGACCGGCTGGGCCGCCGACCGGTTCGGCACCAAGCGCCTCTACATGACCGCCATCGCGCTCTTCGTCGGCGGGTCGGTGCTCTGCGCCAGCGCCTGGAGCATCGGTGCGCTGATCGGCTTCCGGGTGCTGCAGGGTCTCGGCGGCGGCATGCTGATGCCGCTCGGCATGACGATCATGACGCGGGCGGCCGGGCCGCACCGGATGGGCCGGCTGATGGCCATCCTGGGCGTGCCGATGCTGCTCGGCCCGATCCTCGGCGGCTGGCTGATCGAGGTGGCGAGCTGGCACTGGATCTTCCTGATCAACCTGCCGATCGGCCTGGTCGCGCTCGTCTACGCCTGGCGGGTGCTGCCCTCCGACACCCCCGAGCCCTCGGAGTCCTTCGACTTCCTCGGCATGGCGCTGATGTCTCCCGGGTTGGCCCTCTTCCTCTTCGGCGTGTCGTCCATCCCGTCCGAGGGCACCGCCTCGGCGCCGCGGGTCTGGGTGTCGATGCTGGTCGGGGCGACGCTGATCGTGCTCTTCGTCTTCCACTCGTTCCGCCCCGAGCACCCGCTGCTCGACCTGCGGCTGTTCCAGAACCGCAACCTGACGTTCTCCATCCTCACCATGTTCCTGTTCGCGGCCGCGTTCTTCGGCGGACTGCTGCTGGTGCCCACCTACTTCCAGGAGGTCCGCGGCGAGTCCACGCTGCAGGCCGGCCTGCTGGTGGCCCCGCAGGGCATCGGCGCGATGATCACGATGCCGATCGCCGGGTCGCAGGTCGACAAGCACCCGATCGGGCGGATCGTGCCGTTCGGGCTGGTGTTCATCCTGATCGGCATGTTCGGGCTGACCCAGCTCACCGCGACCACGCCGTACCCGGTGATCATCGCGGAGCTGTTCGTGATGGGGCTGGGCATGGGCGCCACGATGATGCCGCTGTTCACCTCGGCGCTGAAGACGCTGCGGGCCCACGAGGTGGCCCGCGGGTCGACGCTGCTCAACATCACCCAGCAGATCGCCAGCTCGGTCGGCGTCGCGATCATGTCGGTGCTGCTCACCAACCACCTGCAGGCCTCCAAGCTGGCCGGCCCCGCGATGGCCTCGCTGCACCTGCCCGACCTGGCCGACAAGATCCCCGCCGCCCAGATCGCGCAGGGCCTCCAGGACGCGGCCCACGCGTTCGCCGAGACCTACTGGGTGGCGTGGTCGTTGGTGCTGCTGACCGTGGTGCCGGCGATGTTCCTGCCACGCAAGCACGAGGAGTCGCACCTGCTCGACGACGAGGGCGTGCCGCCGGTCGTCCTGCACTGACGTGCCGGTCGGCTGACGCGTGTGGAGGCCCGTGCCAAGGTGGCGGCATGAGTGAGACCACCACCTCCCACCCGTCCCCGATCGTCGTCGTGACCGGCGCCAACGGCCTGGTCGGCTCCCGCACCTGTGCGGCGCTGGTCGAGCGGGGCGCCACGGTGCGCGGCGTCGTACGCCGCCCCGGCGCCGCGCCGGCAGGAGTCGAGGAGTGGGTCGGTGACTTCCACGACCCCGACCTCGCCTCGCGCGTCGTCGTCGGCGCCAGCGCCGTGGTCACCACCGTGCACCCGATGGGAAGCGGGCGCGACACCCAGCACCGGATCGCGGTGCAGGGCACGCCCGTGCTGGCCCGAGCCGCGCGCGACGCCGGCGTCGGGCGCCTGGTGCACGTGTCGACGGCGGCCGTCTACGACCGCTCGCCCGGGGCCGGAGACGTCGACGAGGAGTCGCCGCTGGTGTCCGACGAAGCCAACGACTATGCCGTCACCAAGCGCGACACCGACATCGCCTTGGCCGAGGTCGGCGGTCTGACCTGCGTCCTGCTCCGCCCGCCGGCGATCCTGGGCCCGGGCGAGAGCTCGGTCTGGAACTCGCTGCGGCCGGCCGCGATGCGGGACGACGAGGGGGCCCGGCACGCGCTGCCCGACCAGAGCTTCGCCTGGGTGCACGTCGACGATCTCGCCGCCTTCGCCGCCGACGTGGCCACCGGTCGGGTGCCGGACTCCACCGACCCCGCGACCGGTCCGGTCGCCGGCGCGTGCACCCCGGTCAACGTGGCCGCGGGGCCGGCCACGGCGCGCGACTACTACGAGACGGTCACCGCGGCGCTCGGCGTCACCCCGGTCTGGGACGACGGCCCTGCCTGGACCGGACGGGTCCTCTCCGACCGGGCTCACGCCTGGGGCTGGATGCCCGCAGTCGACGTCGCCGGGGCGCTGGCGGAGATCGGTCGGGGGCTGCGCGGGTAGCGCCTCGTCAGTCAGCGGCGGGTCGGCGTGGTGACTCGGGGAGACGTTGAGCGCGTCGTGTCCGCGCGTCGGCCATCGCAGGTCGCGCCTCGCGTTGGAGATCTTGGCTGAATTCGATCCGGGGGGTGTGGGCACCATGGCCAAGTCGGTGTCAGCGGCGTCGTACGTGTCCGCAGACCAGGCAGAGGTACTCCAGGTCGAGGGGCACGACGATCGCCTCAGGTTCTCCGAACCCGCGACGCCATGACCCGCGTCCTGCTGGGTGGTCAACGTGGTCAGGAGACCGACTCGGCGGACGTGCCGCGCATGTAACGCGCAGTTATCCGGTCCGACGTACCCGTGCGTGGGTGCACCAGTAGGGATAACTGCGCGTTACATGGCTCAGCGCCCCGGGAACCCGTCGGACCGCTAGCGTCGGGTCATGCAACTGCGAGGTCTCCCGATCGTGCGTCATCTGGGCCCGGTCACGATCGTCGGGCTCGTCGTCGTGTACGTCGTGCTGTGGGTCGTCTACCGACCGACAGGCGAGCCCACCGGGGCGTACGTCGGGCAGCTGGTCGGCGCGGTGTCGGTGCTGCTGCTCTCGGCCGCCCTGGTGCTGATCAGCTCGCTGCCGTGGGTGGAGGAGTGGTTCGACGGCATCGACCGGGCCGCCATCTGGCACCGGCGGATGGCCATCACCGGGCTGGTGCTGCTGGTGGCGCACCTCCCGCTGTCGGCCAGCCCGATCCACTCCCGCTGGGGTGGGCCGCTGGGCGCGGTCGGTGCGATCGGCATGGTGGCGCTGGCGGTGTGGGCGATCCTGCCGCGCTGGCAGTCGGTGGTACCGCATCCGCTGCGGGGCCTGGTCAAGGGCCTCAAGGACGTGCCGGTGGTGCGAGAGGTGCGCAAGGTCTTCGGCGGGTACGACCGCTGGCGTCAGCTTCACCGGCTCACCGGCGTCTTCGTCGCAGCCGCGTTCTTCCACGGTCTCCTCGACGGGTCGCCGTTCCCGAAGTCGCCGGTGCTGCGCTGGACGTACGTGCTGGTCGGGGGGATCGGGCTGGTGTTCTACGTCTATCGCGAGCTGCTGGCCCGGTTCTTCCTCTCCCTCCACGACTACGAGGTGCACGACGTCGCCGCGGTGGGGGAGGGGCTGGTCGAGATCAGCCTGAAGCCGATCGGCCGCCCAGTGGCCTTCGTGCCGGGCCAGTTCGCGTTGGTCTACATCGAGGCCAAGGACGGCTGGCACCGGCACCCGTTCACCATCGCCAGCGCCCCGGCCGAGGGTCTGCTGCGGGTGACGGTGAAGTCACTGGGCGACTACACCTCGCGGTTGCGCGAGCTGCTCGAGCCGGGCATGCCGGCGGTGATCGGCGGACCGCACGGCCGGTTCAACCACGCCAAGGGCACCCACGACCAGGTCTGGATCGCCGGCGGCGTCGGGGTCGCCCCGTTCCTGAGCTGGATGCGGGCCATTGAGGAGCACCCTCCGCCTGGCCAGGTCGACCTCTACTACGCCTTCACCGGCGGGCCGGCGCCGTTCGCCGACGAGCTGGTCGGCATCGCCGAGGGGCGCGGGTCGGTGCGCACGCACCTGGTCGACTCGCGCGTCGACGGCCGTCTCGACGTGGCCCGGATCCTCGCCGACACCGGCGTCGAGCCGGCCCGCCTCTCGGTCTTCCTGTGCGGACCCGCGGCGATGCTGCGTGACTTCCAGAAGGGGCTGAGGGCCGCGGGGGTGCGCTCGCGCAACGTGCACCGCGAGTACTTCGACTGGCGCTAGCCGTCAGTCTTCCGCCAGGAAGCCGGTGTCCGGGTCGATCCCGGCGAGGAAGCCCCGGATGTGCGTCCGATGCTCCTCCAACGAGCCGACCGGGGGGCCGCTCAGCCCGAACCCGTAGCCGTCGTTCGGCCCGCTCGCCCACGTGTAGCCGTAGCTGCCCCGACCGGTCGTGCGGACGAGGAACACCTCGCCGTCGACCTCGAGGGTGACCGCGTCGTCAGGCCCGGGGGTGGTGGTCGGGTACACGCCGGGTACGGCGCTCGGGTCGCGCCCAGAGTCGCCCCCACGCTCGGTCGGTTCGGTCACCCGGCCATCGTCGTCCGGTCGGCGCGCGCGGGCAAGGAGGCCGAGTGCCCGCGGGACACCCAGCCCCCTTGTCAGCGGTTCAGGTCCTCAATGGTGCTGGTGACCGTGCCTGTCGATACGGACGATCGAGCCCGGGCCCTGGAAGGTCGGGTCGAGCGTCCCGGCGTACAGGGTGCCGTCACGGCCGGCCTCGATCGAGACGGCGCCGGGCAGGTCGACGTACGGCCGCACGTGGTGGCCGTCGATCCGCGAGATGCGGCCGGCGAAGAGCTCGGTGACGAAGATGTCGCCGTCGCTGAGTGCCAGGTTGGTCGCGCCGAGGAGGCCCGAGGCGATCTTGCGCACGTGACCGTTCCTGGGGTCGACCCGCCAGACCGCGCCGTTGGCTCCCAGGCTGTCGTCCTCGGCGCCGCCCGGCAGGGTGGTGACGTAGAGGAAGCCGTTGCGGCCGACCTCGACGTCGGTGGGCACCGGCTCGAAGCCGTACGTCGCGCCGACGAGGCAGGACGTGTCGACGCCCGGAGGGAAGTTCGCGTCGAGGAAGGCCTGGGTGACCTGGATCTGCTGCGGCGGGAACACCGCCACGGTGCTGATGTGGCCACGCCCGTCGACGGACAGCAGGTCGTTGCCTCCGGCGTCGGCGACGAGCCACTTGTGGCCCCACGACGCGACCGAGTAGGCGTGCGAGTCGATCAGTCCGGTGTAGTTGGCCCCGCCCAGCGGCGTGAGCAGGTCGCTCTGGCACGGGGTCGGGTGGGCGATGCCGTAGGTGTTGACGGAGTCGGGGTTCGCCGACGTCTCGTAGGCGAGCGTGTCGGCATGCACGTGGGCGCCGTGGCGGGGCTGGATCTCCAGGCTCGCGGCGGTGTTCGTGAACGTGGATTCATCGGTCGTGGTCGAGGTGTAGGCCAGGGCGCGCCTCGACGTGGCGACACCGGAAGCGCCGATGACATCGGGGACGACGGTCGTGAGACTGCCGCCGTGGGTGAGCCTGCTGATCGTGCCGGGGCCTCCGTCCGCGACCAGCAGTCCGTGACGGGTGACCTCCAGGTTGAACGGCGCTCCCACGTCGCTGTTCAACACGGTCACCCTGGGTGCAGGCCCTCCATGACCGTGCGCCAGCGCAGGAGCCGGCAACGCGGCAGCGACCAGCGCTGCCGACGAGGCCACAAGAGCGAGCATGCGTCGTTGCATGAGTTCCTCCCTCGGAAAGTGGGTTTCTCGTCATGCTGGTCCTCCGTCCCGAGGCCGTCAATGCAGGTATGGCCCACCGGACCGACGGACTGCTCCCGTGGTCGGAGGTGCGACACCCCGAGCAGCGCCGAGGACGTGCTCGACCCGCTGCTCCAGTTCGCTGACTGCGACTCCAGGATCCGACCGTGGGCCGCTCAGCGCTCAAGATCCTCGAGCGTGGCCAGGAAGGCGGTCAGGTCAGCGGCCACCCGGTCGGGCTGCTCCCAGAGGACGAGGTGACCAGTGTCTCCGTAGACGATGAGGTGCGAGCCGGGAATGGCCCGGGCGAGGCCCTCGGCGTGGGCGCGGGGCAGCGCCTCGTCCTGCTCGCCCCACAGGATGAGGGTGGGGCAGGTGACGGCGCCGACCTCAGTCGGAGGCGTCGCCGTGCAGAGACCGTCGAGAAGCTCACGCCACACCTGGGCGGGGGTGCCGGCACCGTCACGGACCCGATCCTCGACGTACCACTCCGGCACGGTCTGGAACCGCGGGAACCACAGCAGGGACTCTCGGACCCACGCAGCGTCCGCCGGGTCCGTCAGTCGATCGACCTCGTCGGCGAACGGCGGCCGCCCTTGCAGGCTGCGGGGGGCGCCGACGAGCACCAGACCCGCCACCCGATGCGGGCTGACGACCGCCACCTGCTGCGCCACGTAGCCGCCGCTCGAGGAGCCCAGCAGGGCCGCCGAGTCGAGACCCAAGGCGTCCATGAAGTCGATGACGTCCTCGGCCATCGAGGCGAGGGAGTACCCGGTCGTCGGCCTGTCGGCCTCACCGTGACCACGCTGGTCGACTGCGAGCGCATGCACCGTCTCGTCGAGCAGAGGCAGGAGTCGATCGAAGCAACGGCGCGACTCCGCCCACGCGTGCAGCAGCACCACCGGCCGCGCGGAGCTGGGACCGACCGAGAGATAGGGCAGTCTCACCCCGGTCGACAGCTCAGCCCAGCGGACGTCACGTCCCATCGGCCAAGGCTAGTCCCGCCCGATCGGGTCCGGATTCCGAGGCGAGCCGGCCACCCTCCGCACCTGGCCGCGGAGGCGATGGGCAGTCCGGGTGGAACGCTATCTTCGTGGGGCAGCCTCGAGTCTCGAGGACGAACACGGGGCCAACCTAGGAGTGGGCTGATGCCACGTGATCCCAACATTCCCGACGCTTTCGACGTCTACACGGTCGTGGTCCTGCGGCGGCCGGCCGACGCCCCCGAGATGTCGGACGAGGAGCTCGACGCACTGCAGACGCGCCACCTCGCCTACCGCGCCGAGCTGGTGCGCCGGGGCGCGGTGGTCGTCAACGGCCCGTTCGACGAGCAGAGCGACACGTCGTACCGCGGGATGTCCATCTTCGCCTGTGAGCCGGCCGAGGCCGCACGGCTGTCGGGCGGCGACCCATCGGTGCTGGCGGGACGGCTCGCCTTCGACGTGATGCAGTGGTGGGTCGGGACCGGATCGCTCTCCTTCCCGCTCACCGACCTCGCGGTGGGCGACACGCGCTCGATGCCCGGCGGCTGACACCGGCGACGGCCGGGAGTTGCCGGACCCGGTTGCGCTGATGCCCAGACGTCCACCCAGCTCCTGGCGGGGTGGATTCGTGGCGGTGGCTACCGTCCGGCCGCCACCGCGAGGGTGGTCTCGTACTCGTTCGCGGTGATCCGGACCACGCTCGCCTGGAAGTCGGGCCTGGCCTTCTCCGACGGGTCCATCCGCGACAGGACCGTCATCATCGGCACGGGCGGGTCCCACTCGTCGACCTGACCCAGCACGACTCCGCGACGGAAATCGCCCGGGCACTCCTGGGCCTCGGCGGGCGTCCAGGCATGGACCGCCGAGGCGAGCTCGGCGCGGCCGACGAAGACCTGCTCGGGCGCGCCCAGAAAGAGAAGGACGAGGTCGCCGGAGACCAGCGCGTCGCAGTGCTCGCCGACTGCGTCGATGCCCCACATGCCGACTTCCAGGAACCCAGCAGCCAGTTCGCGCAGGGCCGACCTCGGCGCTGCGTCCCCCTCCACGAGGTTGAACAGATAGTGCGCCACCCCCGGAGCGTATCGCTGCGACCGGCCTCAGAGCTCGACGTAGACGTCGTCGCCCTCGACCGTGACGGCGTAGGTCGTCAGCGACGACGGCTTCCTGCCGAGCGCGATCAGCTTCCGCGACCAGCGGGGCATGTCCTTGCCGGCGAAGCCCGGCGTCCAGTCAAGGTTGTCGCCCGAGGCAAGGTCGAAGCGCGAGTTGTGCCACGGACACACCACCTGACCTTCGGCTACCTCTGTCCGCCGGGGCCCTTCGTGAGGGAGAACCCCAGATGGGGACAACGATTCCGGGCCGCGCACAACGAGTCGCCGACGAGTCCGACCACGAGGGATCTGCCCGCCGCCTCGAGCGCGTGGAGCTCGCCGTCCGCGAAGTCCGCCACGCTACCGATCCTGACTCGACCTGACACGCCACACCGCCTCGTCTCGGCCCCCTCAGGCCGTTCTACCAGATCATCGCCGCCGGGGTCACTGCTGCTCGCGGGGTGACGCGCCCCGCTGGATGGCCTGGGGTCATGCTGGGTGCGTGGACGACTTCTCGGACCTGATCCCGACGCCTCTCACCATGGACATCGTGAGAGGCGCACTCGAGCTCGAGCGGACCTCGCGCGGCACCCTGCCCCATCGCCTGCCCGCCTGGGCGCGTCAGTACGCCGACGGCCAGCTCGCCATGGCCGAGGCGCAGCCGTCCGGAGTGCGGCTCGCCTTCCGGACGCGAGCGACCTACGTGCGGGTGGAGACCGTGCCCACGAAGCAGGTCTACGTGGGCGCACCCCCGCGTCCGGACGGCGTCTACGAGCTCGTGGTCGACGGCCGCGTGACCGCGCGGACGACCGCGGCCGGTGGTGACACGGTGACCATCGACATGACGAGCGGGGCGGCCGACGTCACCCCCGGCGAGGCGGCGGTCATCGAGTTCAGCGGACTTCGTGGCGACGACAAGGAGGTCGAGGTCTGGCTGCCCTGGAACGAGCGGACCGAGCTCGTCGCGCTCTGGACGGACGCCCCCGTCGACCCCCTCCCCGACCGAGCTCGGCCCGTGTGGCTGCACCACGGCAGCTCGATCAGTCACGGGTCCAACTCGGACGGGCCCACGTCCACGTGGCCGGCGCTCGCGGCTGCCCTCGGAGGGGTCGACCTGCTCAATCTCGGATTCGCCGGCAGCGCGCTCCTCGATCCGTTCGTCGCGCGCGTCATCCGCGACTCCGATGCCGACCTCATCAGCCTCAAGCTCGGGATCAACCTCGTGAACACCGACCTGATGCGCCTGCGGGGCTTCGTGCCAGCCGTCCACGGGTTCCTCGACTCGATCCGTGAAGGGCACCCGCACACGCCGCTCCTCGTCATCTCCCCGATCGCCTGCCCCATCCATGAGGACACGCCGGGACCCAGCGAGATCGACCTGGCCGGTCTCGCCGGAGGACGGCTCGGCTTCCGGGCAGCGGCGGATCCGGTCGAGACCGCGAGCGGCAAGCTCACGCTCCGGGTCATCCGCGACGAGCTGGCGCGCCTCGTCGAGCGGCCGGCGGTGGACGACCCGCACCTCGGCTACCTCGACGGACTCGAGCTGTACGGCGCCCCAGATGCTGCGCAACGGCCGCTCCCGGACGACCTGCACCCGGACGCGACGTCCCAGCAGCGCATCGGTGCGCGGTTCGCGCGGCTGGCGTTCGAGGGCGAAGGGCCGTTCAGCAGGCTGCCCGGTCAGCCCGGTGCGGCGGTGCCGACGTCGTAGGAGAGGCGCACCAGCTGCTCGCCGATCCGCTCGAGCTCGGTGGGCTGGAGCCGGAGCGTCCGGGTCAGGTCGCGGAAGAGTCGCCCGCCCGGCTGCCGGCTCGGGTCACGGTGGGAAGCGCGAGGAGACGGCCTGCCACACGGCGTCGCCGCGCTCCTGTCCGCCGAGTCTTCGGGTGACGTAGGCGGCGCCGTACCGGGCGGCGGGTTCAGCCCACGCCGAGCACCCCCCGGCACCTCCCATGCCGAGCTCGACCCGTCCGTGCTCCTCATCGATCTGGAAGCCGAGGGTCCAGGTCACGGGCCGGTCGAGGACCAGGTCGTGACCGGTGGCCGCCGGCCCGACATAGGCCTGCCACAGGTCGTGTCCCAGACGGTCGGCGACGAAGCCATCGGCTCTGGTCAGGTCGTCGTAGAACACGGCCAGGGACAGGGCGGTGGCGTGCAGGGCGATGGCGGGGAACGGCGTGCGCCGGAACCTGGCAGAGTTCAGCACGTCGGGCTCGAGCAGCCCGGAGGGCCGGCCCAGAGCCGGGCCCCATCGGGGGTCCTCCAGGTAGCCCGAGCGCCACGATCCCTCCGGTTCGACGAGAGTGGCGACGCGGGGCAGGTCGTGCTCCTCGACGCGCAGGTGAAGGTCCCATCCGGCCTCGTCGACGATCCGCGCGAAGCGCTCGACCAGGGGGGCACCGGTAGCGCGCCGAACGACTTCGTCCAGCAGGTGGCCGTAGGTCAGGGCGTGCTCGGCAAGCCCGGCACCGGGTGGGTGGACCGGGGCAGCCTTCGCCAAGAGGTCCACGAGTGCCTCACGATCGTCATACCTGACCGCCAGCGCTTCCGTGGGAAAGGCCGGGAGCCCCGCTTGATGCGAGAGCAGGTGGCGCATCGTCGTCGCGTCCTTGCCGGATCTTCCGAACTCGGGCCACACCGACGTGACCCGCTGGTCCAGGCCGACTGCGCCGTCGCGCACGGCGTCGAGGAACGCCAGCGCCGCGAACGGCTTGGCGACCGAGAAGGTCATCACCAGCGTGTCCGAGGTCCAGGGCGACGACCCGTCGCGCGTCCCCGCCGAGTGGTCGACCTCGACGACCCCTCGTCGTACGACCGCGACCGCCCCGCCGGACTCCTGGCCGGACTCGACCAGCCGGTCGAGGACGTCGGACGGGTGGGGGGTCACGACACGCCACGATAGGCGACGGGCCCCTTCGCCAGGCAGCAACGGCGCCGACCGGCCGGGCCGCACCGAAGATCTACCCTCAGGAGCCGGG
>JBBQRV010000111.1:0-11220 GCA_038214475.1 Propionibacteriales bacterium | reverse complement strand
TCAACCTGCTGATGCTGCTGCTGTTCCTGCGGGCGGCCGTGGCGTCGGCGTACCTGCTCGGTGCGTCGCTGCTGTCCGTTTCGGCCGCGTTGGGGCTCACCACGCTCGTGTTCGACCACGTCTCGCCCGGAGAGGGCCTCACCTTCTACGTGCCGTTCGCCGCGGCCGTGCTGCTGCTCGCCTTCGGGTCCGACTACAACATCTTCGGCGTCGGACACGTGTGGGACGAGGCCCGGCACCGGCCACTGGCCGGCGCGCTCGCGGCCGCGATGCCGGGCACCGCCCGGGCACTCACCACGGCGGGGATGGCGCTCGCCGCGAGCTTCGGGCTGCTCGCCCTGGTGCCGCTGCTGCCCTTCCGGCAGCTGGCGTTCGCGATGGCCGTGGGCATCTTCCTCGACGTGTTCGTGGTCCGGCTGCTGCTGATGCCGGCACTGCTGACCGTGGTCGGGCCGGTGAGCGCCTGGCCGAGCGGGCGCTTGCGTGAGGGCGCGCCGAGCCCGGCCGCGGAAGGGACGCCGGCGTCCGGGACCGCCGTGCCCTGACCTGAGCTGTCAGTGGGACCCGGTGCGGCGCTCGGCGATGTAGGCCAGGCGTCGCAGGGTCTCGACGTTGCGCCAGCGCAGGGTCAGGCCGCGCACCGGCCGGGGCAGCAGCCTCCCGGGTCCCGCGGCCACGTCCTCCTCGATGACCACCTCGGTGTCGGCGCCGACGGCGCGCAGACGCAGCGTGATGTCGACCTCGCCGATCGGCCAGCCCCTGCCACGCAGCCGGAGCAGGTGGTCGGGGCGGCTCTCCAGCACGTGGGTGGTGTCGTCGACCAGCAGCGGCCACGAGCCCAGGGAGTGGTGGATCCGGCTCCCGGTCGCGGGCCAGTCGTCATCGACCTCACGCATCCGGGAGGCGCTGACGACCCACAGCGGGTAGAGCCAGCCGTCGGCGAGCACGGCCCAGACCGCGCTGGGGGAGGCGTGCACGATGCGCGTGGTGGTGGCCATGCCTGGACGTACCCGCACCTGCGCTGGCGAAACGAGCCGTTGGGTCACACGGTCTCCCGTTGCGCAGCCTGGTCGATCGGCCTGGGAGCCCGGCGGGGCGCCAGCGCCGCGACCGCCACCGCCGTCACCGCGACCACGGCGGCTGCGATCAGCAGCGCCGAGGAGATGCCGTCGACGAAGGACTGCTGGGCAGTCGCCACCAGGCCCTCCGCGGCCGGCCCGAGACGGTCGAGCGCCGGCGACTGGGTGAACGCGATCGAGCTCGTCGCCCCCTCCGCCAGCGCAGGCGGCAGGCCGTGCACGGCGTCGGTCATCCCGTCGCGGTACTGCTGGTTGAGGAAGCTGCCCAGGATCGCGATGCCGAAGGCGCTCCCGAGCTCGCGAGCGGTGTCGTTGACGGCCGAGGCCACGCCCTGCTTGCTGCGGGGCAGCGACTCGGTGATCGCCGCGGTGGAGGGGGTGCCGGCCAGTGCCATCCCGGCCGCGAACAGGACCAGGCCGAGGGCGAACCAGCCGTAGGAGAGGTGCACCTCGACACGAGAGACGACGACCAGCCCGATCGCGGTGAGGGCCAGGCCCAGCGGCGCCAGCCGCCGGAACCCCACCCGCTGCGCGATCCGCGGCGCGCTGCGGGCCAGGGGGATCATCACGAGAGGCAGCGGCAGCAGCGCGGCGGCGGCACCGAGAGGGGAGCGGCCGACCACGAACTGGAGGTACTGCAGCACCACGAAGAACAGCCCGAACGACGCGAAGAACTGCACCATCACGGTGAGGCTGCCGGCACTGAACGCGCGGTTGCGAAACAGCCTCGGGTCGAGCATCGGGTGCTCCGCGCGCAGCTCCCACATCACGAAGAGCGCCAGGGCGGCCAGACCGGTCGTCAGTCCGGCCACGGTGAGGCCGTCGCCCCAGCCACGCTCGGGGCCCTCGATGATTCCGAACACGGTGCCCGCGACGCCGACCAGGGACAGCAGGGCGCCGCGGACGTCGAGCGCGGGCGGCTCCGCGTCCACCGAGGTGGGCACCACCGCGAGCGTGCCCACCAGGGCGAGGGTGGCCAGCACCACGTTGAGCCCGAAGAACGAGCTCCAGGAGAAGAACTCGAGCAGCAGGCCGCTCCCGAAGAGGCCCAGCACGGCGCCACCGCCGGCGACGCCGACCCACACGCCGATCGCCTTCGGGCGGTCCTCCTCGGCGAAGGAGGTGGTGATCACCGACAGCGTGGTCGGCATGATCGCCGCCGCGCCGACGCCCATCAGGGCACGCAGCGCGATCAGCTGGGCCGGATCGTCGGTCAGCATCCCGAGCCCGGCGCCGGCCCCGAAGACGGCCAGCCCTGCGGCGAGCAGCTCGCGACGTCCGTACCGGTCGCCGAGGGCGCCGGCGAAGAGCAGCAGGCCCGCGAACACCACCGTGTAGGCGTCCACGATCCAGGTGATCTCGGTCTGCGTCGCGCCGGTCTCGCGGGCCAGGTCGGGCAGGGCGACGTTGAGCCCGCTGACGGCCGAGACGACCGTCATCAGGGCCAGCGCGACGACAGCGAGGACGGGCCCGGTGCGGGCGGCGGTGGACGTGGACATGGTGGTTCTCCTCACAATTCATCGGATGATGAATATTAGAATTCCACGGGACATGAATTGTCAAAAGGGGACCGAAGGCCTCTGGTGCAGGGCGCCCGCCGGGAGGAGGCTGGAAGCCCCACCGATGAGGAGCACACGATGACCAGGGCCCAGCGCCACTCCGACCGTGCCGTGCGCAAGGAAACCCACCCCGAGCGCTTCGTCGACGCGACCGTGGAGGACGAGCACCTCGCGATCGCGGAGCCGCGCGAGGACGAGTCGCCGGACGACGACGAGACGTTCCGCTCGGTCGTGCTCGACACGCCTCACTAGTCGGCTCCCGCCCGCGTGCGGCGCCGACCGTCGACCCATGGCGTCGGCGGGTGAGGTGTGGCAATGTGGACGGCTGGAATCTCCTCAGGAACGCGAGAAGTCATGGGACCTGTCCGGTTCGTCCTGATCCCCACCGCCCTGGTGGTGGCGCTGTCGGTCGCGCTGGTGGTCGGTCTGGGCCTGCTCGCACCCGCGGCGTCCCCTGTCGGCGCCGCCCGTACGGCGAGCCTGCGACTGCCAGCGCCGACCACGACCCGGCACTTCGTCACCAACCTGCACGGGGCGGTCTCCGGGCCGCGTCGGACCGGGTTCACGGTCTTCGACACCGGCGACTCGCTTCGTGCCGTCCGGGCACTCCCGAAGGGGGTCAAAGCGTTGGTCTGGCTCGGCCAGAAGTGCCCCACCGCGGCCGACAAGCGGTTCCGCACGACGGTGCGGCGTCTCAGCCACAGTCCCCGGGTCCTCGGCTACTACCTCTCCGACGAGCCGCACATCGCCGACTGCCCGAAGGGCCCCCAGGGCCTGGCCAGCAGGTCGGCCTTCGTCCGCAAGGTCAGCGGGGACCGGCAGAAGTCGTTCCTCGTGCTCAGTGACAACGAGGACTACCACGCGTTCCGACCGGCCGTCACGGGGGTGAGCATGGTCGGGCTGGATCCCTACCCCTGCTCGGTGGCTCACCCGTGGTGCCAGATCCGCCAGATCAACGAGGCGGTCCGGGTGGCCAGGGCCAAGGGGATCCCGTTGCGCAAGATCGTGCCGGTCTACCAGGCGTTCGGCCAGGAGAACACCGGCAGTCACTACTACAACCTGCCGAAGCCGGCCAAGGAGCGCGCGATGATCGCCCGCTGGGCCAAGCTCGTGCCGCACCCGCCGATGGACTACACCTACGGGTGGGGCAACCAGAGCTCGGCGGACCCGACCCTGGTCGACTCGGCGGAGCTCAAGCAGGTCTTCCGGTCCTACTTCGCCGGCTGAGCCTCGTCCGCGCGGCGTAGCGCCGCTCCCCCCTGTGGGGCATCCGTCGTCCGGCAGGACACGGGAGCCTAGGGCCATGGACGAAGTGGTCGTCACCTCGCTGGGTCATGCCGGAGTGCGGATCGACGCACCCGGGGTGCGGCTGCTCGCCGACCCGTGGGTGTCGCCCGGTGGCGCCTTTCTGGGCTCGTGGTTCCCCTTCCCGGACAACGCGCACCTGCCGCCGCCGCTGCTGCGCGAGGTGGACGTCGTGGTGGTGTCGCACGAGCACCTCGACCACCTCGACCTCGAGTTCCTGGCGGGGCTCCCGCCGCAGGTGCCGGTGGTGGTGCCCCGCTATCCCTCGACGATCATGCAGCGACGGCTCCGGGCCGCGGGGCGCGCGCAGGTGGTGATCCTCGACGCCTGGCAGCGCTACCCGCTCGGGGACGGTGACGACTGGCTGACCGTGATCCCCGAGCAGTGCCCGATGAGCCACGACGCCGCGGTGCTGTTCTCGGTGGCGGGGCGTGCGGTGCTGCACGCCAACGACGCCCGGATCTCGCTGAGCCAGGTGCGCCGGGCCATGGACGAGGTGGGCGGCCCGATCGACCTGATGGGGGTGCAGATGTCGGGCGCGAGCTGGCACCCGGTCTGCTACGAGTACGACGCCGAGGACCAGGCCCGGATCAGTGCCGCCAAGCGCACCGGGAAGTTCAAGGCGGTCACCCGGCTGACCCGGTCGGTGCGCCCTCGACTGGTGATGCCGTACGCCGGTCCGCCCTGCTTCCTCGACCCGGACCTGTTCGAGCACAACGGTGGCCTGCACGGGCCCGGGATCTTCCCCGACCAGTCCGAGGCGATGGCGTGGCTGCACGACCACCTGCCCGAGCAGACGGGCGTGGTCCTGCTTCCGGGTGACCGGGTGGTGCTGGCCGAGGAGCCGCGGGTGCTCCGCGACCCCGAGTGGGCGTCGTTCACGCTGGCGGACACCACGACCCGGCGCCGCGCCTACCTGGAGGCCTACGCCGAGCGCCGTCGCCCCGCGATCGAGCGCGCCTGGGCCGACAACCCGGAGCCGGCCGCCGACTCGGGGCTGGCCGAGCGGTTCGCCGAGCACTTCGAGTCGCTGGGCACGCTCTCGGCGTACTTCCTGGCCAGGATCGGGATGACGCTGCGCTTCGAGGTCAGCGGCGCGGCCGGCGGCACCTGGGACGTGCGGATCGGGCCGGACCGGATCAGCGTCGACCTCGAGGGCGGGGCGGGGCCTGCCGACTACCTGCTGCGCCTCGACGCGCGCTGGCTGGCCGGCGTGGTCAGCGGCCGCACCCGCTGGGAGGAGCTGCTGCTGTCGTTGCGCTTCTCGGCACGTCGCGAGCCCGACCGCTACAACGACTACCTGGTCGGCCTGCTCAAGCATGCCGACCTGGCCGCGTTGCGGGCCGTCGAGGAGTTCGAGACGGCGCGTGACCCGTTCGAGAAGATCGAGGTGGAGGACCGCGGGCGCCGGGTGCGGGTCAGCCGGTACTGCCCGCACGCCGGAGAGGACCTCGCCGAGACGGGCGTCGTGACCAACGGGGTGCTGCGCTGCCTGGGGCACAACTTCGAGTACGACCTGACCACGGGGGAGTGCACGAACGCCCGCTCCGACCCGCTGTCGGTCGCCGACGTGGAGCCTCAGACCTCCGGGGTGCGCTGAGCCCCTGGTCCCGGCGTCCTCACGGCCTGCTGGTCGGCCTGCTGGTCGGCCTGCTGGTCGGCCAGGCCCACGACGAAGAGCGCGGTCAACCACAGGTAGCGCACCGTGTCGCGCAGCGTCGGCCGCTGGAGGTAGTCGAGGTCCGCCTGGACCCGCAGCGGCACGAGCACGCGGAGGTACCACTGCTCCACGTCGCCCCAGCCCGGTGGCGGCACCGCGGAGCGCTCCCGGTACCGGAGCTGGGCCGGACCGGTGAGCCCGGGCCGGGCGGCGAGCACCGCCCGACACGACTCCGGGTAGCGGCGGGCCAGCGACTCGCTCTCGGGCCGGGGGCCGACCAGGGTCATCTGGCCCCGCAGCACGTGCCACAGCTGGGGCAGCTCGTCGAGCGACGTACGCCGCAGGACCGCCCCGATCCGGGTGATCCGTGGGTCGCCGGCTGCGGTGACGCCGGCCCCGGCCGGATCGGCCCGCATGGTGCGCAGCTTGAGCAGGGCGAAGGGCCGCCCGCCCTGGCCGATCCGCTGCTGGCGGTAGACGACCGGCCGGCCGTCGAGGAGCAGCACGAGCACCGCCACGACCGCCAGCACCGGCGCTGCCGCCACCAGCAGCAGCGACGCCAGCAGCACGTCCAGGCAGCGACGCGCCGGGCCCACGTCGAACGCCTCCTCGCACAACAGCCGCTTCTCGACGCGCACCGCCCGCCCCGCGCGCCCCACCGCCTCACTCGCCATGTCGTCCCCTCGTGTCTCGTCATCCGGTGCCCGCAGCCACCAACATCGCGTCGAAGACCTCGGCCACCCGGTCGCACTCGCGTGCCCTCGCCGCGGCTCCGTCGGGAAGCTGCGAGGGCGTGATGTGGCTGAGGAGGTGCACGCCCGCCCGGTGCCGTCGACGCAGCTGGTCCCAGAGCGGGTTGTCGGCGAGGTCGGGGGCCAAGAGGCTCACGGTGCTGCCGTCGTACTGCTGGCGCCAGGTCCAGATGTCCACCGCGCCGGCGCCGGCCGCGACCGGGATGTCCACGAACGTGTGCACGTCGGCGCGCGCCGTCGCGGACGTCCCCTGGTAGCCACCGGCGTCGGCCAGCGCCTTGCGGGCCTGCAGCGTGGTGAGTTCGCCCCACCCGAGCTTTCGGACATGTGCCCACGCCTCGGTCTGGGCCCGTGCCCGCGACAGGCCCCAGCTCCGGTAGGTGCTGTCGTCGAGCAGGCTGGTGCTCAGGTCGAGCCGGTCCACCAGCCCGGCCCGCAGGTAGCCGGTGACCGCTGCCTCGGACGCCGCCGGTGAGCCGGCGCGACCCTGGCTGGCGCAGGACGGGGACCCCTCCGGGGTCCAGGCCAGGCAGCCCAGCTCCGGCACCACCATGTCGACGACCACCTCGGCCCCGGGTGCCCGGCTGCCCAGCTCGGTGCGCACCGCGCGCAGGAAGCTCGTGGCCTGGTCGACCGAGGTGAGGCCGTCGTGGTACCCGAGCTCGTCGGCGACCTTGAACCCCTTCACCCCGGGCAGCGTGGCCAGGTCCGCCAGCCGGGTCAGCGCCGTGTCGAACGCCGCAGGCCCCTCCAGCCAGCGCGCCACCAGATCGGTCTCGAACCAGACCTCGACCCCACGGCCCTGCAGGTCGCGGGCCAGGTCGGCGTAGGGGTCGCCACGCAGGTCCACCGTCTGGACCGGTCGCCCGGTGCTGCCGGCGGACTCGGTGGGACCGGGAGGGCTGGTGGGCTCGGTGGACGACGCCGAGGACGACGCCGAGGACGTGGCCGAGGGCGGTCGCGACGAGGAGCTCTGCGGCGTCTGGGCCTGCCCGGCGCACCCGCCGAGCACCACGGCCAGCAGCAGCCCGCCGACGGCGACACGACCCTGCCGGGACCTCACGTCGCCACCCGGGCGGCGGAGGAGGTCTCGACCCGCTCCCGGGCGGGCGACCGGCTCACCCGCAGCAGCAGGGTGATCAGCGCCGCGTCGGTGAGCAGGTACGTCGTGGTGGACGCGATCGCCGCACCCATCACCCCGAACGGCGGGATCAGCAGCAGATCGAGCACGATCGTGACCACCACCCCGAGTCCCAGCGCCCAGGAGTTGAGCCCCGGCCGACCACGGGCGTAGAGGTAGCCGCTGGCGGTGCCCGCGGCGCCGCCGAGCACCATCCCGAGCACGAGCAGCTGGGCCGGCGCCACGGCGGAGTGGAAACGGTCGCCGTACAGCAGTCCGATCACGGGGCCCGCCAGCAGCAGGACAGGCAGCACGCCGAGCACGGTCACGACGATGGTCGGCGTCACCAGCCGCCGTGCCTGTCGGGCGGCCAGCGGGGCGGACTGGCCGGCCAGCATGGGGTACGTCACCCAGGTCAGCGCGGTGCCCGGCAGCCGCAGCAGCTCGGCGTACTTGGACGCGATGGCGTAGGAGCCCAGCACGGCCGGGCCGGTCAGTGCGCCGAGGACCACGAAGTCCAGCCGCAGGTTGAGCAGCGTCATCATGCCGCCGACCTGTCCGCGCATCCCGTAGGTGAGCACCTCACGGGCCAGTGCCGGCCGTGGGCGGCCGAGCCGTCGCAGCGCCACTCGCCCGGGCCGCCAGCCGGTGAGCCGGGCGACGCGGCGCCAGGCCTCCACGGCCACGACCAGGTCGGCCAGCAGGAGCGCGACGACCAGGGCCGCGGTGCCGGACACGCCGAGCAGCAGCGGCAGCAGGTAGCAGGGCAGGAAGGCCAGCTCCTCGGCGGCGATCACGACGTCGCTGCCGCGGCGGTCGCGCAGGCCCTGGAGGGCGGTCTTGCCGAAGGTCAGCAGCAGCTGGGTCGCCACGGTCGTGCTCGCCCAGGCGATCACGACGACGCTGTCGTCGGGGAAGAAGGTGGTGGTGAGCAGCGGCGAGGCGACCAGCCAGACCAGCACGCCCAGTCCGGAGCCGAGGCCCAGGACCGCCCAGAGGGTGGCCCAGAGGCCCGCGGCGTGGCGCCGCGGCTCGCTGAGGAAGTAGCCCAGAGCGCCGGGGAGTCCGCCGACACAGAGCACCCCGACCAGGCCCGGGATCATCCGGAGCAGGGCGTAGGTGCCGACGGCTGACGGCCCGCCGGCGCGGGCCACGACCACGGTCGCGGCGGCGACCCCGACGATGGCCAGCACCCGGGCCGTGCAGTTCGCCAGCACGCCACGGGTGAGGTCGCCACGGCGCAGCGAGTGGGCGCCCGTGGCCACCACTCTCCGCACCGTCGACAGCCGTCTCATCGCTCTGCCCGCTCCGCGTCCTGCTGGGCGAGGGTGAGCGCGGCCAGGATGCCGAGCCAGGCCCAGAGGTGCCGGAAGTGCAGGACCTCGTAGAAGCCGGCCGCGACCGCCATCACCGGGGCCACCACCACCAGCAGCCAGGCCCGCGGCACGACCTCGCGGAACCGCTCCGGCAGGTCACCCACGGCCAGTCGCCAACAGCGACCGGCGACGGCGGCGCCGAGCAGGAGCAGGCCGAGCGCTCCCACCAGCCCACGCTCCAGCAGCGTGGCGAGGTAGTCGTTGTGTGCTTCCTTGACGTACGGCGCCTGGGTGGCCTCGAGGGTGGCCTTGGTCCGGGCCGGGCCGACTCCGGTGGCGTTGCCCTGGAAGAACAGCCGGGCGCCCTCGTCGAGGATGGTCGCGCGCTCGCTGGTGGAGGAGCCGCTGCGGCCGAACGAGTCGCGCAGCAGGGGAATGCTGCCCGCCGCCTGCTGGCGCACGGCGTCGAAGTCGATGCGGGGCACGACCAGGACGAGCAGCACCGCGGAGAGGATCGCGGAGACGGTCAGGGTGAGCAGCCCGGAGAGTGCACCGCCGCTGCGGAAGCGCGCGATCGTGAAGCACAGTCCGGCGCCGATCAGGAGGGTGAGCATCGCGCCGTTCGACCCAGTGAACGCGATCGCCACCAGCACCACTGCGAAGCCCACCCGCCGCGTGGACGCGGCCCGGGGACGCCGGCAGGCGACCATCAGGAACAGCGACATGACCAGGTAGTTGCCGGCCAGGTTGGGATCCCCGAAGGTGTACGCCGCGCGTACGCCGTCCTTGGCGCTCACGCCGCTCAGCGGGGAGAACCCGATCAGGTAGGCGACCACGACCACCCCGGAGTAGGCCACGCAGAAGCGGCACCAGGTGACGACGGCGGCCCGGACGATGGCCGGGTCGTACCGGCCCAGGGCGAGGGTGGCCGCCCACAGCAGGAGGAGGGCGTCCTGGGCGAGCACCAGCGCGACTCCGAGGGGAGCCTGGGCAATGACTGCGGCGAGGGCCCCGCCGATCATCATCACCGCCACGCCGGGCAGGTAGGGCAGCGCGACGGGGAGCCGCTCCCGGGAGACCCAGAGGGCGGCCACCAGGATGCAGCCGACGATGCCGACGTCGGCGAGGGCGGTGTTGCCCGGCCCGGCGGGGACCAGGAAGGGCAGCAGCGCCACGGTCATGCCGACCATCGCCGGCAGCGCGTCCCCGCGCCGGGCGACGGTCGGGGGACCGAGCGGCGCGGTGGACAGGGTGGTGGTCATCGGGGTCACCGGCCCCGCGCTGCGAGTCTGCTGGGCAGCCGGGCGAGCAGCTCGAGGTGCCCGGCGCCGAAGTCGTCGGAGTTGGCGGAGGCCGCGATCTCGCCCAGGCCGGTGAGGGTGGCGGCGTACCAGAGCGCGGGGTCCGCGCCGAGGCGTTCGAGGTGCCGGGCCATCGTCGCGCGGACCAGGTCGGGGTACCAGCCGGAGCCGCACAGGGCGTGCTCCACGCCCGGCCCGAACCCCGTCCGGTGCAGTCCCCGGTGGCCGAGCACCGCTCGGCCCGGCCGGGTGTGCCGGTCGAGGTAGAGGCTGTAGCTGAGGACGAAGCGCACCGCGTCGGGCAGCGGTGAGCCCTGGGTCGAGCCGGCCTCCCAGTCGACCACGCCGGTGACGGTACGGCGCTCGACCATCACGTTGCCGAGCCAGAAGTCGCCGTGCACCGCGGTGCAGGGGAGGGCGAGGTCGGCCAGGTCGGCCGCGGCGGCCCGCAGCCGTCGGACGGCGGCGGTCAGCGCGGGATGGCCGTCCCAGCGGCCCAGGACCCCGTCGAGCACCTGACCGGGCCAGTCGACCGGGACCGGCCCGTGCGCCGTGACGTGCTGGAACGCCTGCAGCCAGGCGAAGGCGGCCGAGAAGTCCGCGGACACGCTCGGCTTCCGCGCGGTGTGTGGCCAACGGTGGTAGGCGATGCTCATCGGGGTGCCGGTGACCGCGGTGGACACCAGCACCGGCCGTCCGTCCAGGTCGAGCGAGGCGACGTGGGCGGGGATGGTGGAGGAGAGCGCGCCGAGGTCGAGCCGGGCCAGCTCCAGGAGGGTCCGGGTCTCGGCGTCGACGGCCGCGCCGGCCGCGTCGGTCGAGGGGATCTTGACGGCCAGCCGCTGCTGGCCGGGGCCCGCGTCGGTGACCAGGAAGGTGAGCTTGGCATCGGGGTCGCGTGACGAGCAGATCAGCACGCCCCGGGCCCGGGCCTCCTCGAGCAGGCCGGCGGACGGGCCCCGCGCCCAGGCCTCGGGCAGTGCGGCGTTCACCGCCGGCTCCCGACGAGGATGCGCCCCGGCGCTACCGCGCCGGTGATCCGCCAGGGCAGGTGCCTGGCCGCCAGCAGGAGCAGCGTCGCGGCCGGGCTGGACCGGGTCAGCCCGGGCGGCACCGTCGCGACGGCCG
>JBBQRV010000110.1:0-11245 GCA_038214475.1 Propionibacteriales bacterium | reverse complement strand
AACCTCACCGACCTCCAGGCCGCGATCGGCCGCGCCCAGCTCGCCAGCCTGCCCGGGTGGCAGGCGGAGCGGGCCGCGCTCGCCGCCCGCTACGACGACGCACTGCGCGACCTGCCCGGGGTCCGGCTCCCGCACCGGCCCGACCCGGGAAGCTCCCGGCACGCCTGGCACCTGTACGCCGTGCAGCTCGAGGGCGGCACCCGCGACCGGGTGGCCGACGAGCTCGCCGCCCGCGGCATCTCCACCTCCGTGCACTTCATCCCCGTGCACCAGCTCACTCACTTCGCGCCCCTGGCCCCGCCGGGCGGGTTGCCGGGCGCCGACGCCATGTACGGGCGACTGCTGTCGCTGCCGCTGTATCCGCGTCTGGGCGCCGCCCAGGTCGACCGGGTGTCGACCACGCTCGCGGACATCCTGGAAGGAGACGACCGATGACTCTCGAGATTCCGTTCCAGAGGGGATCGGCCCCCCTCCTGAAGACCCTGCTGATCGGCGCGGGGCGGGCCGGAACCTCGCTGGCGCGAGACCTGTTCCGGGTCACGTCGTTCGGACTGCGCCCGATCGGCTACCTCGACGACGACCCGGCGAAGCTGGGGCGCTGCTTGCGCGGCACTCCCGTGCTCGGCACCATCGACGACCTCGAGCGGATCGTCGAGGGCACCGGGGCCGAGGTGGTGATCATCGCGATCCCCTCGATGAGCGGCGTCGAGATCCACGCGCTGGGCCGCCGGGCCGCCGCGGTCGGCGCCCGGGTGCGGCATCTTCCGCCCTTCCTGTCCGCGCTGCAGCGCGAGATCGCGGGCAGCGACATGCGCAACCTCCAGGTCGGCTCGCTGATCGGCCGGGAGGAGATGCACGTGGTGAGCCGGGACGCCGGGGCGGTGCTGTCGGGCAAGCGGGTGCTGGTCACCGGGGCCGGCGGCTCCATCGGCAGCGAGCTCTGCCGGCAGGTCTACTCGTTCGGCCCGTCGGAGCTGATCATGCTCGACCACGACGAGTCGAACCTGCACCGGCTGCAGCTGGACCTGTGGAGCGAGGCCGCGATGGACAGCGACCCCGTCCTGGTCGCCGACATCCGTGACCGCGAGCGCATCCACCAGGTCTTCCGCGACCACCGGCCCCAGGTCGTCTTCCACGCGGCGGCGCTCAAGCACCTGCCGGTGCTCGAGAAGCACCCGTGCGAGGGCGTGAAGTCCAACGTGCGCGGCACCGAGAACCTCGTCGAGGCCGCCATCGCCCACGAGGTGGAGCGGTTCGTGCTGATCTCCACCGACAAGGCCGCCAACCCGACCTCCGTGCTGGGCGCCACCAAGCGGCTCGCCGAGCTGGTGCTGCAGACCCACGGCGGGTCGAGCACGGTGCTCTCGGCGGTGCGCTTCGGCAACGTGCTCGGCAGCCGCGGCTCGCTCCTGCACGTGATCCGCGAGCAGCTCGCCTCGGGCTCCCCGGTCACCGTCACCCACCCGGACGTCACCCGGTTCTTCATGACCATCGAGGAAGCGGTCGGCCTGGTCCTGGAGGCGGCGCGGATGGCCGAGGGCACCGCGACGTACGTGCTCGACATGGGGCAGCCGGTCAGGATCGTCGAGCTGGTCGAGAACTTCGCCCGGATGCTGAGCATCCCGAGCGTCGACTTCCGGTTCACCGGACTGCGCCCGGGCGAGAAGCTCGCCGAGGAGCTCTTCGCGGACGACGAGGAGCAGGTGCCCACGGCGCACGCCGGCATCTCGATGGCCAGGCCACCGATCCGGATCGCCGGCTTCCGCTCGGAGCTGCAGCAGCTCTACGACGCCGCCAACCACAACCGCCCCGACGAGGTCTTCCATTCGCTGCGCAACCTGGTGCCGGAGTACGACCCCGGCCCTCCGCGCGTCCCGGAGCTGGTGAGCGCGTCCCTCTACCCCGACGACTACTGAGCTGAGGACTGTCCATGGTCAACCACCACGCCGCCACAGCCGTCCGCGTCCTCGACGGCACCGCGAACCCCCTCGCGGTGTTCGACGACTCCAGCGCGCTCCCGGCGGACCGGGAGTCGCTCGCGGCGCTGAGCCGTCAGATCGGGGACGCGGACCTGGCGGTTCCTCCCGTGGTGCTTCCCGACTTCCACCACAAGTCGAAGATGGAGCTGCCGTCCAGTGTGGCGGTCGCCACCACGTCGACGGTGCGGCCCGACCTGACCGGCTCGTCGGTCAACTGCGGCATGGCCCTGATCGCCGTCGACTGCGAGGTCCCGCACGCGAAGGCGGTGGACCAGTTCATGCGCGCCGTGCGCGAGCGCTACCCCTACCCGACGCGGGGCCACAAGGAGCTGACGGTCAAGGAGGTCGTGCAGGCCGCGGCGCACGGGGCCGAGTTCGCGGTGGATCGCTGGGGCGTGCCGGGCGACGACCTCGAACGCATCGAGGAGGGCGGCCGCCTCGACCTCGAGCGGTACGGCGGCATCGACCGGCTGACCCGGGAGCTCCCGGGCCTGGCCTTCCAGCTGGCCCGCTTCCGGTTCGGCACGGTCGGCCCGTCCAACCACTTCGTGGAGCTGCAGCAGGTCGAGGAGGTGCTCGACCACGAGCGCGCCGCGGCCCTGGGCGTCCGCGAGGGTCAGCTCACCCTCCAGTACCACGGCGGTGGCGGGGTGCTCACCGGCGAGATCGGTCGGCTGTTCTTCCGCCGCAAGGACTACCCACGCCAGATCCGGGCGGTCAACCTGGCCCTCAAGCCCTGGTTCCACCTGCGCTCGGCGAGGAGCTACGCCGAGCTCCGGCAGCGGCTGAGCCTGTACTTCACCGACGGTTGTCCCCCGGTCGAGCTGGCCAGCGACGAGGGCCAGCGGCTGATGCTGGCCAACGCCGCGGCGATGAACTACGGCTACGCGTTCCGGGTGTCGACGTACGCCACGCTGCGCCGGCTCGCGGCCGAGACGTTCGGCGGTGCGATCGGCCGCCTGGTCGTGGACTCCCCGCACAACTCGATCTACGAGGAGCCGGTCGGCGAGGGCACCGGGGTGGTGCACCGGCACAACGCCTGTCGCGCCTACCCCGCCGCGATGATGCCGGCCGGCACCACCTTCGCGACCACGGGCCAGGTCGTGCTGCTCCCGGGCACGCACCGGACGTCGAGCTACCTGGCTGTCGCCGGTGCCCACTCCGACCGCAGCCTGCACTCCGCGTGCCACGGCGCCGGCACCGTCGTCTCGGACCACGTCCGGCGGGGGCTGTCCGCCGCCGATCCCGAGGGTCGCTCGACCCGCCGCTACCGCTACTCCGACAGCGCTCCCACCGAGGCCTCGCACTACGACGACCACGGTGTCAACGCTGCCCTCGACGTCCTGGTCCGCAACGGTCTCGTGCAGCCCGTGGCCCGGATGCGCCCTCTCGCCGTGCTGCACTGACCCCCGAAAGACTGTCATGAACCACCTTCGCCGGACCGTAGCGCTTGCCGTGTTCGTCGCCTCGGGTGTGACCCTCCTGATCACCTCCCCGGCGCTCGCCGCCGGCACCACCTACTGGGTCGACGCCGCCTCGCCGGCCTGCTCCGACGCGGGGACCGGCACCTCCGCCGTGCCCTTCTGCACGATCTCGGCCGCGGCCAAGAAGGCGGTCGTGGCGGGTGACGACGTCCGGGTCCGACCCGGCGTCTACCGCGAGCAGGTGACGGTCGCGGCCAGCGGCTCCGCCACCGACCCGATCCGGATCGAGGGGGACGCCCCGGGCGTGGTCGTCCTGGGCACCCAGGACCTGAGCGGGGCGGCCACCTGGTCCGCCACCTCCACCACGGCCTGGAGCACCGCCTACGCGCCACCCTCCACGCCGCGGCAGGTGTTCCTCGACGACCAGCGTCTGACGGCCGCCACGGCACTCGGATCGATGTCCAGCGGGAGCTGGTTCTACGACACCGCCGGCAAGCGGCTCTACGTCGACCTCGGTGGAGCCAATCCGGGGAGCGGGCACCAGGTGGAGGCCGGGGCACAGTCGTTCGGCGTCGTGGTGACCGGTCGGCAGAACGTCGTGGTCAGCAACCTCGAGACCCGCCGGCAGAACTTCGGCGGAGTCCGGGTGCTCACCTCCACCGCGGTGACCCTGGACCGGATCACCGCAACCGGCTCGGCCGCCAACGGCATCCTGGTCGACACCTCCGGGAGCGTCGTGGTCTCCGGCGCCATGGTCTCCGGCTCGCTGTCGACCGGCATCCGGCTGTCCGGCTCCAACGACGGCGCGGTCCGCGGCTCCATCAGCTACGACAACGGGCTGCACGGCATCGGCCTGTCGACGTCGGCACGCACCGTGATCGACTCCAACACGACCTACGGCAACGTCTCGGTCAGTGCCACCGCGACGGCGGTCGGGATCGACGTCAACACCACCTCCCCCGACACCACCGTGACCCGCAACGTCAGCCACGACAACCAGGACTCCGGGTTCCAAGTCTACAACGGCTCGGCCCGGGCGCTGGTCGCCCGCAACCTGTCCTACGCCAACGGCGACCACGGCTTCGACTCGCTCAACGCCACCGGCACCACGTACGTGAACAACACGGCCTACGGCAACCGCCGCGACGGCATCTCGGTCGAGGGCGGCTCCACCGGTGCCCGGATCGCCAACAACGTGCTGGTCGACAACGGTGGCGCCACCCACGAGTACGACCTCTACGTCGACCCGCCCTCGATGTCGGGGCTCACCGCCGACCACGACCTGGCCTGGAACCACGACACCACGCCGGTGGCGAAGGTGAACGGGACCGTCTACGCCACGATGGCGGCGCTGCGAGCGGCGACCACGTGGGAGGCCCACGGAACGGGCTACGACCCCGGCTTCGTCGATGCGGCCGGCGCGGACTTCCAGCTCACCCCCGGCTCGCCGGCCACCGACTCCGCCGACGCCGCAGTCCCGGGGTTCGTCGCCCCCGACGCCGCGGGCCGGAGCCCGGTGGACGACCCGATCGTCCCCGACACCGGTGCCGGGAGCCCGTCGTACGCCGACCGCGGCGCGTTCGAGGTCGTCCCCCCGAGCGGCGTGACGGACTACGCACCGCACGCGGCCGTCGTCCTCGACCCGGCCAGCGTGAACGTGCCGCCGGCCACCCTGGTCCGCGCCGACGCGAGCGGCTCCAGCGACGTCGACCTGGCCGGCATCGCCAGCTACACCTTCGACTTCGGCGACGGCACCGTCGTCGGGCCGCAGCCCGGCCCGGTGGCCACGCACGCCTACTCGAGCGTCGGCTCGTTCCTGGTCACCGTGAACGTGCGCGACACCCAGGGGCTCACCGGCACCGCGCAGGCCACCGAGCTGGTGAGCAGCCGTCCACTGCACACCTACTACGTGACCGGCTCCTCGACCTCGTGCAGCGACCTCGGCCCGGCCACCGCAGCGGCCCCCCTGTGCACGATCGGCGCGGCCACCAAGCTGGCCCTGGCCGGGGACACGGTGCTCATCGGCGCCGGCCAGTACCGCGAGCAGGTACGCCCGCTGAACTCCGGCGAGGTCGGCGCACCGCTGACCCTCCAGGCCACCAGTCCGCAGGCGGTGGTCCTCGGCACCGACGACGTGTCCGACCCGGCCGGCTGGACCAAGAGCGCCACCAACGCGTGGCGGCACGCCTTCACGCCGGCGGCCGCGCCGGCACAGGTGTTCCGCGACGGCACCCGGCTGACCAGGGCCACCAGCGCCACCGCGACCACGCCCGGATCCTGGTTCTACGACGCCACGGCGCACCTGCTCTACGTCGACGTGGGTGGCGCCAACCCGGCGACCGGACACTCGGTCGCCGCCGGGGCCCGCAACTTCGGCCTGATGCTGCGCAGCATCAGCTACGTCGACGTGGTCGGGCTGACCTTCCAGCAGCAGAACCTCACCGGCCTGTACGTCGACCAGGCCGACCACGTGTCCGCCGACGGCTTCACGGTCTCGGGGGCCGGCAGCCACGGCGCCACCGTCGACGGGTCGAGCCACGTCGCGCTCAGCCACGTCGAGGCGTTCGACAACCTGGGCGCCGGCGTCCGGTTCTCCGCCTCCAGCGACAGCTCGCTCGACCAGGGCCGCTCGCACGACAACCAGTACCACGGCGTCAGCGTGCAGGGCAGCCAGCGGGTCACCGTCTCCCACATCGAGGCCTACGCCAACCTGCGACCCGGCGTACGCCTGGCCAACGGGATCGACGTCAGCCTCGGCTCGGTCGACACGGTCGTCGAACGCAACACCGTGCACGGCAACGACGACTCGGGCATCGAGGCCTACACCGGCTCCACCGGCACCGTGATCCGCCGCAACGTCAGCTACGACAACAACGACCACGGCATCGACAACTCCGGGGCACCGGGATCGGTGGTGGTGTCCAACACCGTGGTCGGCAACGCGACCAGCGGGATCAACTTCGAGGGCGGGTCCGACCACCCCACGACCCGCGACAACATCGTGGTGGACAACGCCGTCGGGAGCACCCGCACCATCGGTCAGATCCGGGTCGACGAGTCGTCGGAGCTGGGCGCCGACCTCAACCGCGACCTGGTGTTCGAGAGCCACGGTGGGCCGCTGTTCGAGTGGTCCTCGCAGCCCTACACCACCCTCGCGCCCTACCGGGCCGTGAGCGGCCAGGAGCTCGTCGGGCTGGCCGGCAACCCTGGATTCGTCAACCTCGCGGGACGCGACCTCCACCTCGGCGCGACCTCGCCTGCGATCGACGCCGCCTTCACCGCACTGGCGGGCTGGCTGTCGGCGGACCGGGTGGACACCGCACCGGTCGACGACCCCGCCGTCGCGAACACGGGGTCTGGACCCGATGCCGTCGCCGACCTCGGCGCCTACGAGCTCGCCGGGCCGTTCACGGCGCCTCCACAGGCCGCGCTGACCGCGACCCCGACGTCGGCCTACGTTCCGCAGGACGTGGTGCTCGACGCCGGGGGCAGTACGACGGCGTCCGGCACCTCGGTCGTCTCCTACACGTTCCGGTGCTCCGCCACGGCGACGCCGGTGACCCAGGCCGGACCGCGGTTCACCTGTGCCTACCCGACCGCGGGCACCCCGACCGTGTCGGTCACGGTCCAGGACTCCGCGGGCGCCACGGCGTCCACGACGTCGACGGTGACCCTGCTGGCCGACGTGCCCCCCGTGACCCGGCTGTCGTTGTCGAGCACGTCGATCCGGCGCACCCAGTCGATCGTGGCGTCCGGGGCCGCCTCGACCAGCGTCGACAAGTCACCGATCGCGACGTACCGCTTCGACTGCGGGAACGGCACCGTCGTCGGTCCCCAGGCCGGTGCCACCGCGTCGTGCACCTACCCCGCCACGGGGACATTCACCGTCCGGCTCACGGTCACCGACACCGTCGGTCTGTCGTCCACGGCCACCGCCCGCGTCCGAGTGAGGAGATGAGCAGGTCATGACCATCGAGGAGATCCTGCACCGGATCGTGCGCGCCCACCTGGTGACGATCACGGTCTGCGTGCTGCTCGCGCTGTCCGCCGCCGTGGCGCTCGACGCGCGCACCCCCACGTCCTACCTGGCCCAGGTGCGCCTGCAGACCCTGTCCACCGCGCCCACCTCGCCGACCGAGGCCGATGCGCTCGGCTCCGGCGTGCTGGCCCTGGCCACCAGCCCGACCCTGGTCCAAGGCGCACTCCAGGACGCCGGGCTGCCGGCGTCGCAGAGCGACGCGGCCGACGTGGCCGGCCACCGGGTGACCGCCCGCCGGCTGGGCGAGTCCGCCATCGTGGAGCTTGCGGTGATGGACCCCGACCCGACCTCTGCCGCGCGCACCGTGACGGCCCTGGCCGCGAGGGTCGTCACCTTCATGAACTCCGCCAACCGGCACGAGTACGAGACCCAGCTGGCCAGCATCGACCGGCGCCGGGCCGACGCGAGCGCACGGGTCGGCAGGCTGCAGGCGCAGCTGCTCCGGGCCCGCGGCCCGCGCAACCGGGGCAACGTGACCGCGCTGCTCGGCGCCGCCCAGGCGTCCCTGACCCAGGCCGAGAGCGAACGCGCCACGCTGGTGCTCTCGGACGTCAACCGTGACGTGGTCACCCCCATCGACACCGCCGAGCCCACGGTGGAGCAGGTGCCCTCGACTCTGGTCCCGCGACTGGCCTTGGCCCTCCTGCTGGGTCTGCTGCTCGGACTCACCCTCGCGGTGCTCCGCGAGACGCTGTCCCCACGGCTCGCCGGGATCCGGGCGCTCGCCCGCGCGCTCGACGCGCCCCTGCTCGGCTCGACCGGCCAGTCGTCGGCCGCCCTCGCCAACACCCTCACGTTCGCCGCGCGCCGGCAGGGCGTCGAGACCCTCGTCCTGGTCGGGGTCGACGAGCGGGACGAGAAGGCCGCGGGCGTGCTGCTCGAGGCCATGCCCCGGCTGTGGAGCCCCGAGCTGATCGAGACCGACGCGGAAGTGGCGGGCGCGCGACCCTCGGCACGCCCCACAGCGCGACCCTCGGCGCGCCCCACGGCGCGACCCACGGTGCGCGCCGTCGACCACCCGGTGGCCGAGCCCGCAGGAGCACCGGACAACGCTGGCGCAGGCGCAGGCCAGGCGGCGCCGGTTGCCCTGTCCTGGCCGCTGCGGTTCACCAACCGCTTCGGCGTGACCTCTGCCGAGGAGCGCTCCGCGGGAGTCGTCGTGGTGTCCGCCGGCAACGCGCCCCGGGCCGACCTCGATGCCGTGCAGGACATGCTGCGGGCGATCCGCTGGCCCGTCGTGGGCATCGTCGAGGTGGAGCGCCGCGCGGTCTGGGCGAAGAAGTCATGACCGCCTCCCTGACCCTGCGCACCGCCGGTGTCACCGTCTGGGTGGACGACCGGACCGGCCGGCACGGTTCGGCGCTGGCCCGGGCCGCCGGGGTCGGCCCCTCACCCGGGGGCGCCGCCCGGCCCGACGCCGACGAACCCGACGTCCGGGTGGTGGTCGAGCGGGGCAGCCGGCGCTTCGACACGACGGGCCTGCGGCCGGTGACCCGGGGTGCGTGGGCCGGGACGGACTCGGTGGTGCTGGAGAGCGTGGGGGGTTCCGGGTTCGACCAGCAGTGGCGGATCATCGACGGCCGGGTCGAGGTGCGGGCTCGGTGGGCGCCGGGGCCCCTCGAGCGCGCGGCCCGGAGAGCCCGCAGCCGGTTCGACGCGCTGCGCGCCCAGGTGCTCCTGCACTACCCGGCGCTGTGGGTGGCGGGCCTGCGGGGGTTGGCACCGCTGCACGTGTCCGTGCTGGAGGTGGACCGGACCGTGGTGCTGCTGGCAGGTCCCGGTGGGGTCGGGAAGTCCACGCTGGTCGCCGACGCGCTGGCGACGGGGGCCCGGGCCGCCTGCGACAACGTGGCCGTGAGCGACGGCACGCTCACCCACGGGCTGCGCGAGCCGTTGCGCCTCGACCCCGACGGGTCCCGGTCCGGGGCCGGTCAACGCACCACGCACGGTCGCCGCGAGCACCTCTGGACCGGCCACGTCGACACCCTGCGACCCGACCTGGTGGTCGTCGTACGTCGCGGGGGGACACCGTCGCTGCAACCCGTCGACGCCCGGACCGCCCAGCAGTCGCTGGTGGCCGGGACCTATGCGGCCGGGGAGCTCAAGCGCTTCTGGCCGCTCACCGCCACCCTCGCCCTGGCGACCGGGGCCGGACCGGCCCATCCAGAGGTCAGCGGGGCAGCCGACCGGCTCACCGGGGGCTGTCGCTGTCTCGCGCTCGACCTCGGCAACCGGCGCGGTGTGCCGTTGCGCACGCTGCTGGCAGGCGCGCTCGACGACACCGCCTCGCGCGGAGCGTCGGCATGAGCCGCCCCCGTCTCGAGGTCGCCACCGTCGTCACCCGGTTCATGGCCGGAGCGGGCGGGGTGGCCCTGCGCGGCGCCCTGCACCTCGACCCGGACCGCTACCGGGTCACCTTCGTCACCGGGGAGGCCGGTCCGCCCGCCGACCAGGCCGTGCAGGCGGGCTTCGAGGTGATCGTCGAGCCCCACCTGGTCTCGCCGGTCTCGCCCCGCAACGACGCGCGTGCCCTCGACCGGCTGAGCCGGCTCTTCCTGGAGCGCCGCTTCGACGTCGTCCACACGCACAGCGCCAAGGCCGGCGCGCTCGGACGCTACGCCGCGCACCGGTGCGACGTACCGCTGGTCGTGCACACCTACCACGGCTTCCCGTTCCACCAGTTCCAGAGCCCGCTGCGCCGGGCGGCGTACGTCGCCATCGAGCGCCGGCTCGCGGCGGTGACCGACGTCGTGCTCGCGATCGGCACCGGGGTGGCCACCGAGGCGCTGCAGCGCGGTCTGGCCCGACCGGAAGCGCTGCGCACCGTGCCCCCGGCCGTCGACGGCCGGGTCGTGGAGCAGGACCTCGCCACCCGGCTCACGGCCCGGGCCCTGCTGGGACTCGATCCGACCCGCCCGGTCGTCGGCACGGTCGGAAGGGTCGACTACCAGAAGGCACCCGAACACTTCCTGCGCGCCGCCGCGGCGCTGCGACACCCGGACGCGCTGGCGGTGTGGGTGGGCGGGGGCCCGATGCTCGCCGAGCTGCGCGAACGGGTGCACCGGCAGGGCCTCGACGACCGGGTCCGCTTCGTCGGCGAGCGGCACGACGTCCCCGACCTGCTGCCCGCCTTCGACGTGTTCGCGATGAGCAGCCGCTACGAGGGGCTCCCGTGCGCCGTGGTCGAGGCGATGCGCTGCGGGCTGCCGGTGGTCGCCACGGCCGTCAACTCGGTGCCCGACCTGGTCGTGCCCGGTGTCAGCGGCGTGCTCGTCCCACCCGCCCGTCCGGAGATGCTGGCCGCCGCACTCGACAGCCTCCTCGCCGACCCCGGCACCGCGCACCGGCTCGCCCGGGCCGGGCAGCACCGCGCCGGCGAGGCCTTCGACGCCAGCGCCCTGTCCGAGATCCTCGACCAGGTCTACTCCGGCTGCCCCATGCCCACTGCCGCCGTCTCCCCGAGGTGACCGCCATGCCGCACCGAAGCAACCACGCCCCCCACACCGCCCGGCCCGTGTCGCGGCAGGGACTGGCCGAGGCACCGTGGCGAGTCCTGTGTCCCCCCGGCGTCGTCGAGCTGCGCGACCCGCGCCCGGACTGCCTGCGGGACCTGCCGACCGGCACCCCGGTCGCGTTGCTCAGCGATCTCCCGCTCAGCCGGCTGCGGCTGCGACGCCAGGCGCGCCGGGCCGGCGTGCGGATCGAGCGCGAGCTGATCGCCGTACCCACGACGACCGCGCCCCTGGTGCTGCTCGACGACGCCGCCTCGGCGGTGCGGCACTTCTGGTCGGCCGTCGCGACGG
>JBBQRV010000109.1:0-11274 GCA_038214475.1 Propionibacteriales bacterium | reverse complement strand
GGCGGGGACGCCACCGGCCAGCCGCTCGGCGAGGAACCCGACGATCTGCTCGGGGATGGCGGCCAGCGCCTCGATCCGCGCCGCGCGGTCGGCCGCGTCGGGCTCGGCGGCGAGCGCTGCGACCTCGGCGCCCACGCCTGCCAGCACGCTGGAGCGGTCGGCGTCGACCTGGCGCTGGTCGAACCAGCGGAAGCGCACGCTGCGGGCCAGGTCGCGCACGACCGGGAAGCGCATCTGGGTGGCCCGCACCAGTCGCTCCAACAGGTCCCGGGCCTCGGCGGCCAGCTCGCCCTCGGGAGGCGGTTCGCCGATCCAGCGCTCGAGCAGCGCGGTGACCAGGTGGATCTCGGGGCCGGGGCGCTTCTGGGCGAGGAACACCCGGAAGACCGCTTCCTCCAGCTCGGGGGTGCGGTCGAGGTCCTCGACCCCGTAGTGCCCCATCACCGCGGCCAGCCGAGCGCTGAACTGCTCCGGCAGCCCGCCCCGCTCGACGTCGAGGCTCTGCAGGTAGGTGTGGAAGTGCTCGCGCGAGCTGTGCACGCGCAGCTCGGTGTGCAGCTCCCCGTCGGCAGGCCTGTTGCGGCTCAGCTCGGCCAGGTCGGCGAAGACCCGCAGCAGCGCCAGCTCGTCGGGCAGTACGGCGACACCCTCGGCGCGCAGCTCCTCGCGCGCGGCCAGGTAGCCGGTCAGGGCCACTCCGTCCTGCCCCGGCGCGGTGTCGAAGCCGAGCAGCAGGTCGCGCAGGTCCTCGCGACCGCGGGCGGCGCGTTCGGCGGCCGAGTGCGCGTCGGTGCCCGCAGGCAGGTCGAGCCCTGGCCCGGTGCTGGTCGGGTCGGGTGCCTCAGTCTCGGCGTCGTCCTCGACCGGCTCCAGCCGCACCAGCGGCGCTCCCGTCTCGACCTGGCTGCCGGTGCTCACCAGCAGCTCGCGCACCCGCGCCGTGAACGGGGCGTGCAGGACGGTCTCCATCTTCATGCTCTCCAGCACCAGCACCGGCGCCCCGGCGGTGACCAGGTCACCTACCGTGGCCGGGGTGGCGACGACCAGGGCCGGGGCGGGCGAGCGCAGGATGCCGCCCTCGTCTCGGCTCACCCGGTGGGTGACGCCGTCGACCTCGACGGTGTGGGTCGGACCGTGCACGGCCGTGACCAGACGGTAGCGCTGGTCACCGACGACCAGACGGCTGTGGAACTCGTCGAGCCGCTCCAGCTCCGCATCGACGACCTGGACGACGCCGTCGGACTCCACCGACACGCAGAACCGGTGCAGGCCGGTCTGCACCGCGGTGACCTTGTACGACGTACCGCGGAGCTTGAGGTCGACCGCGTGGCCGACCCGGTGCTGCACCTGCGGCCGGCCGCCGTGCGAGGTCTCCAGCAGGCGGGCGATCTCGACCTGGCGCTCGTCCTCGTAGGCCTCGATGGCGGCCGCGACCAGCGCGACCCCCGAGTGCTGGTGCCCGACCAGGCGACCCTCGGCGCGGACCCGGTCGATCCAGCCGGTGTCGGCCCAGCCGCCCGGGATCTCGTCGCCACGGACCACTTCGGGCTGGTCGAGCAGGTCAAGGATGAAGCTCTTGTTGGTGGTGCCGCCCTCGATGACGACGGTGGTCTCGGCCATCGCCCGGCGCAGGCGCGCCAGCGCCTCCTCGCGGGTGCGGCCGTAGGCGATGATCTTGGCGATCATCGAGTCGAAGTCGGCGGGGATGGTGTCGCCCTCGCCGACGCCGGTGTCCACCCGGATCCCGGGCCCGGCCGGCAGCTCGAGCAGCGCGATCCGACCCGGTGACGGCGCGAAGTCGCGGTCGGGGTCCTCGGCGTTGAGCCGGGCCTCGACCGCGTGGCCAGTCTCGTCGGGCCGCTCGCCCTCGAGTCGGCCCCCGGCCGCCACGTGGATCTGGGCCTGGACCAGGTCGAGGTCGGTGGTGACCTCCGTGATCGGGTGCTCCACCTGGAGCCGGGTGTTGACCTCGAGGAACGCGAACGTCTTCTCGCCCGGGTGGTAGAGGAACTCCACGGTGCCCGCACCGCAGTAGCCCACCGCGAGCGCGAGCCGCTCCGCCGAGGCCTTGAGCTCGGCGGTCTGGTCCGCGGAGAGCAGCGGTGACGCCGACTCCTCGATGACCTTCTGGTTGCGGCGCTGCACCGAGCAGTCGCGTACGCCGATCGCCCAGGCGGTGTCCTGCCCGTCGGCGATGACCTGCACCTCGACGTGCCGGGCCCCGGTGACCAGGCGCTCCAGGAACACGACGCCGCTGCCGAAGGCGCGCTCGGCCTCGTCGCGGGTGCGCTGGTAGGCGTCCTCCAGGTCGGCCGCCGTGGCGACCATCCGGATGCCCCGGCCACCGCCCCCCGCGGTGGCCTTCAGCATCAGCGGGTAGCCGATGCCCTCGGCCGCGACCAGGGCAGCCTCGAGGGTGTCGACGCCGCCGCGGCTCCACGGCGCGACGGGTACGCCGACCTCCTCGGCGATCAGCTTCGAGCCGATCTTGTCGCCGAGCTTGCGCATCGCGTCGCCGCTGGGTCCGATGAAGGTGACGCCGAGCCGGGCACACAGGTCGGCGAAGGCCGGGTCCTCGGCCACGAACCCCCAGCCGACCCAGGCGGCGTCGGCGCCGGTCTCGACCAGCGCGCGCTCGAGCACCGCCAGGTCGAGGTAGGGGCGGGCCGCTGCCGGTCCGAGGGCATGGGCCTCGTCGGCCTCGCGCACGAACATCGCCGACTTCTCGCCGTCGGTGTGGAGCGCGATGGTGCGGGTCTGGTGGGCGCCCAGGGCGTTGAGGTCACGCACGGCGTGGATCAGCCGCATGGCGGCCTCGCCACGGTTCACGATCGCGATGCGATTGAACACTTCTACTCAAACCTCCGACGGGGCCGACCGCGACGTCGCAGAGACGTCATCGCACCCGAGATTGTCACGCCCGGGGGGTTACGTGCCAGTCACAACAGCGCGGCGGGTGTCGTGCGACGATGGCGCGCATGTCGCGCACGGTGATCACCTTCGGCACGTTCGACGTCTTCCACGTCGGGCACCTCCGCGTCATCGAGAGGGCGGCCTCCCTCGGGGACCGGCTGGTGGTGGGGGTGTCGGCCGACGCCCTCAACATCCGCAAGAAGGGCCGCGCCCCGGTGTTCAGCGAGGGCGAGCGGATGGAGATCGTCGCCGCCCTCCGCGTCGTCGACGAGGTCTTCCGCGAGGACAGCCTCGAGCAGAAGCGCGACTACATCCTCGAGCACGGCGCGAGCGTGCTGGTGATGGGCGACGACTGGGCCGGGCGCTTCGACGAGTTCGGCGACATCTGTGAGGTCGTCTACCTGCCGCGCACACCCGCGATCTCGACGACGGCCCTGATCGAGAAGATCTCCGCAGCACCGTAGGTATCCCCAGTGTTTACCCCCGCTCCTCTCCGCCGCCGGCGGAATCGGTTTACGCTGCCTTCACACAGACCGGGGAGAAACACACATGCGACGCACCATCGCCGCGAGCCTTCTGGCCCTTGCCACAGCCGCTGCTCCACTGACCATCTCGCTCACCGGGGCGGTCGCCGATGCGCCCCCCGCAGTCAGCGGACGGCCTGACCTGGGCTCCACCACGGTCGCCGCCCGCCGCGCCGATGTGGCCCTCAGCCGGGCGAGCGCCGTACTCTCCGGACGCGCGAGCGGCCTACGGCCCGACGCCACCTCGGCGCTCACCGCGCTGCGGATCTCCTACCCGCACCTGTCCGCCTCCGAGAAGCGCCAGGCCGACCGGCTGCTGGCCCGCCCGGGCGGCTCCCTGAAGAAGTGCGGCACCCACGTGTGCGTGCACTACACGACCATCGGCGCCAACGCGTCCACGCGCGCCTGGGCCCAGACCACCCTCGACACCATGGAGGGCGTGTGGTCCTTCGAGGTGGGCACGCTGCACTACCGGGCGCCGGCCGGCGACGGCTCCAAGGGCGGCAACAGCAAGCTGGACGTCTACCTGCAGGACCTCGGCGCCCAGGGCCTCTACGGCTACTGCGCACCGGAGAACCGGGTGGCGGGGCAGAAGTTCCGGGCCTTCGGCTACTGCGCCCTCGACAACGACTACGCCGAGTTCCCGCTGCCCGGCCTGCCCAGCCTGCAGGTCACCGCCGCCCACGAGTTCTTCCACGCCATCCAGTTCAACTACGACTACGGCGAGGACCCGTGGCTGATGGAGGCCACCGCCACCTGGATGGAGGAGCGCTACGCCGACGACGTCAACGACAACCGCTCCTACCTGCCCTACGGCCAGCTCAAGCGGCCGGGCACCCCGTTGGACGCCTTCCAGGGCGGCGGCCTGGCGCAGTACGGCAACTGGATCTTCTTCGAGCGGCTCACCGACACCTACGGACGCTCGGCGGTGCGCAGCATCTGGAACCGGCTCGACGCCTCGAAGGGCAAGACCGACGACTACTCGATCCAGGGCGTCTCGAAGTTCCTCGCGTCGAAGAAGACCAGCTTCGCGACCTTCTACGCCGGGTTCGCTGCCGGGAACCTGTTCCCGGGCAAGACCTACACCGAGGGCACCCAGGGCTACCCGCGGGCGCCGTACGTGTCGTCGTACGCGCTGGGCAACAACAGCCGCAACGTGAGCCGGAAGACGTACACGCTCGCCCACCAGACCACCAAGAGCTTCTCCTTCGCGCCCAACGGTGGCCTCACCGGCTCGAAGAGGCTGAAGATCACGATCAACGCCCCCGACAAGTCGAGCGGTTCGGCCGCGTTCGTGATCGTGCAGCACACCAACGGCTCACTCACCCGCAAGAACGTGCCGCTCAGCGGCTCCGGGGCCGGCAAGGCCGTGGTGGGCTTCGACCCGTCCGGCGTCGCCCGGGTGACGCTCACCCTGGCCAACGCGTCGACCCGGTACACCTGCTGGAAGGCCACGTCGTACTCCTGCCAGGGCAGGCCGAAGGACAACGGCAAGGCGTACGCCTTCAGCGCCACCACCCCGCGCTGACCTGTCGCAGAGGTACGTCCATCTGCGACAGGTCAGCGAGGGTGGGGCGACCATGGTGGCGACGTGGTGAAGGCCAGGGTCACGGCGAGCACCACCACGGAGGCGAAGATCGCGCTCAGGTGCGTGTCGAGCGCTCCCCCGTCGTACATGGTGACGCCGACGGCGACCAGGGCCAGGCCGACCAGTCCGAACGGCAGCCAGTGCGCGCCACGGAGGCCGAGCAGCACCAGGACCGCCGGCACCACGTAGAGCAGCTGGCTCGCCGTGCCCATCCCGCGAACGGCGTGGATCGCGGCGTCGCTCGCGGGCAGCTGGCGGAAGGTCGACAGGAAGAACATCGCCCCGCAGTGGAAGACCAGCCCCAGCAGGCCCAGCACCACGAGCAGCGCGTCGAGACCGCTCAGCCGACGCGCGAACCGGGCCAGCGGGAGGCTCGGGAGCGCCAGCCGCAGGCCGAGCGCCACGACGCCGACGGCCACGAGGCCGAGCAGGAAGGTCTGGGACACCCAGTCAGCCTAGTGGGCGGGCTCAGGTGGCGACGGCGTCGAGCTCGGCCTCGGTCGGCGGGTTGGCGCCGGGCCGGGAGACGGTGATCGCGGCGGCCCGGTTGGCCCGCGCGATGATGTCGCGCCAGGCGTCCAGCGGCAGCGCCCGCAGCGCCTCGCGCCGCTCGGCACCGAGCAGGTCGGCGCGGCGCAGCCCGTCGAGCATGGCGGCGCAGAAGGAGTCACCGGCGCCGATGGTGTCGGCGACGTCGACCTTCACCGACGGCGTCTCGACCGAGCCCGCGCGGGTGTGGCAGGTGGCACCCCGTCCGCCCCACGTGACGACGACCGCGCCGGCCCCGAGGCTGAGCAGCCGCTCGGCGGAGGCCTCCGGGCTGGCGTCGGGGAAGAACGTCTCCAGGTCCTCGTCCGAGGCCTTGACCACGTCGCTGAGCGCCACCAGGGTCTCGACCTGGGCCACCAGCTCGGGGCTGACGCCGGTCGCCGCCGGGCGGGCGTTGACGTCGTAGCTCACCGTCGAGGCACCGGCCAGCTCGGCCAGGGTGGCGGCCACCGTCGCGGCGCCGGGCTCCATCACGGCCCCCAGCGAGCCGGTGTGCACCAGCAGCGGAGGCTCCGCCGGAGTGGGGTGCGGCAGCGCGCCCGCGATGTCGAACACGTACGACGCGGAGCCGGTCGGGCCGATCGTGGCCACCGCCGACGAGGTGTGGTCGAGCACGTGCGGGTCGACCGCCAGCGCCACGCCGGAGTCGGCCAGGTGCTGGTCGAGGAGGGCACCGAGGCGGTCGTCGGCGTACGCCGTGGCCAGCTCGACCGGCGTCCCGAGGCGGGCCAGGGCCACCGCGACGTTGGCGGGGCTCCCGCCGGGGTGCTCGCTCACCGACCCGTCCGAGTTGTTGACGATGTCGACGAGGCACTCACCGATGACCAGTACGGATCTCTTCATGCGCACATCGTGGCGGCACCGTGGCCGTCGCGCCACCCGGACGCCGGGATCCGGACCGTCGGCCCAGACCCGCCGGTAGACCCACTGGCCGGGTCACCGGCAGCGTCACCAGCCGAGGCGGGTGGCGGCGTCGGTCAACCGCGGCTCGTCGGCCGCCGCGGCGAAGGAGTTCAGGGCGTCGACCAGGTCACGCCGGCGCTCCTGCGGCATCGAGCGCACCACGCCCTCGATCGCGGACCGGCGGGCCACGGTCACCCGGCGCACCACGTCGCGTCCCTCGGCGGTCAGCTCGATCACCACCTCGCGGCGGTCCTGCTCGTTCTCCCGGCGCACCACCAGGCCGGCCGCGATCAGCCGGTCGACCATCCGCAGCGCCGTCGAGGCGCCGACCTCGAGCCGCTCGGCGAGCTGGTTGAGCCGGGACGGGCCGTGCCCGTCGAGCACCACGAGGGTGCGGAACTGGGTGAGCGTGACCGCTCCCTCGACGGCGTCCAGCGAGCGTGCCGACACCCCCACCAGGGCCCGTGAGGCCGTGAGCAGGGCGGTGACCAGCTCGTCGACCGATCCGGATGTCTGCTCGTCCATGCACCCCTCCATTGGATTGCTTTGGACAAGTATTGCATAATGCAATTCATGCCCTCCCCCCCACCGGCCACCCCCGGCGGCGCCGCCACGCGCCTGCCCCTGTCCGACGTGCGACACCGCGCGGTCCGCGCCGTACGCTCCTCGAGCTCGGGGCTGCTGGGGCTCTCGCTGCTGGTCGGCGCCGGGGCTGCCGGCTTCGCGGTGGTCTTCCGGTGGCTGATCTCGGAGTTCTCGCTGCTGCTCTCGGGCCAGGAGGACTACACGGCCGCGATCGGCGCCCCACACCCCGGACTCGAGGGACTGGGGCGCTGGTTCCTGATCGGCACGCCGGTGGTGGCCGGCCTGCTCTACGGCCCGCTCGTGCACTTCTTCGCCCGCGTGGCCCGCGGGCACGGCGTGCCCGAGGTGATGTACGCCGTCGCCAAGCGCGGCGGCCGGATCGCCCCCCAGGTGGCAGGGGTGAAGGCACTCGCCTCCGCGCTGTGCATCGGCGGCGGCGGATCGGTCGGGCGGGAGGGGCCGATCGTGCAGATCGGCTCGGCGCTCGGCTCCAGCCGGGCCGGCCTGGTGAGGGTCAGCGAGCCCCGCCGCAAGGTCCTGGTGGCCTGTGGCGCGGCCGGCGGCATCGCCGCCACCTTCAACGCCCCGCTGGCCGGGGTGTTCTTCGCGATGGAGCTGATCCTGGCCGACTTCACCGCCGAGTCGTTCGGGATGGTCGTGCTGGCCGCGGTCACCGCCAGCGTGCTGGGCCGGGCCGCGCTCGGCGACGAGCCGTTCCTGAACCTGCCGGCGTTCGCGGTCGAGCACTGGCAGGAGTACTTCCTCTTCGCGGCCCTCGGCCTGCTGGCCGGGGCCACCGGGGTGCTGTTCACCCGGGTGCTCTACGCCATCGAGGACCTCTGCGACCACCTGTGGCGCGGGCCCGAGTGGCTGCGCCCTGCCGTCGGCGGACTCGCCCTCGGTCTGCTCCTGGTCGCGCTCCCCGAGATGTACGGCGTCGGCTACCCGGTGCTGGGCAACGCGGTCGCCGGTGCCTACGCAGCCGGGTTCCTCGTCGTGCTGCTGCTCGGCAAGATGGTCGCCACCAGCCTCACCATCGGCATCGGCGGCTCCGGCGGCGTCTTCGCGCCCAGCCTGTTCATCGGCGCCATGCTCGGCAGCGGCTTCGGCCAGGTGGCCCACGGCGCGCTGCCCGGCCTGGTGGGGCCGGTCGGCGCCTACGGACTGATCGGCATGGGAGCGGTGTTCGCGGGCGCGGCCCGGGCCCCCATCACCGCGGTGATCATCATGTTCGAGCTCACCGGTGAGTACTCCATCATCCTTCCGCTGATGACCGCGATCGTGCTCGCCTCCGGCATCAGCCACGCGCTCTCGGCGGACACGATCTACACCCTCAAGCTGCGTCGCCGAGGCGTCGACCTCGGAGTCTCGGAGCGGATCGAGGAGCCCGGGGCCACCATCGCGGTCTCCGACGTGATGCTGCCGGTGCCGGCCGCGGTGACGGAGCAGAGCTCCCTGGTCGAGGTCGCGCGCCTCCTCGCCCACTCCGAGCGCGGCGTGCTGCCGGTGCGCCAGGCCGACGGGGCGTACGCCGGAGTGGTCACCGCCCGGGTGGTCGCCGAGGCCATCGCCGACGGCCGGCACGACGCCGACCCCGCGTCCCTCGTGCTGGAGCTCCCGGTCACCCTCTTCGAGGACGATCCGCTCGACGCCGCGATCGCGGCCCTCGACCACAGCGGCTGCGCCGCGATCCCGGTGCTCGACCGGGCGGAGTCGGAGGTGATCGGCTGGATCGACTACCAGACCGCGCTCACGGCACTCTCCGGTCCACGCCAACCCCTGCCCGCCGGCTGAACGATCAGAAGAGCGCGAACACCGAGAAGAGCCCGAGCGCCAGCATCGGCGCCGACGGGCTCTCCAGCGGGCTGGTCGAGGGGTCGGCGGACGGAGTGGCCGAGGGATCGGCCGAGGGAGTAGCCGAGGCAGTGGCCGAGGCAGTGGCCGAGGGATCGACAGCCGGCACGGCCGTCGGATCGGCAGTCGGACTGCTGGTCGGGCCACCGGCCGGCCTGCTCGACGTGTCGGTCGCGACCGAGCTCGCCGCCGCGCTCGGACTGGCTGTGGCGCTGGCCGTTGCACTGGCCGTTGCACTGGGGGTGGCGGTGGCGCAGGGATCGGCCGGGCTCGGGCTCGGCGTCGCGGTCGGGTCGCTGGAGGGACTCGGGTCACTCGTGGGACTCGGGTCGGCGCTCGGGCTCGGGTCGGCCGTGGCCGTCGGGTCGGGGCAGGTCGTGGTCGGATCGCTGGGCGTGGGCGACGGGCTCCCGGAGGGCGAGCCGCTCGGACTCGGCGAGCCGGAGGGTGACCCCGACGGGCTGGGCGAACCCGAGGGCGAACCCGTGGGCGAGCCGGAGGGTGACCCCGACGGGCTCGGCGACCCGGAGGGCGAACCGGACGGGCCGTATGGTCCCGGCGAGATCGTGGTCCAGGTGCCGGTCGGCTGTCCCGGCGTCGGGCTGCCGGGTGAGTGTGTCGGGATCACGGGCGGCGCGGCGATCGTCGACGGCGGAAGGGTGAGGGTGGTGCCGGGGGGCCCGATCAGGCCCACCGGGTCGCCGAAGCCGGCCTGGTCGAAGGAGTCCATCCAGCCCAGGACCAGCGTGAGGTACTCCTGGGAGTGGTTGTAGGAGAGGATCGCCTGCTGCAGGAGGTCCTGCTGGCTCAGGTCGCGTCCGCCGTAGCAGAGGTACGCCGCCGCGGAACCCGCCGCGTCCTCGATGTCCTGCGGGTTGCGCACCCCGTCGCCGTCGAGGTCGACCCCGAAACGGATCCAGGTGCTCGGGATGAACTGCATGGGCCCCACGGCGCGGTCCCACGTGGTGTTGCCGTCGTACATGCCGCCGTCGGTGTCGGGGATCGCGGCGAACGGGTCACCGTCGAGCACCGGACCGAGCACGGGCGGTACGGCGGCGTGGTTGACGTCGAGCTCCCGACCGGCCAGGTTGCCGGACTCGACCTGACCGATGGCCGCCAGCAGCGTCACCGGGAGGTGGCACTGCTCGGGCACCGCGTTGGCGGCGGTCTGGTAGGCCGCGAGCAGGATGCCGGTGAGGCCCGTGGTCGCGGCACGGGCGGGCAGCACACCGGACACGACACTCTGGCCGGTGGTCTCGGCCTCCGCGGTGACCGGCGGCGGGAACAGGAGGGGCGGCGTTGCGGTGCCGACGACGGGAGCCTCGTCGGGAACGGTGACGGAGGCGACCGGCTCGGCCTGCACCACGGGCGCGGCAGTCAGCACGGCCTGCACCGGAGCGCGCTGCACACCTGACGCTGCCAGCAGCACGGCCACTGAGAGCGCGGACAGATCCAGTGCGCGCCTCACCCCCTGAGCATCCGTCGTGGAGGCGTCGGGTTCAACCCCAGTGACCCGATGGTCATGTTGCCGTCAGTCAATGGCCTTGTCGCGTCGACCTGCCATCCCCCAATTCGCATGGTCTGCCCCTTCGTCCGCCGGGCCCCTGCACGCGGGTCCCGGCAGGGAGGAGCGGCCGCCGGGCCGCCCAGATACGGCCTGCTCAGTGCGCCCGGGGCGGACGGATGCCGAGTGCTCCGCAGGCGGCGACGAGCAGCGGTTCGCGCAGCTCCTCGGCAGGGGCGTCGGGGAAGGCGATCAGGCCGGCCTGCAGTGCGCCGACCGCGGCCGAGGTGCGCACCCGGTCGGCGAGCGGCGCCCCGCCGTCGGTGAAGACCGCCTGAAGGTGCCGGTCGAGGTCGCGCAGCCGCTCTCCCACGGTCGACGCGAGCAGGGCCGCGACGTCGTTGACCAGGTAGGTGATCAGCGCCCGGTGACGCAGCAGCAGCTCGAGGTAGTCCTCGAGGAACTGGCGCTGCCGGGCCGGGGTCCGGACCGCGACCTCGGTGCCTGAGCTTAGCAGCTGCTCCATCTCCACGGCGATCGGATCCACGATCGCGACCAGGATGTCGTCCTTGGTCCGGTAGTGGTAGTAGAGCGCGGCCTTGGTGACGCCGAGCCGGTCGGCGATCTCGCGCAGGGAGGTGCCGTCGTACCCGTGCTGGCTGAACAGCTCGAGCGCCACTTCCTGGATCAGGGTGGCGGTGTCCGGGGCCGCGGGACGACCGCGACGCACCGGCCCGTCGGTCGGGGTGGACATCGACTGCTCCTCGGGTTCGGGGTGGGCACCCGAGGCTAACAGGATTGCTTGTCGAACGGCAAGCAAATACTTGCCGGTCGACAAGTACCTAACTTGACGC
>JBBQRV010000108.1:0-11357 GCA_038214475.1 Propionibacteriales bacterium | reverse complement strand
GGTGTGGTGCCTGGTGCTGACGTTCGGCTTCTGGGCGCTCGGCCTGGAGACCTGGCGCGAGGTGCTGGTGATCCTCGCCTTCCACCTGCTGGGGCTGGGCCTCGAGCTGTTCAAGGTGCACCAGGGCTCCTGGCTCTACCCGGGCGAGGCGCTGACGAAGGTCGGCGGCGTACCGCTGTTCGCCGGGTTCATGTACGCCGCAGTCGGCTCCTACATCTGCCAGGCCTGGCGACGCTTCGACCTGCGGGTGTCCGGCTACCCGGCGACGGCCACCACGGCCGTGGCCGTGGGCATCTACGCCAACTTCTTCACCCATCACTTCGTCGTCGACGTGCGCCTCGGCCTCGCCGCCGCGATGGTGCTGGTGCTGCGCCGCTGCCGGGTGCACTTCACCGTCGGGGCACAGCGCTACCGGATGCCGCTGGCACTGTCGTTCCTGCTGATCGGCGCGTTCCTGTGGCTGGCCGAGAACGGCGCCACGTTCCTGGACGCCTGGAACTACCCGGGCCAGGTCGACGTGTGGGAGGCCGTGCACGCCGACAAGCTGGGCGCCTGGGCGTTGCTGGTGTCGATGAGCTTCGTGCTGGTCGCGACCATGAAGGCCCAGGAGGGTCGGCTCTACCACGTGCCAGGAGAGCCGCACGTCACCCGCTGACGGCGCTCACGAGCGAGCCGGCCAGCTCCTCCACGGCGTCGGCGACGGCCCGCGGGTCGCAGAGCTGGTGCAGGTGTCGCCCCTCGAGCACCCGCGTGGCCCAGCCCAGTGACCGGGCCCGGGCCAGCTCCTCGCCGTACGTCGCTCCGAAGGCGAGGTAGGCGTGACAGCGTTGCGCCCAGCGCGGAGGCGCCACGACCTGGCTCCGGAAGTAGGCCAGGGGAAGCCGGCCCTGCTGGTGCTCCACCGTCCTGCGGGTCTCCTCGTCCGGGAAGAGCGCGTCGACCTCGGAGGCCGGCCACCACTCGGTCCACGGAGGAAGCAGACCCTCGGAGTCGACCAGCTCCTCCAGCCCGGCGAGCAGACCGAGCGGTGCACAGGGAGTGGGACCGTCGGGGGCCGGGAGCACCGCGTCGACGAACACGATCCCCGGGCAGCCGGGCACGCTCGCCGCGACCGCAGGGGCGACCAGGCCGGCGTTGCTGTGCGGCACCAGCACCGGCGCGGACAGGCCGTCGGCAGCGGCCAGGAAGGCGCGGTGGACGTCGGTCGGGGTCTCGACGGTCGCCGGCATCGCGGCCACCTGCACCCCGTGCCCGCGCGCGGTCAGCAGCTCCGCGACCGGTGCCCAGACCGACGGGCCCAGCAGCGGGCTGGGCAGGAGCAGCAGCGACAGCGTCACTCCGGGCGCCGGTCATCCACCGGCCAGGTGAGCGCGACCCGGGCACCTCCCGTGGGCGCGTCGCCGATCTCGACGCTGCCCCCGTGGGCGCGGACCAGGCCGTTGACGATGTACATGCCCAGCCCCGAGCCGCCCCGCTGGCCGTGCTTCCAGAACTTGGTGAAGACCCGCTGCCGGATCTCCAGCGGGATGCCCACCCCCTCGTCGTCGACGGTCACCTCCACCGCGTCGAAGGGGGCGTCGGCGCCCACCCGCCGGGCCCGCACGTGCACCGTGCCCTCACCGTGGCGCACGCCGTTCTCCACCAGGTTGGTGACCACCTGGGTGAACTTGTCAGGGTCGACGGTGATGTCGGGCAGGTCGTCGGGCAGGTCGGTGGTGATCGGCCGCGCCGTACCCGCGGCCACGGAGTCGACGATCCGCCCCACCAGCACGGGGACGCTGCTCGGACGGGGGTAGAGCGAGAGCCGTCCGGTGTCGATCCGGGCCACGTCCAGCAGCTCGGTGATCAGCCGGCTGAGCCGGTCGGCGTCGGCGTTGACCGTCGCCAGCATCAGCTTCTTCTGCTCGTCGGTGAGCTTGTCCCACCGGTTCAGCATCGCCTGCACGAAGCCCTTGACGCCGGTCAGCGGCGATCGCAGCTCGTGGGCGACGGTGGCCACCAGGTCTGACCGCTCCCGGTCGAGCCGGGCCCGCCCTCGTCCGGACCGGAGGCCGATCGCGACACCGAGGATCCGGCCCGCGCCCGGTTCGTGCAGGATCCGGGCGGTCGTGAGCACCTCGTCGCCGCTGGGCAGCAGCCACGACTGCTCCGGCACACCGGTACGGATGTTGAGCCCCTCGTAGGGGCGGTTGACGTCCAGCCAGGTGAGCCCGTCCTGGTCCTGCAGGCGCAGCACGTCGGTCAGCGGACGGCCCAGCGCGCCCTCGAGGCTGGTGCCGAGCATGTGGGCGGCCACGGCGTTGACCACCGACACCTGACCGAAGCGGTCGGCCCCGACGATCCCGTCGGGGAAGGCGTCGGCGTAGACCTGCAGCGCCGCTGGAGGCTCACGCGATTCCGGCACGGCGCCACCCTAGCGGCACCCTCGGGCGGTTCCGGGTGGTCCGGCCCGGCCCGCTCCGTCCCCGACCCGGCACTCCGCGGGTCGACGCCGATGGTCAGCGACGCGGTCGACGACGCTGGTCAACGACGCTGGGCGCGGGCGCTGGCGTAGAGGCAGACGGCAGCCGCGGTGGAGAGGTTGAGGCTCTCCGCACGGCCGTGGATGGGGATGGACACCCGGTGATCGGCCAGCGCCGCCAGCTCGGAGGGCAGCCCCCAGGCCTCGTTGCCGAACAGCCAGGCCGTCGGCCGGGCCAGCAGCCCCCGGTCGACCGCGTCGTCGAGGTCGAGCTCGCCGGCACCGTCGGCGGCCAGCACCTGGAGACCGGCAGCGCGCGCCAGCCGGACCGCTTCGGCTGGGTCGTCGAGGGACGCGAGGGGGACGTGGAAGAGGCTGCCCACCGTCGCCCGCACCGTCTTCGGGTTGTAGGCGTCGACGGAGTGACCGGCCAGCACGACCGCCCCCGCACCCGCCGCGTCGGCGCAGCGGATCACCGTGCCGGCGTTGCCGGGGTCGCGTACGTCGGCACAGATCGCCGCGAGCACCACGTCCCCGTCGAGCACGTGCTGCGCGGGCCGGTCGAGGAAGCGACACACGGCCACCACGCCCTGGGGGTTGACCGCCTCGCTGAGCGAGGCCAGGGCGCGGTCGTCGACCGGGGTCCACGGCGCCGCGGCAGCCAGGTCGGCGTACCGCTCCCGCGCAGCGGGCGTGCCGAAGACCTCGACCACGCAGCCGTCGACGAGGAGCGCCTCGGCCACGGCCTTGGGACCGTCGACCAGGAACAGCCGGTGTTCGGCCCGAAATGCGCGACGGGCGAGCTTCCGCGCGTTCTTGACCCGGGTGTTGCCACTGGTCAGCGGCACGGTCGGGTCAGCGCGGAAGCTCGCCACGAATGTCAGGCGCGAGTCGTGAGACTCAGGCGGACGCCTCGGCCCGGGGGGCGTTGACGTCGGCCGGCAGGGCCGCCTTGGCGGTCTCGACCAGGACAGCGAACGCCGGGGCGTCGTTGACGGCCAGGTCGGCCAGGATCTTGCGGTCGACCTCGACACCGGCCAGGCTCAGGCCCTGGATGAACCGGTTGTAGGTCATCCCGTTGGCGCGGGCGGCTGCGTTGATCCGCTGGATCCAGAGCTTGCGGAAGTCGCCCTTCCGCTTGCGCCGGTCGTTGTAGCTGTAGACCAGGGAGTGGGTGACCTGCTCCTTGGCCTTGCGGTAGAGCCGGGACCGCTGGCCGCGGTAACCGCTCGCGCGCTCGAGGATTACCCGGCGCTTCTTCTGGGCGTTCACTGCCCGCTTGACGCGTGCCACTGTGTTACTCCTTGTTGCTCGACCCGAGCTCCGTCGACGGGCTCAGGGTGCTGGGGGTGACGTCTCTGTCAGAGACCGAGAAGCTTCTTGGCGCGACCGCGGTCGGCCTTGGCGATCTCCGTGGTGCCGCTCATCCGGCGGGTCACCTTGGACGCCTTCTTCTCGAGGTTGTGGCGCTTGCCCGCCTTCTCGCGAAGGATCTTGCCCGAGCCGGTCACCCGGAAGCGCTTGCTGGCACCGGAGTGCGTCTTGTTCTTCGGCATATCACTGCTCTCTATCTAGGTCAGCCGGTCAGGCTTCGATCTCGGGATCAAGGTTCTCGGAGCGGCCGCGCTCCTTCTTGGCTGCAGGAGCACCGTGCGACGCCTTCAGCTCCGCGCGCTCCTCGGCGTCGGCCGCGGCGCGCTCGGCGGCGCGGGTCTCCTTCTCGGCCTTGAGCTCGACCTTGGCCTCGGCCTTCTTCTTGTGCGGGCCGAGCACCATGATCATGTTGCGGCCGTCCTGCTTCGGCGAGCTCTCGACGAAGCCCAGCTCCTCGACGTCCTCGGCGAGGCGCTGTAGGAGCCGGAAGCCCAGCTCGGGACGGTGCTGCTCACGACCACGGAACATGATGGTGATCTTCACCTTGTCACCGGCACGCAGGAACCGGACGACGTGACCCTTCTTGGTCTCGTAGTCGTGCGCGTCGATCTTCGGACGAAGCTTCATCTCCTTGATGATCACGTTCGTCTGGTTGCGCCGTGCCTCACGGGCCTTCTGGGCGTTCTCGTACTTGAACTTTCCGTAGTCCATGAGCTTGCAGACCGGCGGGCGCGCCATCGGAGCGATCTCGACGAGATCGAGGTCCGCTTCCTGGGCAAGGCGCAGCGCGTCGGCCGTGGGCACGATGCCGACGGTCTCGCCACTGGGGCCAACGAGGCGGACCTCGGAAACCCGGATCCGGTCGTTGATGCGAAGCTCTGTGCTGATGTGTCCTCCAAGGTCAGTGGATGGGTGCACACCGCCCGAAATGGACAATGGCTCCCGTTGCGATTCGCAAGCGGAAGCCAGTCACGCCACGCCACCCTCACCGGGGAAACGCACCGCCGCACGGTCACGGCCTACGCCGTGGGCCCTGCGTGGACCGGACCCGACGACCTGTGTCACCTGACGGCGGTCGATGCGGGTGGGAGAACCATGGCGAGCCATGACCTCCGCTTGTGCTGACTCCCCGGGCATGCGAGCACACGTCGAGGAATCGGTCGAGCGCAAGACTAGCCGATCAGGCGTCGCCTGCACGAATCCAACCGGTGCCCCCGGCCACCCAGGCCAGCGTCCAGCCCTCGGCGAGGCCGCGCAGGTCGTCGCCCTCGACCACGAACCGCACCGGGCCGGCCAGGTCGACGACCAGGGCAGCCGCTCCGTCCTGGAGCGCCGACCGTGCGGCCAGCCGCGCGGCCACCGGCACCGGTCGGGCCTGGGGGTCCCAGGACCGCATCGGCTCGAGGCCGGTGAACGCCAGCAGCGCGAGCCGGCCGTCGGCACCCTGCATCAGCACCGCCGCCATGTCGCTGGACTTGTCGTGGGCGAGGCCCTGCGCGTCGTACTCCACCTCGCCGAGCAGGGCCACGACCGGCACCAGGAGCCGGCTGCGCTGCAGCTCGGCCAGCACCTGGGCGTAGCCGTCCGGGTGCCGGCCGTGCGCGGCGTACGCGTCCAGGGCCGCGGCCAGGCCGGCCGGGACGGTGCCGTCGTCGTCCGCGAAGCCCGGGTCGGGGATCGTGGTGCGCGGGGGCAGCTCGGCTTCGGACACGTGCCCATCATCCCAGCCCGTTCGGCGGGTCGCGTGTGGGCCTCGTGCGCGCTCCATGCGTGTGCAAGGCTGGACACGTGCATGACCCGATCTGGTTCGCTCTGGCCGTCGTCCTCACCGGCATGGGGGGCGCCTGGACGTGGTACGCCCTGCGCCATCGCGGCCTGGCCGCCGGCGTGCGGGGTGCCGCGCTCACGCTGCTGCCACCCGCGGCCTACCTCACCGGCACCCTGCAGCTGGCCGGCGACATCGGCCAGTCGGTCGCCGACTGGGCGACTCGGCTGGTGTTCTCGCCCACGGTCTGGCTCGGCATCGTGGTCTTCGGGGTGTCGGCGGCGCTGTTCGGGCTCTCCGGCTTCATGCGCGGCCGAGGGTTGGGCGCAGGACGCTCGGGACCGCCGTCCGAGGAGCGTCCTGGGCGTTCGCAGCGGACCGTCGGCCAGCTCGAGGTCTCGAAGGGCCGCCCGGCACCGGCGATCGACGACGACCTGGGTGACATCGAGGCGATCCTGCGCAAGCGCGGCATCACCTGATGGCCCATTCGTTCATCGACCGCAACCGGTTGTGGTCGCGGTTGAACGCTGCGGTGGAGGCTGCGCCCGAGCCGCTGCCCGCCCCGACCCTCGTGGTCGACCTCGACGCGTTCGACGCCAATGCGGCCGACCTCGCCCGGCGGGCGGCCGGCACCCCCATCCGGGTGGCGTCGAAGTCGCTTCGGGTGCCGGCGCTGCTGCGCCGCGCGCTGACCCGACCCGGCTTCAGGGGCGTGCTCGCCTACTCGCTGGCCGAGGCGCTGTGGCTGCACGAGGAGGACGTCTGCGACGACATCGTGGTGGCCTACCCGAGCGTGGACCGGGCGGCCCTGGCCCGGCTGGTCTCCTCCCCGTCTGCGGCAGCGGCCATCACCGTGATGGCCGACGACGTGGCCCATCTCGACGTCATCGACTCCGTGCGCTCCTCCCGGGCGGTGCCCGTGCGGGTGGCCGTCGACGTGGACGCCGGCCTGCGGATGGGCGGCCAGCACGTCGGACCGAAGCGCTCCCCCCTGTACGACGCCGACCAGGTGCTGCGGCTGGCCTCCACGGTGGCCAAGCGGGACGGCTTCCAGCTGGTCGGCGTGATGACCTACGAGGGCCAGGTCGCCGGCGTCCAGGACGACGTCCCCGGTGAGCGGGCGAAGTCGCTGGTGGTGCGCAGGCTCAAGTCGGCCTCGGTGACCCAGCTGGGGCTGCGCCGACGCGAGATCGCGGGCGCCCTCTCGGCCTTCGACCTGGAGTTCTGGAACGCCGGCGGCTCGGGGTCGGTGGAGTCGTCGAGGTCCGACCCGGTGGTGACCGAGGTCAGCGCGGGGTCCGGGCTGCTGGTGCCGACGCTGTTCGACCACTTCCAGAGCTTCACACCGAGGCCGGCGGCGTACTTCGGCATCCCGGTCGTACGCCGGCCCTCGCCGCAGGTGGCCACGGTGGCCGGCGGTGGGTTCGTCGCCTCGGGACCGGCCGGCGCCGAACGGCTGCCGACGCCGTGGGCACCGCCGGGCCTGCACCTGACCGGGCTCGAGGGCGCCGGAGAGGTGCAGACCCCGTTGACGGGGCACCCGGCCGGCCTCCTGCGCGTGGGTGACCTGGTGTGGTTCCGGCACGCCAAGTCGGGTGAGCTCTTCGAGCACGGCAACGTCGTGCACCTGCTGGCCGGGGCGCGCTTCGTCGACCAGGTGCCCACCTACCGCGGCGCCGGTCATGCGTTCGGCTGAGAAGGCCCTGCTCGACCTGGCACTGTCACGCCCGCCCACGCTCGGCGCCGGTCGACTGGTCTGCCTCGACGGGCCGGCCGGGTCGGGCAAGACCACGCTCGCGGGGCGGCTGGGCGCCGCGGCGGCTCCGGTGACCACGGTGAGCGTGCTGCACATGGACGACCTCTACGACGGCTGGGGCGGGCTGCCCCGCGTCGCCGACCAGCTGGCCACCATCCTCGGTCCGCTCTCGGACGGCGCACGAGGTCACTACCGCCGCTACGACTGGGACGCCGGGGCGTACGCCGAGATCCACCTGGTCGAGCCGGTCGGGCTGCTGGTGCTCGAGGGCGTCGGCTCAGGGTCGCTCCCCTGGGCCGGACTGGCCACGGTGCTGGGCTGGATCGAGGCACCGCTCGAGCTGAGGCTGGCCCGTGGCCTGGAGCGTGACGGCGCCGCGGCCGAACCGCACTGGCGGGACTGGGCGGTCGCGGAGGCGGCACACTTCGACGAGCACGACACCCGGGCCCGGGCCGACCTGCGGGTCGACGGGGTGACCGGGCTCCTCGCCGGCTGAGCATCCGCCCTGCGGACGTCACGGGCATGCTGCCCTCGGCGGCGGGCCGCGGCGTTAGGGTGACCGGCATGGTGGCGCCCAGCGGTGAGCAGTACGAGATCTCGGCGGGCGGCTACCGCGCGGTCGTCACCGAGGGCGGTGGCGCGCTCAGGGTGCTGGAGCAGCACGGACGCCCCCTGGTCGACGGCTTCGACGAGACGGAGATGTCCTACGGCGGGCGCGGCCAGCTGCTGATGCCGTGGCCGAACCGGATCGAGGACGGCGCCTACCGGTTCGAGGGCCGCGACCTGCAGCTCCCCCTGAGCGAGCCGGCGCGGCACAACGCCTCGCACGGGTTGGTGCGCTGGGCCGGCTGGACGGTCGAGGAGCACACCGCCAACTCGGTGTCGCTGGTGTGCCGGGTGCTCGCCCAGACCGGCTACCCGTGGACGGTCGACATGCACGTGCTCTACGACCTCTCGGCCGACGGGCTCACCGTGACCCAGACCGGCACCAACCTCAGTGACTCCCCGGCGCCGTACGCCTGCGGGGCACACCCCTACCTCACCGTCGGGGCGGCGCCGGTCGACGACTGGGAGCTCACGCTGCCTGCGGGTGAGCGGGTCCTGGTGGACGACCGGCTGATCCCGACCGGATGCGAGGACGTGTCGGACACGGCATACGACTTCCGGGTCTCGCGCCCGATCCGCGACTGCCGCTTCGACGACGCGTTCACCGACCTGCAGCGCGACCGCGCAGGGCGGGCCACCGTGCTGGTGCGGGGCGAGCAGCGCGGGGTCGCGCTCTGGGTCGACGCGAGCGTCGGCTGGCTGCAGCTGTTCTCCGCGGACGGCGTCCCCCGCGGCGCCCGCCGCGCGTTGGCCGTCGAGCCGATGACCGCCCCGGCCAACGCGTTCAGGAGTGGCGACGGGCTGGCCGTGCTGGCACCGGCCGGCGAACCGGGCGACGAGCACTCGATGTCGTGGGGGATCCGGGCCGTCGGCTGAGCAGATCAGTCAACGGGCGCCCATCGAGAGCCGTTCTGGTCGATGAATGAGTCAAGCGAGTCCCCGACAAGCCTCAGCCGCTGTGCGCGAAGGACGACAGCCGCCTGCTCCGAGGCCTCCGACCCATCCTGGGAGGAGAGCGCAGTAGAGATCAGCGCCCCCTCGACAGCATCCTCGCCGGTGTCCTCCGGACCGAGTTCCCTCAGGCGTGGCGCGGTGGGATGCCAGGCGCGGAGGTTCTGCACCACATCGACGTAGAAGGTGTTGACGGTCCCGGTGACGGAATCGATGAATCCGCCTCGCCCCCGCCCTCGCTTGCTCCCCAGGGTTGCGCTCGACGCGATCCTGAACGCCCGGATCTCGCGAGTGGGGTCCTCGATGAGGAGCGAGGGGTTGTCACGAACCTTGCCCAGCAGTTCCGACGCTCCCTCACCGCGGGAACGCATGAGAAAGGCCTCGACCCTGAGGTCAGGTGGGGCGTCCTTGACCTGCCTCAGCAGCCAGTTCACCCTCGTCAAGGGTCTCCCTTCTCGCGGGGCGTCCACGTCCACGTGGCAGATCACCTGACCCGCCCGCAGGTCTGCCGTGACATGGAGCGCGGCGACTGCCCCTGGAATGCTGAGTCCTCCCGACAAGGTCCCGGTCGCGGCCAACGAAGCCGCGAGTGCCTGGGTCCGGACGCTGCTGTCGGCCCGCTCCTTGCGACTCAGGACCGGGGTGACCTCCTCCCCCAGGCCACGACCAAGCTTGAGGCAGCAGTACTGGACGAGGGCATCGAAGCGCGCAGTGACCTCGCCGATGTTCTTGTCCGTCGCGCGGAGCGTGCCAGCGGCCACGGCCTCGCGAGTGGGGACCCAGGCGGCGCCCATGTCTTCCATCTCTAGCGCACCTGAGCGAGGGTGCTCCAGATAACGGATCAACTCACCCAGGATCCACGCTTGGTCGGGATCGGCGACCCCACGGTGCTCACGCTGCATGACTGCCTCGCTGAGCACAGCCATCCATGACAGGTGTCGCAGCGCTACCTTCTTGGTCTTGCGTCCGTCGACCTTCGTAGGGTGACTGCCGTCGGCAGGTCGATCTCGTTCGAGATGGTGAGCAGCGCGTCGTACCCGTGTTCGCGAGCGATCTCCAAATAGTTCTCGAGCTGCTCGGGCTTGAGGTCGTTGTTGTTCGTCTTGACCTCGACCAGCGCCGTCCACACGGTCTTGCCCCTCGACACCCGGATCAGGCCATCGGGGTAGAACTGATGATCCCCCAGCTGGAACGGGACCTCGATGAATGCCTCGACCTTGCCCGCGGGCGCTCCCAGAGGCTGCGTGATGGCCCGTCCGAACTCCTTGACCGCCGTCAGAACCGCCAGGAACGCAGACGTTGCCCTGCGCTCTTGTTCCTCTGCGCCGTTGATCCCAGATGTGGGGATCAGTCGTGCCTGGTTCCAGTTCTCGTCAGTCACCGCTGTGGGCCTCCCGTGAACGTCCGCGTGGCTACTGGGGCACATGTTGCCCTACGTCGCGGGCATCTCGGGCCGGTTCAGCCGATCAGCACCCGCAGCTCGCGTACGGCGTCGCGGGCCCGGTCACCGTCGGAGCCCTGGATCGCCAGCGTGGAGACCGTGGTGCCGTCGGAGAGGTCGAGGGTGGCCCAGGGGGCGCCGGCGAGCAGATGGACCGCGATCACCTCGGCCCACACGTAGACGTGGGTGCGGTAGCCGTTGACGACGACCAGCCGGTCCTCCTCCGCGACCACCCGGGAGCGCACCAGCGCGAACCAGGCCGCGAAGGCGAGGCCGAACATGAAGAGCATCGTCAGCTTCTGGAAGAACGTGAACTGGCCCCGGACCTCCGGAGGGAACGACACCCAGGCGACCATGCACACCACGAGCAGCCCGACGCCGCCGACCGTGGCGGCGATCCGCGCCCCGAACGGACGCCAGGTGTGCGGCAGCGACACCCCGCGGGGGGCGTCAGAGTCGGCAGGCATGGATGTCGGTCAGGAGGATGGCCCGCGCGCCCAGGTCGTACAGGTCGTCCATCAGTCGCTGCGCGCCGGTGCGGGGCACCATCGCGCGGACGGCCACCCAGCCCTCGCGGCCCAGCGGCGAGATCGTCGGGCCCTCGAGCCCGGGCGTCAGGGCGACCGCCGCGGCCACGTCGTCGTTGCTGATGTCGTAGTCCATCATCACGTAGGTGCGGGCCACCAGGACGCCGTCGAGGCGCCGTTTGAACACCTCGAAGCCGGTGGGCGGGGCGGCACCGGCACGGGTGATCAGCACCGCCTCCGACTCGAGCACCACCTCACCGAAGGTCTCGAGCCCGGCGGCGCGCAGAGTGCTTCCGGTCTCGACGACGTCAGCGATGGCGTCGGCGACGCCGAGCTGGATGCTGGTCTCGACCGCCCCGTCGAGCCGGGTGACGGTCGCCTCGACCCCACGGCTGCGCAGGAAGTCCTGCACGACCCCGGTGTAGGACGTGGCGATCCGCTTGCCCTGCAGCTGCTGGACGTCGGAGAACTCCCCG
>JBBQRV010000107.1:0-11493 GCA_038214475.1 Propionibacteriales bacterium | reverse complement strand
TGCGGTGCGTGCCCTGAAACGGCGCCAGAGCGCCTGCGCGGCGGCGCTCAACGCACCCGCGGCAAAGCCGCTGCCGAGGAAAAGTCCGCTCAGGCCGCCTACCGTCTGCTGAGCGAGCAGCGAGTCGTGGAAGGCGAACGCGACACAACCTGCGGCGCAAGCCACCACCGTCGAAGACACCCACACCGGCGTCGGGATGGTGTGCGGTTCAACGACGCGCAGGTAGGCGCCGAGCACAACCACCACCGCGAACAAGGCCGCGGTCACGAAGGCTGAGACGAGCAGGACCAGTGGAGCCGGATAACCCTCCAGTACGACCTTCGCGGCCACCAAGGGTGCTGCGAGCCCCGCGGCGAAGATCCCCGCCGCGGCCACCGGGTGGGTCCGGATCCGGGTGATCAACTGCGCGTCGACCCAGCCGATGACCGCCTTGGCCGGTACCCCCAGACCGAACACCCCGGAGGCGCGCACCGCGAGAGCGACGCCGTCAGAGAGCCAGTCCGGCTGCCCAGCGACCGCGCTGGCGCTTTTCACGGTTCGGGCCGCAAGCCGCACCATCACCCATGCCCCGACGGTCGCGACGGTCAGTACGGCCAGCACAGTCACCTGCCAGGTCGTGGACACGGTCCAGCTCGCGCGGTGGCGACCCAGGAGCACGGCGACCCACTCGGCGGCCTGGGTCGCAGCGCAGACCCCCAGGGCGGCGCTGCTGACCCGGAGGAGGTCGAGCAGTCGCCGCGAAGGCAACGGTTCGCAACGCCGGCACAACTGGACTCGAAGGGCACCGAGCGCGACCAGCAGCGGCAAGACGACGAAGTCCAACGACACGGGCACGTCGTAGGGGTCGTCCTGCCATGGTTGGCGCAGGTTGAGCGCGGAGGCCTCCTTGCTCACCGCGGTGATGGCGGCGAACATCGCAGCAATCCCGAGGGACGCCACCACAGCCACCCCCGCCCGGCCCCGCCGCGGATCACCGACGGCCAGCTCTGCGCTCCGCACAGGAGCAATGGTGGCACCGCCACGGAAACAAGTCACTTAACCAGCCATGGGCCACTCCAGACGGGGACGCCGCCGTGACCGTGCCAGCACCCACGGCGCGATCCGCTCCCCGCTCGAGGATCCTTCAACGGAGGCCGGGACCACCAGGCGCGCCGATCCGTCGAGATCGGCGGGGTCAGTTCGCCGCGATCAGCGCGCAGGAGAGGGCCAGAAGTGCCGTCACCGTGCCGGCGCCCCACCGCTCCACGGGGTGGAGGCCTCGTGCATTAGCGAGGGTGTTCAGCCCGAACATGGCGGCCAAGCACCAAAGAACGACCGTGAGCATCGGCGAGGAAACGGGCCCGCGACCGACGGCCCGAACGGCAGCGAGAACGATCCAGATAGCGCTCAGAAGCACCAACGCAGCGGCACCGCTGCCGAGGCGATAGCGGCTCGGCAAGACGCCGTCCCTCGAGACCGCCCGTCCGCCGTAAGCTGCCGCACCCCACGGAGCTCCGGCGGCGAGGCCGATCTGAAAGGCAGCCGCGAGCGCCAGCAGCATGATCGCGAGCACAGCGACGGTCTGGATATTCATGTCGAGATGATTCCACGACATCGGCCAGCGCCCGGCCGCGTCTCCCATGCCACCGGAGACCGGCGACCTCCGCCCCAGCCGTCCTGCAGCAACAAGAACTGCGTCGTACCGCCGCGTATGACTGTCAAACCGAACTGGACAGGGGGGCGGTCAGGCCACTCCCACATGAGGAACCCGCCACGGCGACACCGGAACGCATCGACGGGGAGCCGGCGAGTTCGTGCCACAAGCCGGTCGTCACGCGGAGCGTGCCACAACGGGATCGTCGACTGGCACGCCTCCGCGGGCGGGTTCTGTGACATGCGCTCGCGCGCGATCCACGACCTTTTCCGTCGTACAAGCGAGTTTCGGCGAGAACCGCGGGCAACGACATCGTTCGGGGCCACGGTTGGGAACAACGACGCGGCTGTCTTCAACGATCGGAAAGTCCGAACGTCGTAGGTGAGGCTCGATGCGCGGAGGGTTCCGAAGCGCGTACGGCTTCTGAAGCTGTGGTCTATCGCGACGCCAGTGGCGCACGGGTGATCAGTTTCGAAGTGCGCAGCCGGGACGCCGTCGAGATCGACGATCGCCGTACTGATTGCGGACAGGTCCGCGTGCGCCGCAGCGGCGCTCCGCATCAGCGGGCGCGACCCCAGCACCGACCTAGCTTCCAGCGCGGGGATGAACGAGTCCGTGCGCCACGCCGCTCCACCGACGGACCCCGCCCTGATCGACGGGCTGGTGTCCAGATGTGGGGGTAGCCAACCTGAGGCGAGGGTGCCATGCTCAGCCTATGCTCTGGATCATCATCATTGTCGTGCTCGTCGTCCTGCTCCTGGGTGGCTTCGGCTTCTCCCGGCGCGGTCGCTGACGACGCAACGCCAGTACCAAGGCGCCGCCCTCGGATGCGGCGCGCGACGCGTACAGCGATCGCGACTCTCGCCTGACCTCTTGTGAGCCCGAGTCGGACACTGCTGAACCGGGCCGCGCCAAGCACCGAGCTGACGATCAGATCGCGGCCATCCTGGCACGCTCCGCGTGTAGATCGTTGCGCGGGACATCACCAGTAGAGGATCCCTATCTGGCGAGGTTGAGGCTCAGCGTCGCTAGCCCGGCGTTGATCGTAAAACCGCGCCGACGGTACAGCTCTAGTGCTGCGGCATTGGTCGGTTCGGTTTGCAGAGACAGCCGTAGCGCACCGGCATCGGTGGCGGCTTGTCGGACGGTTTCGACCAGCTGACTTGCGATGCCTTGGCGACGCATCGCCGGGTCGGCGAAAAGGTCGCGTAGCTGCCAGAACCGACCCAGCCGAAGGGAGGCCGGGATCTGGTGACTGGCTGCGAATCCGACCATTCGCGGACCGTGGTAAGCGGCATAGAACGTGAGCTCACGGGATCTGGCCATTTCGCCGACCCAGGCCCGTGTCGCCACCGGGGCGGGCGCCTGGCCGTAGTGGATCCGGTACAGCTCGAACAGGCTCGCCAACTCGGTGACCGCGTGTGACGTCGGATCGACCGGGCGACAAGCGACGGGCTCTGGCACCAGGACAGCCTACGAGCTCAGCCGAACCCGCCGCGGCAACGATCACCGAAGAGGATCCTGTGGCGGCACAGCGACCGCGCGGATCGCCATGTGCGTTCGACTACTCGCGAGGTCGGCCCGCGACCAACGCCCGCAGCAGTCCTGAGGGGGTCTTCATCCAGCCAGAGCGGCGTCTCGCGCATCCTGGCGAGTTCGTCCTCGTCCATCCACCTGGGGTAGCGAGTCAGCGATCAGGAGTTCGGGATGGGTCGCTCGGATCGCTTCGACCGCAGGCGCGATGAGGACACCCCACCACCCCGCCAAGTGGCGGGGGGCCACCGGGAGAGGGGCACCTACGCGATTGCCGACCTCCTGCCTTTCGCCGGCGTCGACCCAGACTCGCGCGGCCAGTGACCCGTCGGTCGACGACCCGTCCTCCAGGGTGTGGCGCGGATCGCGGTGCGCTGCGAAACTGGCTGGCATGACGCGAAAAGACGACGACACCCTGCACGACCCCGAGCCGAGCCTCGGTGGCGACACGATCGACGAGGCGGTGGAGAACTCCGAGGAGGGCACCCAGGCCGAGGACACCGGCCACACGCCCTCGGGCAACGAGCCGTCGGGCGACTCGCGCGGTGAGCAGATGAAGGACGTCGTCGAGCACGACGAGGACTGACCGGCTCCACGGGCTCCCCGGGCTGAACTAGCGGCGGCCCAACCTACGCCGTGTGGGCCTCAGCCACCCGAAGGCACAACGGGCACTGACTGCCGCGGAGCGTGCGCGGTCTCTCGATCGAGATGGACGTCGACCCCACCTCGTGAATGTCGTAAGGGGAACCGCCACCGGGGCCCGGTGGGCGCGCATGGACGGATCGGCGACGAGAGACTCAGCCGTCCCGCAGGGGATCCGCTTGGGGGACGGAATGGACCAGAGCGTCGAGCGCAGGCGGCCCGCGCTTGACAGTCATACGCAGTGGTATGACTACTTGCCTCCGTATTCGAGCAGCGCATTTCGGGGATGGGCGCAAGCTCCCTCGTTTCCCTGGAATCGGCCCACAGACACATGGATGAACACGCCCGGTGGATGTGTCGTTGGCGCGGGGTCCTGAACACCGACACGCACGGGCGTTGACGCAGGTGCCGCGCCACGTTGAGGTGTATGCATGCCCCGGAAGAAGCAAGTTGAAGAGAGCCCCGCCACGTCGACGACCGGTCCACCCCCAGCCTCCGCTGATATCCACGCTAAGCGAAATAGGACACCTGTGCGATAACCCATCCCGAGGTCAGGAGAGGGCGGCTCCGATGGAGACGAAGGCGGTGCAGGCCACCAGCAGCACGAGCAGCAGCGGTCCCATGAAGCGGAGGTACTCGTCGTAGCGAACCTTGGCCAGGGCTAGCCCACCCATCACGACAGCTGATGTCGGGGTGATCAGGTTGACCAGTCCGGAGGCCGACTGGAAGGCCGTGACCACCATCGCCCGCGGGACGTTCGCGAAGTCCGCCAGCGGAGCCAGGATCGGCATCGCCAGAGCGGCATGGCCTGAGGTCGAAGGCACGAGGAACGCAAGCGGAAGGTTGATCAGGAACATCAAGGCCCCGAAGAGGCCCGAGGAGGTGTTGTTGACGATGCCCTCCATCGAGTGCAGCACCGTGTCGGTGATCTGCGAGTTGTTCATGATCACCGTGACACCGCGGGCCAGGACGATGATCAGGCCGACGCCGATGAAGTCTCCGGCGCCCCGGACCAGCGTGTCGGTGAGCCCCTTCTCGCCGAGGCCGCCGATCAGGCCCACGACGATGGACATCACGATGAACAGCGCGGCCAGCTCGGGGAAGTACCAGTCGAGCTGCCACCCGAAGCTGTCCGCGTCGGGACCGTTGATGACCTGGGCCCAGGGCACGATCGCGAAGATCATGAAGGCGAACGTGAACGCGACGATGGCCAGCACGGTCTTCTGGCGGCCGGTGAGCGCCGGCGCGCTGCCGATGCCGCGGGTGGCGATCTCGGCGTCCTCGGGTTGTCCGGTGGTGATGGACTTCGACGGGTCCTTCTTGACCTTCCGTGCGTAGCGGAGCACGTAGAGCACTCCGACGGGCACCAGGACGACGTACATCAGGAACCGGAAGCCGATGCCGTCACCGATCGAGATGCCGGCAGCATCCGAGGCGACACCGGTGGCGAACGGGTTGACCGTGGAGGCGAGGACGCCGATCCCGGCGCCGACCAGGATCGTGGCCGCGGCGACCATCCGGTCATAGCCCAGGCTCAGCATGAGGGGAACGACCAGCGCGTAGAAGCCCAGGGTCTCCTCGGCCATTCCTTCGGTGGTGCCGCCGATCGAGAACAGCACCATCAGGATCACGATCAGCACGGCGCCCTTGTGGCCGAACCGCTCCGCGACGTGTTCGATGCCGTTGTCGATTGCGCCGGTCTTCATGGACATCGTGATGAAGATCCCGATGGCGAGCACGAAGAGGAAGACCCCGGCGGCCCCGAAGAGCTCACCGGACTCGTAGGGACCGATGAAGCCGCCATCGCTGGCCTTGACGCCGTAGAGCCCGTTGATCGGCGCCAGGAAGAGCTGCATCAGCCGGTCGCCGAACGACAGGCCGGCGTCGACACCCTCATAGCTGCCCGGGACCGGGCCGCCGGTCTTCTCGCTGACCTTGTAGGCCCCGGTGGGAATGATGAACGCCAGTACCCACACCGCGATGGTGACCCCGAACAAGACGGTGAAGGCGCTCGGGAAGCTGAACTTCCTCTTGTGCTCGGCCGGGTCCGCAGGTGCTGTCGGCGATGTCTGCGCGTCCATGGTGTTACCTCGTCCGGTCGGGATCCGCGTGTTCCCAGACAAGCAGGGCTGTCTGGTCGGGGAACGCGGTCGAAGTCCCCTCAAGCGTGGGTCTTTCGGCCCTCATGGCGCCGCGTGCCGCGAGGAGAGAGTGAGGGGCGGGCGACGAAGCCTGCAGACGAACGACGGGAGACGTGGCATGGCCCTGCACGTGGACTCGGAGGTGGGTCGGCTCCGCCAGGCAATCCTGCACCGGCCGGACCTGGAGCTGAAACGCCTGACGCCGACGAACAAGGACTCCTACCTGTTCGACGACGTGCTGTGGGTCAAGCACGCGAAGCAGGAGCACGACGCCTTCGCGGAGTCACTCCGCGACCTCGGTGTGAAGGTGCACCTCCTCGACCAGCTGCTGCGCGAGACGGTGGCGCTTCCCGAGGCGCGCAGGCACATCCTCGACGCCTCCTTCGACGAGCGGATCTACGGGCCGATGGCGGTCGATGCGCTCCACAACCTGTTCTCCGGCTTCGACGACGAGCTGCTGGTGGAGCACCTGATCGGGGGGATGACCAAGCGGGAGCTGCTCGAGCACGTGGCTGAGCCGAGCTCGGTCGTGATCTCGGCGCTCGACCTCGACGACCTGTTCCTGCCGCCGCTGCCCAACCACCTGTTCACCCGGGACACCTCCGCCTGGATCTACGGCGGTGTCTCGATCAACTCGATGCGGATGAAGGCGCGGATGCGCGAGACCATCCACTACGAGGCGATCTACCGCTGGCACCCGCTGTTCGCGGACTCGCAGTTCAAGGTCTGGTCCGAGGGGTCGGCGAACGGCCGTGCCACCGCCGAGGGTGGCGACATGCTGGTGATCGGCCGCGGGACCGTGCTTATCGGGATGAGCGAACGGACCACACCCCAGGGTGTCGAGCGGCTCGCGCAGCGGCTCTTCGCGGACGGCAGCGTCAGCAAGATCGTCGCGTTGGCAATGCCCCAGAAGCGCGCCTTCATGCACCTCGACACGGTGATGACCATGCTCAACGCGGACACCTTCACCCAGTACGTCGGACTGAGGAACCTGCCGTCGTACACGATCGAGCCGGGCGACACCGAGAAGGAGCTGTCAGTCACCGCGCACGAGCCGGACGACATGCACCGGGCAATCGCGAACGCCCTCGGGCTCGAGCAGATCAACGTGCTCACCGCGACCCAGGACGTGAAGTCCGCCGAGCGTGAGCAGTGGGACGACGGCTGCAACGTGCTCGCGGTGAGCCCGGGGGTCGTCGTGGCCTACGAGCGGAACGTCACCACCAACACCCACCTGCGCAAGAACGGCATCGAGGTGGTGACCATCCAGGGGAACGAGCTGGGGCGCGGTCGTGGAGGACCACGCTGCATTACGTGCCCCATCGAACGCGAAGGGATCTGAGATGGGCTTCAACCTGCACCACCGCAGCTTCGTCAAGGAGCTGGACTTCACCCCCAAGGAGTGGAAGTTCCTCCTCGATCTCGCCGCGGAGCTCAAGCTGGCCAAGTACGTCGGCTCCGAGCAGCCACGGTTGACCCGCAAGAACATCGCACTGATCTTCGAGAAGACCTCCACCCGGACGAGGTGCGCGTTCGAGGTGGCAGCCTTCGACCAGGGGGCGAAGGTGACCTACCTCGACCCGTCGGGGTCGCAGATCGGGCACAAGGAGTCGATGGAGGACACTGCGCGCGTGCTGGGCCGCTACTACGACGGCATCGAGTACCGCGGTTCTGCACAGGAGAACGTCGAGACCCTCGCGAAGTACGCCGGTGTGCCGGTGTGGAACGGCCTGACCGACGAGTGGCACCCCACCCAGACGCTGTGCGACATGCTCACGATGCGTGAGCACGCCGGCAAGCACGACGCCGACATCGCCTTCGCCTATCTCGGCGACGCCCGCAACAACGTCGGCAACTCGCTCCTGGTGGCCGGCGCCATGATGGGGATGGACGTGCGGATCGTGGCCCCGAAGTCCCTGTGGAACCACGACGACGTGATCCAGCAGGCCAAGGAGATCGCCGCCGAGACCGGGGCACGCATCCTGAACACCGAGGACGTCGCCGAGGGCGTCCAGGGCGTCGACTTCGTCTACACCGACGTGTGGGTCTCCATGGGTGAGGCCAAGGAGGTCTGGGAGGAACGGATCAACCTGCTCAAGCCCTACCAGGTGAACACCGAGCTGCTCGAGCTCACCGGCAACCCGCAGGTCAAGTTCATGCACTGCCTCCCCGGCTTCCACGACCGGCACACCAAGGTCGGCGAGGAGCTGTTCCAGAAGACCGGGATGGCGGCCCTGGAAGTGACCGACGAGGTGTTCGAGTCCAAGCACTCGATCGTCTTCGACCAGGCCGAGAACAGGATGCACACGATCAAGGCCGTGCTCGTCGCCACGATGGGAGGCTGAGGTGCGCATCGTGGTCGCACTGGGCGGCAACGCCCTGCTCAAGCGGGGGCAGAAGCCCGACAACGACGTCCAGGAGCAGAACGTCGCCACGGCAGTGACGGCGCTCGCGCCCCTGGCCGCCGAGCACGAGCTCGTCATCACCCACGGCAACGGACCCCAGGTCGGTGTGCTGGCGCTGCAGAGTGCCTCCGACCCCCACCTGACCACCCCGTACCCGTTCGACGTGCTCGGGGCGCAGACCCAGGGGATGATCGGCTACTGGTTGCTCCAGGCGATGCAGAACTCGCTGCCCGGACGCCAGGTGGCGGCGATCATCAACCAGACGTTGGTGGAGGTGAACGACCCGGCCTTCTCCAACCCGACCAAGTTCGTCGGCGAGGTCTACTCCGAGCAGGAAGCCCACCGGCTCGCCGAGACGCGCGGCTGGACGGTCAAGGCCGACGGAGAGAAGTGGCGCCGTGTCGTCGGCTCGCCCAAGCCCCAGCGGGTGGTGGAGACCCGGCTGATCCGGCTGCTGCTGAACAGTGGTGCGGTCGTCGTGTGCGCGGGGGGCGGCGGCGTACCGGTGATCCGCAACGAGGAGGGCAAGCTCGAGGGAGTCGAGGCCGTGGTCGACAAGGACCTCACCACCTCGGTGCTGGCCGAGGCGCTGGAGGCCGATGTGCTGATGGTGCTCACCGACGTCGCACACGTGCAACGCGGCTTCGGCACACCTGAGGCCGAACCGATCCTGAGAGCCACGCCCGCGGCCCTGCAGCGTGAGGACTTTCCCGCCGGCTCGATGGGGCCCAAGGTCAACGCCGTCTGCCGGTTCGTCGAGCTCACCGGTGACATGGCCGCCATCGGAAGACTCGAGGACGCCACGGCAATCCTGCGTGGTGAGGCAGGGACGATCGTGACCCCGGGTGGGGAGTACGGCGGTCCCCACGACCTCCGCCCCGCCTCGAACGGCTGAGCCGGCCCGGCAGGTTCAGTCGGTGACCTCGAAGATGCCGTGCGCACCGCGCTCGGCGTCGACCATCATGTGGCTCACGACCGGGTACGACCTGGCTCGGGGAAGGTGAGCTCGACGAACCCGCCCTGGGCCGGGGCGAGGGCCAGCGCCTGTGCCCCCGAGTCTCGGGCCGGGCGCTGGTGGGACCGAGCCGGTAGGAGCCCTCCGCCCACACCCGGTCGAACTGGCCACCGACCACGTGCAGTGAGGTCACGCGGTTGGGGCCGGCGTCCAGCATCCAGATGCGCACCCGCTCGCCGGTGCGGACGCGCAGCGGCTCGTGGTCGTACTGGTTGGCATGCCGTTGACGACGACCCCGTCGGCCCGCTCGTCCTCGAGGGCGTCCAGCTCGAGGGTGCGGCCCTGCGCACCGAGGTAGAGCTCGGACTGCACCAGGACGAAGGAACGGTCCACGGCGGGCAGGCCGGGCGGGTCGATCACGACCGCGCCGAACAGCCCACTGGCGATGTGCGCGGACATCGGCATCGAGGAGCAGTGGTACATCCAGATCCCGGCACGGGTGGCCGTGAACCGGTGGACGAGGGACCACCCGGTGCGATCGTGCGCATCGGGCGGTCCGGGGCCAGCGTCCCCGCATGGAAGTCCACGGAGTGCCCGATCGTGCCGCGGTTGACCAGGGTGACCACGAAACGGTCGCCCACGCGTCCGTGGAGCACCGGTCCCGGCGCGGCCCCGCCGTAGGTCCACATCGCTTGCCGTACGCCGGGGGCGACCTCGTGCTCGGACTCCCTGACCTCCAGCTCGATCTGGTGGACCCGTCCGGGCAGGTTGTCGGGCAGGCGGGCGTCCCGTGCCATGCGCGCCCACCGGGGCCCGGTGGGCGCGCATGGACGGATCGGCGACGAGAGACTCAGCCGTCCCGCAGGGGATCCCGTTGTGGCACGCTCCGCGTGCGATGCTCGACCGGGCGGCTGGCGGCGGAGTACCTTGATGCCGTGGGCGTCTTGCCACTTCCGCAGAGGGTGGCCCGGGCCATGGGCGAGAGCCCTGCTTCCGGGCGGGTAGCCGATGCGCAGCAGTTCGTCTACGGACCCGTGCTCGACTGGGCACGACGAAGCCCACTGCACACCGACGTCTTCGGCCACTCGGTGCATCCTTTGCTCACCGATCTGACGCTCGGGTGCTGGAACAGTGCAACGCTTCTCGACCTGGCCGGTGGGATTCAGGCACGTCGCGCCGCGACGCTCCTGGTCGGAGCGGGGCTGGCGGCGGCAGTACCGACCGCAGTCGCGGGCGCCGGCGACTGGGCAGAGATGTCCGGGGCCGAGCGTCGGATCGGTGCGGTGCATGCGTTGGGCACCGACATCGCCACGTTCCTCCTCCTGGGCTCGCTCCTCGCGCGGCTGCGTGGCAGGTACTCCGCCGGCACCAAGCTCGGCCTCGCGGGGAACGCGGTCGCAGCAGGTGCGGGATTCCTCGGCGGCCACCTGGCGCTCAACCGTGGAACAGCGCGCCGGACCCGGCAAGAGGACTGAGCCACTCCCACAAGCCGAACCTCGATCGGACGTGGACCCGCGAACCGGAGGACCGAGAACGCCGGCGTCTCGGTGGGGTGTCGGATACGGGACAGCCGGCGCCGTGGCCGGGTCAGCTCCTCGATGACGCCTGAGCGATCCCAGCTTTGGCCGAGATCCGTTGGCGTTCGATGGCTCGGTAGACGGTCGAGCGGCCCACGCCGAAGAGTTCGGCGACTTCGGCGGTGCTGTACTCGCCGCTGTGCACCAGCGAGACCAGGTGAGATTCTTGCTTGCGATTGAGCTTGGGCTGCTTGCCGCGCAGCCTGCCCTTGGCCTTGGCGACCTGCATGCCCTCGCAGGTGCGAAGCCTGATGAGGTCGGACTCGAACTCAGCGACCATCGCAAGAACGTTGAACAGAAGCCGACCAACGGCGTCGGTCGGGTCGTAGACCGAGCCGCCGAGCGAGAGGCTGATCTGTCGGGTCGTCAGTTCGTCGGCGATCGCTCGAGCATCCGGCAGCGACCTCGCCAGCCGATCAAGCTTGGTGACCACCAGGGTGTCGCCGGCCCGGCATGCGGCGAGCGCTTCGCGGAGTCCGGGTCGCTCGCGGTTGGTGCCGGTCAGCCCGTGGTCAACGTGATCCGCTCGGGCTCGACACCCACGGCGAGCAAGGCGTCGCGTTGAGCAGTCAGGTCTTGTTGATCGGTCGAGCATCGGGCGTACCCG